>CAZQXM010000023.1:0-16361 GCA_964597205.1 uncultured Gammaproteobacteria bacterium
ATGAGCAATATCTCATAAATTCCTTAACCTAGCGTTAACCTAATTCTGGTTAATTAGGGCATGGATTCAAGCAATAAGTCATCAAAAAAATTACCAAAAGCCAAGATTAATTCTGAGCTGCATCTCAATAAACATGGTACTGGCGAACAAATGGTATTAGTAACTAGATTCTTTGAATCTTGTACTAAAAAAGCTACTGGCTTATATGCTTCAATGGCGCTTGATCTTTATAGAGCAATTACTTGTTATAGATACTATGACAGTTTGCAAGAATTTTTAGACACTAATCCAGAGCTCGATGAACATAAACAAGACATCGTAGAATTATGGGCAGAGTTCGATACTTTAAGTTCTCAAGAGCTTGCTGAAATATCTTTAAAGCTACTTGAAGATCTGTAATTATGATAGGCTCTGCCAAGCACAGCCAAGTCTATAGTCCATTCCAGGAATAAATCTTTATTTTCAGGGCAAGCTTCTTCTATAGCGTTTTGTAATAGGTTCGCTTGACCTAGTCCACTATTAAGTTCTATAACAGCAAGTCCAATATCTATATAGCTATCATCACTGCGCTCTTTCATTAAATTTTCTAAGGCTAAATGCGAGCTTACTATATCTTCGCCGCGACATAGGCTGATACGCTGACCATTTTTGATGTAATAGTAGTTCAAACCACCGGCTGAATTGTCCTCTGCGATGATTTTATAGTTACGACCAGTATCGTGAATATAGAAATATGGAATATAGTCGAAGAGACCATTGAGCATGAATTTATTGCTAAAGCCATGATCTTGAGTGATCTTTAGATTATTGGCTGCCGCAAAATCCTCAGCATGTAGAGGTATAGCTTGTTTAAGCAGGGTTTCACCATACTCATCCATTAGTTTTTGTACTTTACCAGCGAAATACAAAGGCATAATGCCAATTGGCTCACCATAGAACATTTTGGCTCCTTGACCAGCGTTTACTGTCGCTGAGCCGATATTAACCGAGAAGAGATAGCCCTTAATGCCACTTAGACTCTGGAAGCTGCGCATAGCGAAGAACATTTTCTCGTAAGGTGTGATTTGTTCTATAGCTACACCTTGTTCGACGAATTTCTCTTCGATGCTATCTAGGAAATGAGCTGCTGTGAATGATCTAGCATTATTAGGTACGAACTCTTGCATCACAACATCATCAGTGCGAGTCTTAGTGTAGATAAATTCTGCCATCGCTTGCAGCTCACGACTTAAACTAAGTTGATTACTAATACCTCTACCACCAGAATCTTTACTAGCTTTTAAAATCCAAGTATCTAAATGCTCTGACTTGGCTCTAGTTAATCTTGGGATTATTTCGGCTGCTACCGCTTCTATGCTATTGAATTCTTTCTCGTAGAATTCAATCTGTGAGAGGCTTTCAAGCTCTGATTTCTTTAGTATCTTAGCAAGTTCAGTTTTGTAGTACATCTGTCTCATACTAAGGAAAGACCAGGTCTCTGGTATTCCCCAATCCAGTGTCTGCATGCTGATATATTGTGGGTGAGTATGAGCCGACATAGTTAAATCAGCAATAGGTAATTTCTCATCTTCAAGTAGGACTAGAGCATGGACGAATCCTTCGTAGTTAAGGTCGAAGTCTTTAGGTCTATCGGCGTAAGGAGAAATAAACTCTAGATTCTGTTCTTGAATAACGCTTGGGTTAAAAGCAGTGTAGATTTGTTTAATTTCACCATTGTTGCCCAAATACGGGGTGAAAACCGAAACAGCTATATGTTCTTTACCTGTTTCCTCATCAGGGATTGGCAGCTCTCTTAATAATGGTGATCTAATCACACAATTAAGATCCCAGGAGTGTTTGCCGATGTTACTTAGTCCAGCAAGCCAGGTTAAATCTCTAGCACCAGTATTGTATTTAAACAACTTCTCAACCGTCGCATCTTTGCCTTTAAGAATAATAGGCAGAGGGTGTCTATCGTGGTAATTACGCACAAAATTACGCAGAGCACGCATGCAATCCCACATTCTCTCTTCTAGGCAAATAGTTTCGTGCTGATAACCGATAGGTATAATGCCATTCTCATGATCGCCGATAAGCGCATCGCGATACTCTCTAGTACTGCCTTTAAGTACTGAGCGCTTAGCTAATAAATGATGCAATATTCTATAAATTTTAATTCCAGTACTATGCGCAAGCTTAAACATTTTCTCGCGTAGATTTGGGCTCATAAAGTAGTTGATATTAAAACCATAAGACTCACCAGCGCAAAGCTTATGGAACATATAAGGTGGATAATCTTCTTCGTGCACGTTAAGGTATTGATCGAAGAATACTGAGAGCTGATTAATCAGTTCATTCTCATCATTAATAGTGATGGTCATTATGCCGAGCTGAGCATAGTAAAGCATCTCACCGAGCTTGCTCAGTTCGCTAAACTCTGTCTCTGACTGGCATTTGGCGGCTATACGTGCGAAAAGACCGCCATCGTGCCTATGATCACCAAATAATTTCTTAACTATTTCATCATTAGCTATTTTTTGATTAGTAAAGAGACTAAGTATCTGTCTTTCTTCTTTAGTTGCTAGATTTTTGCTTTCAAGTAAATTAGTTGCTAGTTTCTCGGCTGCGAATAATATTTGACCTAGGCTTTCTGAAGCTAGTTCTGTGTTGCCTTTTGTGAATTCGGTTTCGTATTTGGTGGAGGCTTGTTCGTAGAGTTTAATGAGTTGGGCGTTGTTGATTGATTTATCGGCTACGCCTCCTTGCAATGACAGGTTGCTAAGACTTTTTCTGTAACTAGCCAATCTAGTGCTAACTAATTTACTATTCTTAAATCCTGCTGCTCTGAATTCTAGACTATCAGCTGCTGAACTGCTAATAAGATCCGCTTCTTTAGTGGAACCTGCGTTAACTACCATTCTAAGCTGCTGCTCAAGAGGGATTGCTCTATCGTGAATAACGAAGAGACTCATAATGTCGTGAGCTTTTTTACTGATATTGCTAAGCTGCTCTGAATTATCGAAAAGTCTTAGTATATATTCGATATTGTCTTTAGTTTCACCGTTAAGTATCCAACGACCACCTAATATTAACCAATCACCAAAATCCATTTCATCTATTGATTTATAGTTAGCCACTTTGCCTAGAACCTCGAGTATCTCTCTGTATCTATTGAGTGATTTGGTGCTAGCTGCCATTTCTTTGGCTTCGTAGTATTTTTCGCAAATAAAATCACGCTTAATATCAATAAAGCGAATAGTAGTTTCTAGTTCGCTTTGTAATTCGATGCTCAGTGCTCTGAGTTCGCTAAGATCCGCTTCCTCACCGTTTTTGACTTGATTTTCTAGTATAACCTTGCGAATAAATTTACGTGCCCAAATTGATTGATCATGGATAGTTTTGCGCCATTCTTCATAGCGATCAGAAGCTATCATATGCGAGCCTACGGTTCCGCCTAAGGCTAACCACTCGAGGCTACTATCGTAATCAAGTAGAGGCTTTTTACCTTGCTGAGGGTTGTCGATTAATACTAGAAGTGAATTAGCTTTATTAGAGCGCATAACTTTGCGCACCATTACTAAATCTTGCATGAATATTAATAGATCATCGTGCTCAGCGTTTAATTGAATTACATCTACACCTTGGTAAGCTTTAAGTGGATTTTTGTAGAAGCCTTTGTTATATAACTCGTAGTATTTAAGGCTAGAGCCTAGAGATTTAATAGTGGCTTCAACACCGTTTGCTAAGCGTTTTTGGATACAAGGCCAATTAATAGCATCAGACCCGTAAGTCTTAGCTGAGGCTTTTAAGGTTTCAGGTTCTAGTGCTTTAGCTGAACCTGAGAAGAGTTTTAATAAATCTTGTTCGCAGGCTTCTGCTCTAGCTTTAAGTTCGCCGCCCATAAATACGTCTGGATCAACTAGAGGGTCATAAACTCTAATCTCGCCTGGTAGTGGGTACTTGCTGAATTGATGAGCGAGTAATTTAGCTACGCTCGGCTCGCTAGCGTTCTTAATATAGCGGCTTTCGTGGAGTAGTACAGCAATTAAATATTGATTGGCGTTTTCTCTCTCGTCAGATACGTTGCCTTTATAAGCAGCATTGAAAGCTATGCTTAATTCTGGGTAAGCCTCTTGAGCACTGTGCTTGGAACCTTGCAGTATTAGTGCGCGGCGAATAGCATCGTTCATGATCTGGGTGCGTTGTATAACACCAGTCTCATTGAGTAATCTAGAGTATTCAATTAATTTAGCCGCTAACTGTGAATATTCTCTCTCAGCTAAATTATCGCCATTGGTGCCAATTTGTTTAACTAATGCTGTTAAAGCGTAAGTGTTAGGCAACCAAGGTAATTCTGGGTCACTAAGATATTTTCTAACAGTGGCAGAATTAAGCATTTCTTCATAGGCGAAGATCTGCCAATCTATGCTTGAAATGAATTCTTGTTTGCGCGCTAGTATACTCTCGATCAGTTCTCTAAGCTCATCTCTGGCAGCTTTATCGCTAATACCTAGTTTCTCCAGAAGTCCGTCAGCATCTAGATTAAGAGCAAGAATGATAAACAATGGTTCTTTAGTGATGCAATAACCAGTTGATGCCATGGTGCCATGTTCCATCACGTGCAAGCCGACAGATTTATTGTCTCTAGTATTAATAGTGGCTCTTATAGTTTGACCATCGCAACCAAGTGACTGGAACATACCTTGGAAGCTTATGGCTTTAGCGTACTGTACTGCGCGGCAACTATTCTCAGCAACTTTAGCTGAGCCAGCTTCTGCGCTGCTCTCAAACATACTATTACGGCACTTGCTAACCAGATCTATATAGTGTTTACCAACACTAAGAGATTCAAGGTCATCAGCTCCAAGCATGCGTCCCATCAGGGTTGTAACGGAGGCTACTACGTGTTTACCGAAATCAATACGACTAGGAGCTACCGTGAAATCATAATAGTAATCAGCATCAGCGTTGTGCTTATCACTAGTAACTATTATTCTGGCGAAGCGTTTATTAGCAGCGAGTAACTCTTTACGGGCAGTAGATTCTGGGTAGCGAATATATTGCTTGATAAATATTCTAGTTTCGGATTTATTAGCGTAGCTGCTTAATTGATCAGAAATGACTTTGGCTTTAGCGCTGTAGCTTATATTTTGTTTTTGAATTTCAGCTTTGAATTCTTTTATTTCTTGGCTTAAGCCTTTGCGCGCTGCAATACAATAAGCGGCTACGTCTTTCTGCAAGTCGCTTAGCTGCGGCAGTATTTCATAAATAGCTTCAGTTCTACTTAAACCCTCGCGATTAATATACTCATCGAGGTAATCTTCAAGTAAATAATAATCAAGGCAGAACTCAGTAGCAGTGATGATTTCATCTTGGTAGGTTTTGGTTAGTTTTCGTAGTTCATTTTGAGCACCAGCCGCTTCTATACTCGCTAAATTACTAATCTCAAACTCTAGCAGATAGCGAAATAAATCTATTAAAGGTCCGATAAGTGTGGTTTCAAGCTGATAGTGAAATCTTCTACCATTATCACTAGCAGTTTTAATTGCTTGATAAAAATCTGGCGCCAGGCTAATAGCAAGATCCTCAGCGTTAGCCCATTTGATATCTGGCTTGCCTGTATCTTTATCGGTGACTATAGAGATAGAAGCATTCTCGAAGAATGAATCAATTCCAGTAGCTACATTAGTAAAACTCGGACAAACGAAGTTAAATGGTAAAGCCTTAAGTCTATGCTCCTCAGACTCTAGGTCAGTTTCTACATAGAGATTTTCGCCTAATAATATTCTCGGGATAAAATGTCCAGATCTGGATGATGGTCTCTGTACGAAGATTACAGCGCAGTTGCGATGCTCAGGGCTCTTAGCTAAGCCTTGTTTAAGATCGATGAACGAGTGTAGTAGACCACGTTCTAGTTCTCTAATCTCATCATAGATATTGAGCAGGTCGTTAGCTTCTAGATTAACTCTTACCAGAGCGATAAGCTTAGTGAAATATTTTTCAATTTTAGATTCTATTTGTATTAGTACTTTGTCGTAGCGTGATCTAGGGCTATAGGATTGACTGCTTAGATAAGTAAGCTCATCTAAGAAAATATTAAAATCAATTTCATCGCGGTTAAAATCATCATCTATCTTTAGACCAGCTTCTGATAAAAGTTCGGTACTTTTAACTAGCGTTGAAATAAGATTGGATTTGAATTTTTTAATTTCTAGTTCAAGATCTTCAGCAAGGCTAATAGTGCCAGAGTTGATAAGTATAGGACCCTGTTCGTGAGCCACTCTTGAGCCGCGCTGAGCGACTATCTTCAAATCTAGAATTTTAAGCGCTCTTATTAAATGCTCATAATATTCTTGTACATCACTTTCGCCAGCAGCTAGATCCTCTTTAAGAGCTTCGTAATATTCGGTAACAGCTTCACTACTAAAACAACCAAGTTCACCGGCTTCATTGATCTCAGTTATCTCTTCATAGCGTTCAAGTCTATAAGGCATTTTGCCAGCTAGGGCGCGGTTGCGTAATAATTGGGTGAGCTTATAAGAATTAGCTGCTGGCTTGCTGATTTTATTTAAATAGTTAACCAGGTGCCCACCAGCATCATAGCTAGGCAGCTCTTCTAGACTGCTTTTGAGCTTGGTTAAAACCTTAGGATCTAGGGCTGAGAGAAACTCAGGTAATTCAGCATAGATTTCATCTTCCGATAATTTGCCGATATTGCGCGCCAAATAGAAATAGAAGGAAAATAGATAAAGCGGAGATAATTTAGGATTCAACTCGGCATCTAGTATTAAGCGCTTTAATTCTGGCTTGTAGATAGCTAAATGGTGATAATCATCCTCTAAACTAATAAAAATACTAGAGTTGAAATATGCTTTAAAAAAACTAATTAGCTTAGGGTTATCTCTAAATTGCTGTGATAGATTATTGAGAAAATCACTTAGCTGCGGCAAATCACTGCGCCTTGCTTTAAATTTATTACTACTATAGAGAATTTCTATAGGGTGGCTCTCGTCAGCTTTTAGATCCCAGCGTGCAAGACCCTTGTTATTGGCTTTATTAAATATATAGAGCTCGTAGCGCACTTATTAATTCTAAGCCCAAATAGCCACGTCATCAAACGAAGCCATCAAACTAATAAACAAGCAGAGTCGGATGACTTGCTGATATGAACTTCTTGCAGGGCTTGCTTTTGAAGTCCTTTAGTTTGATAATATTTTTCTATTAATTCTGCTTTGATTTTCTCAGCACGATGTCGTGAACACAGGATAATATTATTACCACCTAAGCCGGCACCACTAATAGATGAGCCATAAACCCCTTCTAGGCTAGTGGCTAGGCTCTGCAGCTGGTCGTTAGCCTTAGTGCTAGCACCGTAGTAACCATGGTGCTCAGCCAGGCTAAGTTCTGGGATAACATCGCATTGGCGCATATTATCTGCGCAGAGTCTCTCGCCAGCGTGTGACAAATTAAGATGAGCACCTAGTTTTTTTAGTAAGTTGCCACTTGAATCTAATTTTAGGGCTTTAAGCCTGGCGCCTTCACTAAGCGCGTAAATAGCTAAACCTCTTAGTCTCTTATCAGCAATGCTGCTAATTGCAGTTTTAATTTCAGCTTCAGAAGATTTAAGCAGAGCATCACCTAGATAATGAGTCTTGAATAATTTTTCTGATAATTCATTAAGGGTTTTATAGGCAGCTATATTAGCGTTGGCTTCAGCAAACTCAGGCAGACTTTTGTCAGCATGGATAAAACTTGGTGCTGTTATAACTGCCATATCTTCTGGCATTTTGAGATAGTTATATTTAAGTTCTGGTTCTAATCTTACTAGTACTAGTTCGCCGCTCTTAGAGAGCAGTTGTGCGGCAGGGTCTCCAAGTCCGGAGTTGAATCCTCTAGCTATTTCTACTCTTTGTAATAGCTTGAGTATCTGCGCGTCCTTATTTCTTAGTGCTTCTAGTAGAGCTTGGATCTCTAGGCGATTAGCGATAGCAATGACTAGTGCTAGTAATAGTGCGTGCGAAGAGCTAAGACCACCGGCTGCTGGGATTTCGCTGCTAACTACTATTGCTAAATCTAAATTATCTAAATTTAGTGAATAATCTGTTCTAAGTATTCTTAGTAAAGCAATCGGGTAGCTTAACCAAGAGTTCTTCTCTATCTCTTCGACAAGTTTATTACTAGTGAAACTAGGATACTTAGGGTCTGTATTATAGAACTCCACTAGTCCTGATCCATCTTTAGAGCTGATTGCGACATAAGTGCTTCTATCATCAGCAAAATACATGAGATCGTTATTAACGTAGTCACAATGTTTGCTAAAACTAATACGACCTGGGGCGCGAGCGAGGTTAAAATCCAAGCCTTGAATTGCTGGGTGTTGTCTAAGGGTTTCTTTCACTACAAAAAATGCGATGATGCCTAAAAACTAAAGTTTATGGCTGCTTGATTTCTCACCTGACCTGTTCACAGGTCTTTACCATCACCGCGATAAATATTCTAGCAGTTAGAGATTTTTGTATAATTCTGCTGCTCTGATTTTAAGTAATTCTATTTTAAGTTGATGTTCCATCAATAGTAGTTGCTTCTCTTCTTCAGTTGATCTAGGCTTATCGCGTATCTCTAGCTGTTTTTTGGCTTTTTGGGCGGCTTGCTCGGCGGCAGCGGCGTCTATATCTATTCCTAATATGGCAAAATCGGTAATCACTGTTATAGAGTTGTCCTTGACTTCAAGCACTCCACCAAGTACGGCAACAACATTCTCTACTCCATCTTGTCCCCAATATCTGAGGGGTGCAGAGTCGAGTTTAACCACCATATCAGCGTGGTTGGGCAATATCCCGAACTCACCACTTTCGCCAACTGCTACTACTTGCAATACATTTTCGCTGATTAGTTGCTTATCTGGGCTAATAAGCTCGAAATGTATTGTCTTAATCTTGCTAGTTACTGTCATAAGGTTAATATTGTAATGTTAGCAAATGCAGAGACTCGTGAATAAATATAAAAAGCTTTTTACTTATGTTTTTACATTTTTACTGTTGTTTACGCTATTAAATCAAGGAAAAGTTATGGCAAAAGTCACGCACGTTAAGTCTTATGGAGCTATTGAAGAGTATAAACTCGACAATGGTCTCAAGATTCTCTTAAAACAGAATTCTGAGGCTCCTCTGGTTAGCTTTCAGGTTTGGTATAGAGCTGGTAGTCGTAATGAACGAAATGGCTACACTGGTCTTGCGCACTACCTAGAACATATGATGTTCAAAGGCACTAAACAATTCCGCAAAGGCGAGATTGCTCAATCTATAGAACTTAAGGGTGGACTTTTCAATGCTTTCACTAGTGACGATTACACTGCTTATTACGAGAACTTCGCGCCTGAGTATCTTGAGCTAGCGATGAAGATAGAGTCTGATCGCATGCGCAATGCCAAGCTTAATCAAGATGAACTGAAGCTAGAGCGCAGTGTAGTGATTTCAGAACTAGAAGGTAGAGACAATAGTCCAAGTAGTATTGTTTATCGCAGTCTTAAAGCCGCTGCCTATGATGTGCATCCTTACCATAATCCAATCATTGGCTGGATTGATGATTTGCATAATATCGATTCTAAGATTATGCGTGAGTTCTATGAGACTTTTTATCACCCTAATAATGCTCTTGTAGTTCTAGTGGGTAATTTCGAGAAGACCACAGCTCTAAGTCTTATTGATAGATATTTTTCTCCACATAAAGCCAGCACTCTTGCTAAGCCACCAGTTGCTAAAGAGCCAGAGCAAATAGCTTATAAAGAAGTGGATATTCATGAAGAAGGTTTTGTGAAATTGTTAGCGATGGCTTTCCATGTGCCAGAGTTTGCGCATGCGGACACTGCCGCTCTGCAATTATTTGGTGATATAGGCTTCGGTGGTACTAGCAGTAGACTCTATAAGAAGCTTGTTGATACTGGACTCGCGCTTAGCGTGTCAGGGTACTCAGAGTCTAATTTGGATCCTACTGTCTTTAGGATTATGGTTAATTTAAGCCCTGACGCTGATATCGCTAAAGTCCAAACCATTATAGAAGCTGAGCTTGAGGCAATGAAAACTAATATAACGGCTGAAGAACTTAGTCGTGCCAAATCTAGAATTGAAGCATCTAGTATCTATGAGCGTGATGGTGCTTATGAAGAAGGTTTGCAGATCGCTTATTTCGAGATGGTTGCTAATGATTGGACTAAATATGTAGATTGGGTCGACATAATTAATAAAGTTAAGCTTGAAGATTTATCAAGAATCGCTTCTAAGTATTTTATTAGAACTAATGAAACCGTAGCTAGATATTTGCCAACTAAAGCCCCGAGCTCATTAGTAGCTGAGGATACTGAAGCTGCTGTACTGGCTGCGGGCGGACATCGCAGTTATGCTTCTGGTGCTGGTGCTGTTGAGCGCATAGATCCTAAGCAGATGAAACGCTTGCTTGCTCTTACTAAACCTCAATACGCTAAAGATTACGCTAAGAAGCTTAGTAAATCTACTTTGCGTATCAAAAATTTCCCACTGTATGAAGGTGGGCCGATGGTGATATTTAAAGAAGATCATAATTTGCCTATAGTCTACGCTTCTGCGATGGTCATGGCTGGTTCTGTGACTGATGGAGCTAGCACTCTAGGACGTGCTTATCTAACGGCTCAGATGCTTGATAGAGGTAGTACTAGACATGATAAATTCGAGATTAGTGACTTGCTTGATACTTATGGTTCAGAGATAGATTTTAGATCTGATAAAGAATACGCTGAAATTAGTATTAGTTCATTAAGTAAGAATTTGGATAAAACTCTTGATCTGGCTGATGAAATACTTAAGGGTCCAGCTTTTAGTAATGAAGAACTCTCTAAGCTTAAACTTGAGACTATATCTGCTATTAAACAAGAAGATGAGTACCCTTCAAGAATCGCTTCTAGAGAGCTTTCTAGGCTAGTATTCCCAGCTAATCACCCTTACTACTCTAATTCTATTGCTGAAAGAGTGACTGCTGTAAATGGAACTACTATAGAACAGTTAAAAGACTTTTATGCTAATAGATACACAGCAGCTAATATGCTGATCTCGGTAGTTGGTGATATCACTGAAGGTGAGATTAAAGCTAAGCTTGGTCGTATCTTTAAAACTTTAAATCCTGGTGGCACTAGCGCGCTAGAGAAACCAACTATAAACAATGTAGAGGCGGCTAATGGCACAGAAGCAGTTTTCTTGATGCCGAAAAAAGAGCAAACTGAAATTAATATCGGTCATAGTACAGAGATTTCTAGGTCTCATCCGGATTTCTATTCAACTCTATTAGCTAACTACAGCTTAGGTGGTAGACCTTTATCTTCTAAGCTAGGACTAGTAGTTAGAGATGAGCATGGATTGGTTTATAATATCCGTTCTAACTTCAAAGCCAGTCTGGGAGCTGGTGGCTTCACTATTACTCTTGGTTGTAATCCGTTTAACGTCGACAAAGCAATTAAACTAACCAAAGATACTTTGACTCAGTTCTTAGCTGAGGGTGTTAATGAAACAGATTTAGAAGCGAATAAGTTATATCTAACTGGTTCTTTTGCTGCGCGTAATCTAAGTAGTAATGAAGAGTTATTAGGTGTGCTCTCGGGTATACAGTTACATGGGCTTGGTAATGATTACATAGAGAATTATTCTAAACTGATTAATGCTGTGACTCTTGAGCAAGTTAATGCTGCAGCGCGCAAACATATACATCCAGAGAAGTTAAACGTAGTTATAGCTGGACCTTACGTGAAGGAGTAGGTATTATTGCGGCATTCAGATTGTGCACTCGTGTTGAAAGCGCATAATCGACACATCGGTGTCGATTATGCTATGCCTTGCTCTGAACGATTTTGCAACAAGTCTTGAAAGTTTTGTAACTTGCTTTTGCTTACTAAAAATCTAAGCCCTTCAGCATCCCAAGTATATTCAAGCTTGCTACTATTGCCGCCATCTATCCAGAGATAGATTTTAAACTCATCTTCACTATGTCTGGTGCGTTCTATGCGCAGTTCGAAACTTGGATCAGCTGGCTCGAAAAACATTTCTTCTCGTTTAGGGTTGTTAATGAAATCATTGATCTGCTTACTTAGTTTTTCTATTTCATTATGTGGTTTGATATTGAAAGTAAATCTACCAACAGTTTGATTATTAAGTTCTACCAAGTGTGGAGTTGCTCTTGCGATAACAGGCTGATTACTAAAGACCCTAGTGCTCCCATTGATATGGAATATTAATTCGTAATCTTCTAAACTTTGCCCAGCTTCTTCTCTAAGCCCAGTAAGCTTAAGTTCGAATCCTATATTTTCGTTGCCGATTAAAGTAGGCATAGAATCTCCTTGGCTACTAGCTCTTGAGTATTATAACCACTAAGTTTAGTTTTAAGCTCACTAAGTTCTTGGCTTTGTTGTTTATAGTAATCACTGAACTCCAAATTACCACCATTTAGATAGCTTGGGCTTAGCCATGAGAGAGTTTCTTTAATAAAATTATCAGCATTAGCATCATCTTGCAAGAATTCTCGTACTATAAATTTGCGCGCAATAATATTAGCCAAGCCAGCCATATCTATAGTTCTAAAAATCTTATAGAGCCTATAGCTAAGAGCGTCACCCTTGTATGTAAGTAAATGCGGTTTAGAGTAGAGAGCCGCTTCAAGAGTCACGGTTCCTGAGCATAACCAAAGTATGTCAGCCGCTGAGAGTAGTTTCTGATTAGCATTGAACATCATCTTAGGCTCTAAAATCTCTATTAGAGTATTACCATTATGATCAGTGTTGTTATTAAGCCCAGCCTCGAAGAGCTGAGACATAGATATAGTGGGGGCTTTAGCCAGTACGAACCTGCTATTGGGTAACTTCTCTCTAAGCGCGCGTGCGCCACTAACGAAACTAGGTAGTAGCTGACGTATCTCAGAACCACGACTACCAGGGAAAATTCCTAGCAGTAGTTGTTTCTCATCGAGGTACTGCTCTACTGTGCCGCCGCTGGATTTCAGAAAGGCTTGCAGAAATTCTGCTTTAGTAGTTGCTGGAATTAATGAACTGACAACTGGATTGCCTACATAAGTTACCGGAACTCCATGCCTAGTATAGAGATCTTGCTCAAAAGGTAAAGTGCAGAGAACTTTATCCACGTTACGTTTCACTTTAGCGATGCGATAAGGACGAGATGCCCAAAGTTGCGGTGCTATATATTGCACGAACTTAGGTCGCTTATCACCGAGCTTGCGTTTAAGGGCTGCTGCTATCTCCAGATTAAGCCCACTGTAATCCACTCCTAGAACTAGGTCTGGCTTAAACTTCTCAATTTCATCGAGTAATTGTTGTTTAAGTTTAATTATGCGCGGTAAATTACGTATGATTTCAGTGAAACCACTAAAACTATAAGTCTTGTAATCTACTACTATTTTGGCGCCCATTTCACTAAGTAGATTAGAGCCCATAGCATGGACTTTTAAATTGGGTTGTAGTTTTATTAATTCATAGAGCACTCTGGCTGCGTGTGACTCGCCGCTAAGCTCTCCGCAAATTATAAAAATCTTTTTAGACATATTTTCGTGCGATGTTTTGCATCATCATGAGGGTGTTACCAAAACCATTGGCTCTTGACATAGTGAGTGCTTCAGCTAGTCCCATCCCTTCAACGAACTTGGGATCTATGGCTGCCACATCTTCTGGCTTCATACCTGAGCATGATTCTACTAATAAGGCTAAGAGTCCGCGCACTAGAGTGGAATTAGAATCACCTTGATAATGCATTAAACCGTCTCTATAGTCCCCGTGGACATAGGTAACAGAAGTGCAGCCCTTAACTTGATTCTCGTCTGTGCGCAGGCTATCAGGATAAACAGGTAGCCGCTTACCGAGCTCTATAATGCGCTCGAATTTGGTTGTGGTCTCTGCTATGCGGGCGAATTGCTCGCTGCGCTTAAGGAGTAGGGGGGGGAGGTGGTAGGGGTTAGTGGGCATTAGGCTTCGTATCATTATTTCAGTATTTCGACAAAAATGTCGAAGTTTAGAAATGCTATGTTCGTGGTATAATATTTCTATAAATTACATTAAAGTGTAATATATAGAAATGAATTACCGAGACTTCAAGGAGCAAAATCAAAATCTACTGATTGTCGATAATCGTTTGATTAACCAATATCCTCGGCCAGAGTATCTGCGCAGGCAGATTGTTGATTGGAAGAGTAAGAATTGGCTTATTAATCTTAAGCGTGGTCTCTATACCTTCAATGATAAATTCGTACTGGCTCAGCTTAATGATCCTTTTATTGCCAATAAGCTTTATTTTCCCTCTTATGTCAGTCTTGAGTGGGCATTGTCTTTTTATCAGCTAATTCCAGAGAGAGTTTATACCGTTACTTCTGTCTCTAGTCGAAAAACTTGTAATTTTAATAACGCGCTTGGTAATTTTAGTTATCAAACGGTTAAACAGGATTTATTCTGGGGTTTTAATTCGCTATTAGTGGATCCGAATAATAGCTCTAGTGCTAGATACCTTATCGCAAGTCCTGAGAAAGCTCTTTTGGATTTCTTCTATTTAAAAAGATCATTGGTCGAGCTGGATCCAGAGTATTTTGATTCTCTTCGCTTGCAGAATCTGGATCAAATTAATTTTGCTCTTTTGCATGAGTATGCCACTAAGCTTGGTGATACAATGATCAGCAACCTGATTGAGCTACTGGAGGACTATGCTAGATCTAATTAAAACTGAAATAAACTCGGAAACTTCGCCAGAGAAGAAACTTAATCTGCTAAGAGAATTTTTGCAAATCGTTGCTCTGAAAGCCATCTACGATAATAATGGCTTCGCTTCTATTGCTTTTCTTGGTGGTACAGCGCTAAGAATTGTGCATAGGATTCGAAGATATTCTGAGGATTTAGATTTTTCTGTCTATGATCTTAAGAAATATAATTTTGACGCTATCCTTGAAGGCATTCAAAGAGAGTTTGCTTACATGGGTTTGAATGTTGAGATGAAGAAAAAATCTAGAGTGGTAAATAGTTGTTTTTTGAATTTCACCAATGTACTGCAAGAGCTTAAGCTGAGCCGGCATAAGGATGAGAAGTTTGCGGTGAAGTTTGAGATCGATACTAATCCACCTGCTGGTGCTGTTCTCGAAAGTGTAGATCATATTAAGTATTTTGGATTCCGCATGCAGGTTTATGATTTAGCTTCTCTAATGGCTGGCAAAATTAATGCTGTTATGAGTAGAAGATTTGCTAAGGGTAGAGATTTCTATGATCTCTTGTGGTATTTAATAGAAGCTATTGAGCCTAATGAAACGATGATGATTAATTCTTTTAAACAGAGCAATCCAGTATTGGAGATTAATTCATCTAACTGGCGTGCTTTAGTTTTGCGAAAAATCAGAGAGATGGATTTTACTCAGATTCGCAAGGATCTGGAAAGGTTTGTTTTTGATCCAAAGGAGCTGCAGCTTATTGAGCTTGGGAGTTTTGAAAGGCTACTGGCTAGTTAACTTTAGCTTCCCGCCTCTTAGCTCTAATCTTCTCAGCTTGTCGCTTACGCAGTATCATACGCTGTTTAAGTCTCTTGAATAGGTTAATAATGGCAGTCTTAAGTTCAAAGCCAGAACTTAGTGAAATGTAGTTGTTGAGCCCAGCCTGCATCTCTACATCCACCAGCTCGCCATCACTATCAAAAACAGCTCTAAATTTACTAGCGTCGTATTTGTAATCTTTAAAATTAATTTGATGCTCAGCAGTTATAAACTCGATAAATTTAGTTACTTCTGAGCTACTCATATTCCTGTCAAATCTAATTAGATTCTTCACTGAGCGTGGTAAGCGTTGAAACTCAGCATAGTTATAATCTCTCTCTAAAGTTTGTTTAAGTAGTTTGCCACTAAGTAACCTGCGCGTGGTCTTACCAAGCTGTGCGCGGTAATTGTCATTAATCAGCTGCGCGATAGGACCATGTTTACTAGGATCTATGTATTCAAGCTTAGTAGAACTAAAATCAGATACTGGAGCAATGCTCTCGGTGCGCCTAGTCTCCTTAACAGCTGGCGCCTCAGTCTTCCTGATAGCTGGGCTACTGCGGCGGGTGGGACTTAGATTAGTGGTCTTGCTGATATCCATGTCATCCTGAGCAGTTCGCTGACGCTCACTACAGGCTCCGCGAAGGATCCCTTATGCCTATGACGCACTAAGTAGTTTAAGGTTCAATTAAGTATGCTTAATTAGCAGAAATTTAAGTTTCAGCTGCGCTAGAATAAGTAAGTCTCTTATAAGACGGTTTGTTTTAAACGCGCCGGGCTTTATCTTGAGACTTAACGGCGGCATAGCCAAGTGGTAAGGCAGAGGTCTGCAACACCTTTATCCCCAGTTC
>CAZQXM010000024.1:0-16232 GCA_964597205.1 uncultured Gammaproteobacteria bacterium
CTTCGCTTGGGACGAAGAGGCCGTAGGTTCAAATCCTGCTATCCCGACCATTTTTCACGCTGGGGGGTGTGATGGTAACAGCAATAGGTGGTCCTAGAGTTTTATTACATGCGCAGCCGGTGCGAGAGGGGACTGAATGCGCAGGAGCTCCGCTAAAAGAGACTGTAAGTCCAGCTCAGATATCAGAGTTATTTCGCGTCTATGACACCGAACAACGTTTCTCTACTTTAGTAAACAGGCAAGAGCGTGAAGATTTTTGGTTAGCTAAGATACATGAAGCTGGTGGCAGAGAGAGATTTTTTGAAGAACATGCTCAGGTTCTAAGAGATCATCTTAAAGAGTTTGCGCCTCATAAGGATCATAAAGCTGCAAAAGACGGCAGAAGAGATAAATCAGCTTATGAAGTAAGTAAAATTGTTTTGGAATTTCTCGATGCTAATTTGGATCAAGACGAAGTTATTGATGACCATATGGCGGCTAGATTGGTCTCGGGGCTAATGACCGCACTTTATAACGATCGCAATAACCCAAGATCTACAGATGAAGCTGAGCGTTTCGGTTATAGGCTTAAAGATTTTCTTTTAGAGATTGGTGGAGCCAAGATAGCGCAGTTAGCGCATAGTTTTATTAAAACTCCAAAAGCTTGGAAAAAGGGTTTAGATGAAGCTAAATATGCCGCTGATCCATTGAGGGAAGATGCTTTTATGGCTCGTTATGATGCAGTGGTACCGGCAGATCTACGTCGGCATATTCAAGTTGCTGAACATCGAGGTTCTGGTTCATATTTAGATACTCGTAGCATTAAATTATCTCCTGATTATATTCGCCAGAATCCCATCTATGCTGGGTTTGAAAATGCAAATTTTGCATTACAGCTGGTAAAACCTGGTTCTGGAGAAAGGTCATTAGGGATTTTGAAATTATTAGTTGAAGCTTTTGAACACGTAAAAGCAAATGATAAGGAAGGAAGTAGATCTATTGCTGCCTTTATTCCAATTGCAGAGCATGCGGCGGAAAATATTAATGAAGAATCGCATTTAACTTTACTTAAAGCTAAAAATGATGTTGCGTCTAAATTATATGAAGGGTTAGTCATTGAGCATAAAGATGCTGATATTCACTTTGGCTCGGCTAGGATGTTTGATCATAATGATGACTATAGGATAGTTATAGACATTCAAGGTGATCATTTTAATGATCTTAAGTGTAGTGATGATCTTAAACAGGTTATTGCTAAAGCGATCTTTATGTCAGAGCTCTATATGTTGCTTTCTGGTAAACCTTTTGATCATGATAGACATGGGCACAATCAAGGAATAAGAATTATTCCTCCTACTGCTACAAACTCTAAATGTAAAATCATCATAGGAAATTTTGATGAAGGTGCTATCTCTACGCAAGCCCCAACTACTAAACAGAAAGAACTTTTTGCTCAAATAATAATGGATGCTTTGATTAACAGTTCGCGATTTGGTTTTAGTCCGGGTTCATCTCTTACTCATACTTTTGCTCGTTATCAAGAGCAAGGCAAACAGAGTAAAGCAGATCTTAATTATGCTAATGCCATGATTAAATCAATTATTTCACTGCTCGATTATGTCAATAAAAGTTTTGGGAGAGCCAAGTTCCCAGATGTACTAGATTGTATTCGTGTGGTTATGCAAAGTAAGGAACTTGATGAAGTTACGGTGAAAGCTTTCAGGGATAGATTTCGTGCATATCAAATGTATAGAGAGAGGATTCCTGTACACGAACAAGAGCCTGCTGATGTTCAACGCTTAGCTGATGAAAAATTAAGAGTAGAGAATACTTATTTCAAACCAACTAGTGCCGATCTTAAGTTTGGTAGCGATTTCAACTCTTTTATTGTAAATATGGCTTTTGATATGTTGCCCGCAATTATTGGAGGCAAAGAATCTTGGGGTCTTAGAGCGCAGCTTGCAGAAGCGACTTTGCCTGCAGGTTTGGTTGCTAAGTCTAACTATAGACTTCGTTTCCCCGAGGGTTATCAAGCTAGGTTTGCTAAGGCTGCATAATTATTATTCTACTTGAAGTTGAAAGCGCAAAAACGTGACGTTAGTCACGTTTTTGCTATCCCGACCATTTACAACAACTCAGCTTACAGCTACCGTTCGCGAAAATTCGCGACTAAAGCACCGTGCCGCTAGGGTCTACAACTATAACGCCAAAGCCTTTCTCTTCAAACATTTCTATAAGTCCACCATAATTACTACCAGGGCTTTTATCTACGTGCTCGCCACCTCTCAACATCAAACTGTAATGGTTTGGAGCAGTACTAGCCTCAACGGCAGCAACTGTATTTGCTTCTCTATCAATCAGATTCTCTTTAAGTTTCGTTTTGATAAAATCTACGCCAGTTTGACTCTTAATTCCCAAGGTTAATAAGGTGGTTTTAAAATTTTTACCACTCGCTGGAATCTCAACTAATTTAAATGTATTGCTTGGGGCTTCATTTAACAGTTTTTTGACCGCATTATTATAATTAGCTATTTTAGCTTCATCAGGGTATCCATCAGACTTGATGAACTTACCCATAATAAAGTTTAGAAGTTGTAAAACTCTACGATTAGAAAGATCTCCGCCTGTTTCAGCATAAGCTCGAACCAGTTGTAAGAGTAAAGTTTTTATAGTAGTTTCTTCCTTCTCTGAAGCTAAAATCGTATAGGCACTAGATCTAATCACTACAGCCTGTTTAGAGCTCATATCTAAGTCACCAATCAAATGATTAACTTCTTTATTAAGACGCTTGCGAGCCTCTGCTTTATCTTCATCATTCGGAGTCACATCTCCTTCTAAAAACAATGCTGAAGCCGGATTACCAAGGCTAGTTTGTAAGGATTCAATTATACGTACAGTATTAGCATGTACTGTATCAAGATCAGGTTTTAATTCAGGATTCACTTGCATGCGACCACCCGAATTATATTTGTGTTTATCAGCAATGATTACTACATACTTTGAGTGCTCACCCGGAGAATAATAATTAATTTTAGGCTTTCCTGGTAACTTCGAAACTATTTCATTTAGTTCAGCAATTATGGTTGAAGAATTGATTTTTTTTGGAGTAATTACTGGAGTAGTAGCTATAGTAGGTTCGACCGAAACGGAAGGCTTGTTTTTTTTACATCCTAAAAGGGCTAAAGCTGTTGTAAGAAGAGCAGTCCTTCTATTCATCGTTGTATTAGCAGTCCTTGCTTGCGGTGATAATTCTCTTATAGTTTTGAGTTCAATTGAATTCATTGGATTAAATCGTAAATATTGTGACTTTAAAGAGATTGTAGCATAAGATAACACATTTCTTGCTGATTATCCCTTATAAACCATGTATAATCTATAGGATTTATGGGTAAAAACTAGGTAAAAAGGGTAGAATATAGGGGTAATGTTTAGATTTGCTGAAATAGAGCTAAATAAGTGGCGTAAAAATACTAGGCCACAGCCGCTGATGCTTAGAGGAGCCAGGCAGGTTGGTAAGACTTACCTTATCGAGACTTTTGCACAAGCTAATTTCAAAAATTACGTTTACATCAATTTTGAATATAAACCAGAGTACAAAAAAATATTTATCGACAATGATCCGCGCAAAATTCTTGAGCGTATATTTCAGCTTACTGGAATCAAGATTACAATTGGTGATTCGATAATTTTTTTAGATGAAGTACAAGATTGTCCGGAAGCTATTACAGCAATGAGATATTTTTATGAGCAAATGCCAGGCTTGCATGTTGTTGCGGCTGGTTCTTTGCTTGAGTTTTTGCTTAACTCAGGACGTATTTCTATTCCCGTTGGTAGAGTTGAGTTTTTATTTCTGAAGCCCATGAGCTTTTATGAGTATTTGATTGCTAAGCATCAAGGTGATCGTGGTCTGGTGGAGCAAATCCAAAACGCTGATCTTGCCAGCCCGCTTGATGACTTTAGTCACGAGTTATTGCTTCGTGAAATTGAAGAGTATGCAGCATTAGGTGGTATGCCGGCAGTCGTAGAGCAGTACCTTGCAAATCCAACTGACTTAATTGAGAGGCAAGAGCAGGTAAATAAAACTTTGAGTGCCATTATTTATGGATATCGTAAGGATTTTGGTAAGTATGCTAATTTTGCTAAGCATAAATATCTAGAGGCAGTTTTTACTCATGCTGCGATGCAAGCTGGTAAAAAATTTATGTATGCAAGGGTAGATCCAGAATTAGATGCTCAAGAAATTAAAAAAGCCTATGAGCTACTAGTGCAAGCGAATATTTTCTATCAAATCAAGCGCACTAGCGTTCAAGAGCCAGCTCTTGCTGCCAATGCTTCTAATAAATTTTTCAAGAGTTTGTTTCTTGATGTTGGCATCATGGCTAAAATTATGGATTTTAACCCTAGCCAACGCTCAACCGTTAATGGTGCTGTTGCCGAGCAGTTGGTTGGACAAGAGCTGTTAGCTAAGCAGGCTCTATATGAAGAGCCGCAATTATATTATTGGGCACGCGAAACCAGCAGCAGTTCTGCTGAGGTGGATTTTCTAAGTAAAATAGCTGGACAGACAGTTCCGATAGAAGTTAAAGCCGGCAAGCAAGGTGGATTAAAAAGCTTAAAAATCGTTATGGCGGAAAACAAGATTAAAACCGGCATAAAAATATCATCTAAACCCCTAACTTATGATGGGCAGATACTTTCAGTACCTTTCTACGCAATCGCTGAGATAGATAGATTATTGACTGGTGTTTAAGCCAATAAAAAAGCACCCCTTTCGGAGTGCTTTTTCTCGTAATTAAGATCTTGCGTGAAAGCTTCAAGAAATGGTCAAGGACCCTTACCCGAAGCTGAAAGCGCAAATAGGTGACGTAAGTCACCTATTTGCTCACATCATCCCAGGCATACCCGCGCCATGAGCGTGAGCAGGCTCTTCAGATTTAGCTTCTACTACTACAGCATCAGTAAGTAGGATTTGTCCTGCTGCTGAAACTGCGTTTTGTAGTGAACAACGAGATACTTTAGCTGGATCTACTATACCTGCGTCAAACATGTTTACATATTGACCAACAGCAGCGTTGAAACCAACTTCTGCATTGCTTTCTGTAAGCACACGTTCGATAACTACCTCACCAGAGAAGCCAGCGTTGCTAGCAATCTGATATGTAGGTTTGCGAAGTGCAGTAACGATGATTTCAGCACCTAGTCTCTCTTCGCCTTCGAACTCAGAAAGCTTAGATTCTAATCTCTTAGAAGCTTTCAGTTGAGCCGTGCCGCCGCCAGGTACTATACCTTCTTCGACAGCTGCTTTAGTAGCGTTAAGAGCATCTTCTAGGCGCAGTTTGCGATCTTTAAGTTCAGGCTCAGTTGGAGCTCCTACTTTAATTACAGCAACACCACCAGAGAGCTTAGCTTTGCGCTCTTGTAGTTTTTCTTTATCGTATTCAGAGTCTGATTTCTCAATCTCTTTATCGATTTGAGATACACGCTGAGCAACAGCATCTTTAGTAGATTCGAAAGCTACGATTACGGTTTTCTCTTTAGATACAGTCACTTTACGTGCTCTACCTAGAGTCTCTAGTGTCGTATCTTTTAGTTGATCACCAGTTTCTTCAGAAACAACTTTGCCGCCAGTAAGTACTGCGATATCTTGCAGCATTGCTTTGCGTCTGTCACCGAAACCTGGAGCTTTAACAGCTGCTACTTTAATTACTTGTCTGAGGCTGTTGATTACAAGTGCTGCTAATGCCTCACCCTCAACATCTTCAGCAATAATAAGTAGAGATTTACCAGCTCTAGCTACTTGCTCAAGCACAGGAACTAAATCCTGAACTATATTGATTTTCTTATCAGCAAGAAGCACGAACGGCTCTTCTAAATTAGCTTCCATGCGCTCTGTGTCATTAGCGAAGTAAGGAGAAATGTAACCCTTATCGAATTGCATACCTTCAGTTACTTCAAGCTCAGTAGTCATTGATTTAGATTCTTCAATAGTGATTACTCCGCTCTTACCAACTCTCTCCATCGCTTCAGCTATAAGCTTGCCGATTTCGTTGTCGTTAGCAGCAGAGATAGTCGCTACTTGCTCGATATCACGGCTAGATTTAACTGGACGTGACATTGCTTTGAACTCTTCAACTACTAGCTCAGTCGCTTTATCCATACCGCGTTTCAAGAGTACTGGATTCGCGCGAGCAGCTAAGTGACGCATACCAGCTTCTACGATAGCGCCAGCAAGCACTGTTGCTGTTGTAGTACCGTCGCCAGCAATGTCGTTAGTTTTGGTAGCAGCTTCTTTCATAAGCTGTGCGCCAGCTGTTTCGAACTGACACTCAAGCTCAGTGAGCTCTTTTACGATTGTTACGCCATCACGAACAGATTGCGGCGCGCCGAATTTTTTCTCGAGCACCACGTTACGTCCTGCTGGTCCAAGTGTTACTGATACTATATCAGCCACTGTTTTTACACCGTTAGCTAGAGCTCTTCTAGCTTCGTCGCCTTTAAGTATTTTTTTTGCCATTGGGTTTATCCTCCTATTTATTAACCTTCAATAATTGCCAGAATATCTTTTTCTGCGATGATCAAAAACTCTTTATTAGAGATTTTGACTTCAGTGCCTGAGTATTTAGAATAAAGTACTCTGTCACCTTCTTTAACTTGCATAGGTAAGCGAGCACCTTTTTCTCCTGGTGCGCCCGGTCCTACTGCGATAACGATGCCTTCAATTGGTTTCTCTTGGGCACCGCTTGGTAGGAATATTCCACCTTCGGTTTTTGCTTCTGCTTCAGCTTTTTCCACTACTAATTTGTCGTTTAGTGGTTTTAGTTTTTTAGCTTCTTTTGCTAATGTTGATGCCATTTAGATTCCTCCTGTTTTTGGCTGATAACAGCCCACTTCACTTACTGGGGGCTGCTTTCGGGGTCTTATTCTAGCATTTTCATGCTTAATTTTTAATTAAGATCCACTATAAGGACTAGGTAGAACTCTGTCTCTATCAGCTTTGTACTCGGTTGGTTAGGTGCTTACAACTAGGAAAGATAGGACTAGAGCTGAGGGGCGCTTCTTATCATGGCTATGGGACAAAAACTATTTTCAAGCATCACGCTACTTATATTAGTTTTTTCATCTGTATTACCAAGTTTTGCGATTAGTACTGAAATTCAATCTGAACTTGATGGCATGGCTGACGATGAACTTATCATCAAGTACAAAGTTAAACCAATAGCAGCTAAAGAAGCTTTAAGTTCTATAGTTGATCATTACAATTTACCAATCGATGAAGCAAGCCCAGAGAATCATGGTTACAGCAGACTTTCTAGCTCTGCAGTTTATCAACACTCCCCTTTAGCTCAGCAACTTAGAATGGCAGCTACTGATGGTTCTTCTACTGCTCTGATAAAACTCAAAGGCATGCCTAAATTTAAATTACGTAGACTGATCGCTAAGATCAACGCTGAGAAGCTCAATAACAGTGATTGTGAAGTGCTTGCTGTTTATCCTAATTATCTCTATGAAATCAGTGAAACTCCTAACGATCCGGAATATTCTGTGCAAAAGTCTCTTAGCCAAATCAACATAGATAAAGCTTGGTCTAAAAGCCAAGGCGAAGGTGTGGTAGTCGCTGTAATAGATACAGGAGTTGATTACGAGCATAAGGATTTAGCGAATAATATTTGGTCTAACAGCGATGAGATCGCTAACAATGGTAAAGATGATGATCGTAATGGTTATATAGATGATACTCGTGGTTGGGATTTCGTGAAGAAAGCTGGCAGTAGTTGTCTCATGGGTGAAGATTGTGCTGGTCGTGATAATGATCCTAGTGATTACAATGGTCACGGCACCCATGTTTCTGGCATTATCGCAGCTGAGCAGAATAATGAGTTCGGTATTAGTGGTGTCGCTCCAAAAGCTAAAATCATGCCTCTAAGAGCCGCTTATTCAGTGGGTTCTAGTGCCTATCTTAAATCCTCAGATGTGGCAGAAGCGATAGAATACGCGATTCGTAATGGTGCTGATGTAATTAATATGAGTTTTGCTGGTTCTAAGCTTGGTGTACTTGCTGATGTAGTTGATCGTGCTCAGGAGTTGGGAGTAGTGATGGTTGCAGCTGCTGGTAATTCTGATTCTAATACTGAGACTTTTCCTGGAGCTTTGGATAATGTTATTGCTGTTGGTAGTGTGAATTCTGATGGTGAGAAATCATCATTTAGTAATTATGGTGATTGGGTAGATATTATGGCGCCAGGTGTACGCATACTTAGTGCTGCGCCAGATGATAGTTTCGCTTATAAATCTGGTACTTCTATGTCAGCGCCATTGGTTGCTGGCGTAGCAGCCTTAGTAATTTCTAAGAGTAAAGAACTTAAACTAAGTCCAGATCAAGTGCGTGAGCGTATCATCTCATCGTCTAGTTCTGTGGGTTCAGCTTTAGTGACTCAGTCGCAGTTAACTCAATTGAACGCTGATGTAGATTACCCTCTACAAGTGGATTCTATGCAAGTTCCACGTATCTCTGGTCTTAATCAAGCTGTGGAATTTATTGGATCTGGCACAGAAGATAATGAAGAAGCCACTGAATATGAATGGGTATCTGATAAAGATGGTGTGATTAGTAAAGAACCTAAGTTCGAGATAGATTCATTAAGTGCCGGCGATCATAAGATTTCACTTAAAGTACGTGGTAAATCTGGTGACTGGTCAGACCCTGTAACTAAAACTATAACTGTCGATACTGTAAGCAGAGTCTTTACTCAAAGTGCTGATGAAGTTACAGCTCGCATAGTCAGGCACGATGGTTATTTAATTGCTTCTATGCCAATAGCTAATCGCAGTTCTGTTGAAGAATATATTTGGACTTCTAGTAAAGATGGTGAGCTTAAATCTCACGCTAGAACTTTTCCAATTACAGAGCTTAGTCCAGGTTTACATCGTTTAACACTGATCGTGCATGATAAGCGAGGATTTTTCTCAGAGCCTATAGAGAGAGTTGTTGAAATAAAGTCGTAGGCGTTTTTACCTATTTTCTCCCCCATTTAACCTAGGCTTAATCAAGTGCGGGCATCAATATAATATGCGTCATTGGGGGATTTCTCTCTTAACCCTAATAATTGCGATATTGCTTGCCAATACGCCTGTTTTTGCTGCTAATGTGACTGCTAGTGATGAGCTTGACTTCTCGGCTGACGAGATCATCATTAAGTTCAAAAATAAGAAGAAGTCAACTAATGCTGATAAGTATTTAGCCTCAAAAATCGCTAGTCAATTCCAATCTGGACTGCTTAGTGGTTCTCAGACTCAAAAACTTAGAACAGCGCGTAGTAAAAAAAGAATTCTAAGTGATGTTGTCGTGCTTAAGTTGCCTGCTGATATGGATAAAGCAGCGCTTAAAGAACTAGTGCGCCAAATTAAAGCTGCTAAAGTGTCAGATGCTGAAATTGAAGTAGAAGATGTTAGCCCTAACTATATTTTTAAAGGTAGCGCAGCTATCGCAAGTACTACTACTCAAGCGCTAACCAGTACCTATGATAATTATCAATGGGCTGGTGATAAAGGTGAGGGTGCGGTAGTAGCGGTTATAGATAGCGGAGTGAATTATAGTCACCCCGACTTAGCGACGAATATTTGGGAGAATCCTGGTGAGATAGCAAGCAATGGTAAAGATGACGACAACAACGGTTATATCGATGATATACGCGGTTGGGATTTCGTTAAAAAAGCTACTGGCTATTGCGCTCTAGGAGAGGATTGTAATACTCCTGACAATGATCCAATGGATTTTGATGGGCATGGTTCACATGTCTCTGGTATTATCGCAGCGGTTGCTGATAATAATATAGGTACTAAGGGAGTAGCTCCTAAGTCTCGCATTATGCCAATTCGTGCTTCTTACTCTGATGGTAAATCTACTTACCTCAAGAGCTCAGATATCTATGATGCTATTGCTTATGCTATTGATAATAAAGCAGATGTGATTAATATGAGTTTTGCTGGACCTGAACTCAATATACTTACTGATATTCTTAATGTCGCTGATGAGATGGGTATAGTTCTAGTGGCTGCTGCAGGTAATCATGGTAAACCTTATGAACAATATCCTGCTGCTGTTCCATGTGTGATTGCTGTTGGTGCAGTTGACGAGAATAACGAGAGAGCTTATTTCTCTAACTATGGTGATTGGGTAGATATAGCTGCTCCGGGCACGCAGATTTTGAGTTTAGGCGGAACCCGTAAATCTTATGAAGTGCGCTCAGGTACTTCAATGGCGTCACCTTATGTGGCTGGAATTGCTGCCTTGATTAAAGCCAAAAATAAAGTTCGCAGTTTAACAGCTAATGATATTCGTGCACGCATCTTAGCTTCGTCAGCTGAGAGTAACTATGTGCCAATCTTGAACGCTAATATTATTAACCCGGTTGAAGTCGATGATATGCAATTCGACGAGATTATCGCTGATGGTGATGAGGTGAAACTTAAATCTAAAGCTATTGGCGCTAGTCAATATCAGTGGGACTCTAATCTTGATGGTGATTTAGGTTCGTCTGCTGAACTTGATGTAGATAAATTATCCGTCGGTACTCACCAAATTAGTCTTAGCGTAGAAGGTGCTGATGGTAAATGGTCTAAACCTGTAACTAAAGTTTTGCGTGTTGTAGAGTCTGACCAGATCGCAGAAATATCAGCCGATAAGATTGCACTTGATATAGTACGTGCCAAAAATGGTTTGGGTGCTAGATCAGCAGGCTCTGCTACTAAGAAGATCGCTCATTACCTTTGGGAGTCTACTATTGATGGACCACTGCCAGATTCTAAATCTATAGCTCTAAGTTCACTGAGCCCAGGTTTTCATAAAATAACTTTAAGTGTGCAGGATAAGCAAGGGAATATATCAACCTCTGTCGAGCAGGTTATACAAGTTAAGTAAAACATGTCTCCAAATTGCCAATAACTGCGTTATGCTCGTCCTCGGCATAGCAAAAAGGTGACATTCGTCACGTTTTTGCGCTTTCAATTGCGAGTTTAACTTTACACTCTAAGTGACAAGTGTAGATTTGTTTTGCTATAGTGAACTAAATGCCAGTCCCAAAGCCAGATGTAATAGTGATAGGCGCCGGCATCGCTGGACTAAGCTGTGCCTACGCGCTCAAGCAAGCAGGCATTAGAGTACAAGTTATAGAAAAATCAGATCGTCTTGGCGGCAATCTGGACTCAAGAATATATAAAGCTGCCAATGGTGAGGAAATAGTCTACGAATATGGTCCTAATACCATAATGAATTCTCACACGCATTTAATGCAGCTTATTAAAGATCTAGGCTTAGAGCCAGAACTTATAAAAACCAAATTCAGTGACTCCAAACGCTACTTATATAAAGACTCACACCTAATAGAAGTTTCGCCTTTTAGTTTAATTTTTTCAAACTTACTTAGCTGGAAAGCTAAGTTTCGAGTACTAGGTGAACCTTGGTGCCTTAAGACTGAGCGCGGCGACGAGACTGTATTTGATTTTATGCAGCGCAACTTTGGCATTGAAGTAGCCGAGATCGCATCGAGTTTCCTAAGAGGGGTTTGGGGCGCGGATAGTCACAGGCTCTCTAGTGCTGCAGCCTTGCCCAAATTAATCAAAATGGAAACTGAGCACGGATCTATAGTTCGTGCGATTTTCGCTACTAAACGTGCGCGCCGCAGCGAGCCGCTCGCGACAGTTTCATTCAAGCAAGGTATGAACACTTTAATTGATGCACTGGCGGATAGCATTGGCAGAGAAAACCTACACTCTCAAGGACAAGTACAAGATTTAGCACTTGAGCAAAAACCAATAATTATTCTTGCCACTAAAGCCAGCGAAGCCGCTGAGATACTTAGTTCTGGCACTTTAGGTTTAGATAGAGACTGGGCTCTAGACCTCTCTTGGCTAGTAAGGCAGGTGAACTACGCAGCAATATTTTTATTGACCTTGTCGTTACCACGCAAGCTTTTACGCAAACCCCTAAGTGGTTTTGGTTTTCTCTCGCATATTAATTCTGAGCTCAGCACCTTGGGTACTATTTGGTGCTCTGAATTGTTCAAGGAGAGAAATTTAAGTGAAGAGTATTTATTTACCAGTTATTTATCACCGACCATGGAAGTAGATTTAGATGCTCTGCGCTCTCAAGCTATAGCCGAGCAGATTAAAGTCTTGCAGCCTTACGCGAGCAGAGAACTGAGCGCCGCTGATTTTACTGTGGTAGATACTAAATATATAGAAGAAGCTATTCCTCAGTATGAACTGGGCGCACCAGAGCTCCTCGAATCTGTCGAGCGCAAACTCAAAACTCAAAACGATTTATATATAGTAGGTAACTACCTGCACGGTATCTCGCTAGAGGATGTGGTCAAGCAATCTTTAAAGGTCGCGAAGCAAGTGGAAACTGCTCTTAAGACTAAATCTACAGTGTTACAATAGCCTTATATGTTTATTTTCGATGGTATGTGGAAAGGCGTTTTACTGGGGTTCTCAGTACTAGCAGTTATCATCACTATGTTCTTCACCGTCTTTTCTAAGATCATGCCTGGCATTAATGATGAGGGCGAAGAGATTAGTCCGAGTGAGATGTAGTTAGACCACTCTGAGGGGGCTTCAAGTTGGCTCTCACAAAAGATGCTTGCTCCATTGCATGCTTCGCTTTTTCAAGCAAATATCCTAGAAGATTTACAGATTTAAATGCTGTCATCGGGCTTTAGCCTAGCACAGATAATATGTTATCATGTAAAGCTTAGTTGGGTGCTCTTATGAATCATCAAGTCATGACCAAGCCTACGTCAAGCCCCCCTGATAACCAAGCGGCCAAAGCTAAAGCCGCAAGATATGAAGTTAAATTAGATGAGTCAAGATTTCCAAAACTTCCACGCAAAGAGTTTAAGTGTCTTGAACTGGCCTTGGCAGGTTTTCCTGAAACTGTTGCCAAGAAACGGCTGCATATACCAAGAAAAACCTTTGGCCGCTACTTGAGTGAAGCAAGACGTAAAATTGGTTTCAAGCCAGGTGAAAATGGTTACGACCATTGGAAGTTTTTACTTAAATGTATCCGCGACAAGAGTGCAGAACTTTTCCAAAGAAAGCGGGAAGACATTACTTTGGTTGAACCCTTAACTGAAGAAGAATTAAAAGCACTAAAGTTTAAAGTTTGTGGATATAGCAATGATGTTATTCAAATATTATTAAGCAAAGGTAACCGTGCACTAACACGAGTAAAACTTGATCAAACACTTAGTCGCCTTAGAAAAAAAGTACCCGGTGCTACTCTTACCAATAATGACCAAGCTTTATTTTTGAACTCCTTAAGTCTTGGGCTTTTCAATTTTGATGAAATAAAGAGATTGAAAAAATCAACTGCTAAACGAGTGATGTCGGCTAAAGCACAAATAGAAGCTAAAAATAGACAGGAGCAAGAAAGGCTCGCAAAAACTCCGAAGCCGCTACCTAGTCTTGACATGAGTCGTATTTTGGTTGCTTACAATAATCACTTCGGTGCCCGCAAGGGAGAATTAAGAGCCGCCTCTTAATCCATTCAACCACGCCCCAGCCACCATCTCATTCTTCCCTTCTGGTTTAACTTTGAGTATGCGCAGCAAGCTACCGTCATAGCAATGCACTATAACTGATTGATCTTTTTTATCTAGTTCCATGCGGCTAACTAGATCGCCTTTAGGGATGCCAGCAGAAGCTCCGATAACAGAGCTTTCCAGCACTGAGATTTTTTTCTCAGCCAACATGAAATACGCCCCCGGCCATGGATAAGTGCCGCGCACCAGATTATGAATGTTCTGTGCGTTATTCGCAAGTACCACGCGGAAATCTGCTTGGCGAGGATTAGCTGAACCTAGAACCATTTCGCTAGCCAAGAAATCTATAGCCCCCAGCTTGCGGTCCATAAATGGTGCGAGCAGCTGTCCGGTTGGCACAGCAGAACTATCCTGCACTAATGGTGTAATTGATTTAAACAAGACTAGAGTTTTAACTAATAATTCGGCGCCCATCAGAGCTAAACGCTCAGTCAATTTAGCAGCATTTTCATCTTCAGCTAATACCGTTGATGATTTAAGCAAAAGCATCCCAGTATCTATGCCAGCATCACTAAGCATAGTGCTCACGCCAACTTCGCGCTCACCGTGAATTATCATCCAGTTGATTGGTGCAGCGCCGCGGAACTTAGGTAGGAGGCTTGCGTGTAAATTAATCACTGGAGCTATATCTAAAACATTTTGTTTTAAGATTTGTCCGTAGGCAGCGGTCACTAAAAAATCAGGCTTGAGCCTACGCAGTTCTTCAATCAAAACCAAATCATGAGAAATTTTCTCTGGTTGATAAACTTTAATTCCATGTTTAACAGCGACAACTTTAGTTGCTGGTGGAGTTATGATCTGTTTGCGACCGACCGGCTTATCTGGCTGAGTGATAAGTGCTAGCACTTCTATATCAGCGTGCGCGATTAGCTGCTCAAGCGAGGGGCAAGCGAAGTCAGCAGTGCCTAGGAAAACTATGCGCACCTTTATATTATATATGGACGTCATCCTGAGCACAGAGTGCGAAGGATCTCATGACTACTAGTGGATCCTTCGCGAAGCCTGTAGTGAGCGTATGCGAACTACTCAGGATGACACTACGCTATATACTATTAATGATTGCTACGCAGACTTACTAGTTCATTAATACTCGCTTCAATATCTCTGCCACTACTGGCAGCCAAACCTATTTATTCTAATTCTCTTAGTCTTACTAAACCTAAAATCACTAAAGCTCCAAAAAAACCTGACGCTCACGAAAAACCTAAAGCTCCTGCTCTGCCAGCTGCTGATTCGAGTCCTGGTGCCTATACTAAAATTAGCTTGCAAGATCTTTACTATAAGCCGCACTTAGATACTATTTATCAACCTATTAAACTTGAAGCCTCGCTCTCTGAGCCAATTAGTGTTGATATGGAGTATGTCTTAGTAAAAGCTTTAGAAGACAATATCAATCTCAATATTAGCCGTGAGAGTGCGACTGTCGCCAAGTGGAAATTCTGGCAGCAATTCTCTGAGATGTTACCGGATTTTACGGTTGCTGCGCGCAAGAAGTCTCTCGACGGTACTTTCTTCCTTAACTCTCGCTTCCAGTCAACAATTGATGAGAGCCAAGCACAGCTTCAGTTTAGGGTTAGTTACAGGGCTTTTAGTGGCGGCAAAACTACTTTTCTAACTATCGCTGAGAATTTCTATAGAACTGCTGCTGGGGCTGACGAGCAAGAGCAATACAACCTTGTACTGCTCAAATCACTAGAGTTCTATAACGATCTACTAAAAGACCAAGTTAAATTGTCTACTAAACTTAAAGCACTAGCTGAAGCAGAGGCTAGTTTAAGCCAGTCGCGTAAGTTTTTTCAAGCTGGCGCTGGCACTAAGTTCGATGTCTTGCAGGCTGAAGCGCGCATGGCTAGAGCGCAGCAGGAGATGATAGAGCAGGAAGCTCGCTATAGAGTCTCTGAGATTAATTTAGCTGAGCATTTGAATTTGCCTCTACTCACGCCTTTGCACGCTATCGAGAACGAGATCAGCGGCATTGCTAAATTAAATTTAATAGCAGAGACTTTCACCATTGATGATTTCCTGAAAACTGCACGCAAGAACAATCCGCGAATATTAGCCGCGCTCAAACGCAAACGCGGAGCCTTCCAAGAAGGTCTCGCTAAAGCCGGAGACCTGTTACCGAAGGTAGATATTTATGCTGATCATACTGGTACTGGTCAAGAGTTTGGTGAGCTGAATAATATTACTACTCTTGGTTTTGAGACCTCGCTTGAACTTGGCAAAGGATCTGGACTAACTACTTTCGCAGATATCATGGGCGCCCGCGCTGCTTCGCGCAAAGCTAAACTAATGTACGATCAAGAACAATTACGCATCGAGAAAGAACTGCGTTTTGCGTTTTTGAATTTTGAGAAAGCTAAATCTATTTTGCATGCTGCTGAAGTTGAGCTTATCGCTTCTCGCGAAGCATTGCATCTATCTCGCTTGCGCTACGATAATGGGCTCGAAGTGCTCGCTAGTGTAATTAAGCGAGAGAGTGATCTGGCTGAAATCGAATCTAAAATGATAGATAGTATTGCTGGCTATAACCTAGCGCAGGCACAGATACTATATCTAATGGGAACCATTAGCCAGAAGGATTTGCTCGCTAAGGGCTAAATATGTGTTAATATATTCTGCTGGTCTATGGCAGTTAAAACAGCTAAAAAATTA
>CAZQXM010000025.1:0-15829 GCA_964597205.1 uncultured Gammaproteobacteria bacterium
GCATCATGTTGAGGAGTCCATAACTCACATGATTAAGACCAGGACAACCATAACCATCAAGATTAGCGCCAAGAAAACCAAGTTCACCTAATTTAGAACTAATCTCTGCTGGGAATCTATCGTGTTCAAAACAATCATCAATTACTGGTAGAACTTCTTTATTCACGAAGTCCTTAGCTGCGTGCATAATCATGCGCTCCTCTTCAGTGAGCAGCCACTCGAAATTAGCAAAATCTACTAGTGATATTTTTTGCACCTGAATATATTATTCCACTTCTTGCTCATCCTTAAGCTCGCCAAGTAGTCGTTCTTTCTCCTGTTTACGCCAATCTTTCAAAAGATAATAAAGCCCAATTAATAAAACGCCAAAAATAAAATTCAAAAAGAACTTATGGGATCCTCGCAATAAATCAAAAACACTAGCAACTATAGAAAGCAAACCTGAAAGGAAAATACAGTCTAACCAAGAAAAATGATGATAGTTATAGGTATTAATAAACCACTTGTCACGATTAGAAAAAATAATAAGTAGCAGAATAACTACAAAACCAATATTGTTCCAAGTACAAAATTCAGCTAAAAGCGAAAAGTCTATATTAACCTCCTATTATCCAGTGGTAGTCTCTTGCGAACTTTAGTCACCTGTCCAAGGTCTATCTCAAGATTAAGTATCTGCGGCGACGAGCCAGTAGCCCTAGCTAGAACCTGTCCCCAAGGATCTATCACCATAGAATTACCGTAACACTCAAAACCAGAATCACTGCGACCAATCTGGTTAGGCGCAACTATATAAACTGAGTTCTCTATGGCACGTGCGCGCAACAAAGTCTCCCAATGCGCTTTACCAGTCTCATAACTAAACGCTGAAGGCACAAAAATAACATCGGGCTTCTTTGCGCAGTTAAACATATAGTGACGGTAAAGCTCTGGAAACCTAAGGTCATAGCAAATGCTTAGAGCCATATTAATTTCTACGCCTCCGATCGCATCACTAAAAACATTTAAATTACTAATCTCTCCAGCACAGCGATTAGCACTCTCAGAAACTGAACCAGACTCCAGATTCACATCGAACAAATGAACTTTAGAATAAGACGCGAGAACATTACCACTAGCATCAATATAGTGAGCAGTATTGTAAGGCTTGTCACTAGCTTTATAAAGCAAATGCGATCCTGTCATTATCGCTACAGAATACTGGCGCGCTAGCTCACATAAAAAACTCAAACTAGGAGAATTAGTGGCAGATTCACCTTGATCACGCTCAGAAACCGGCAAACCACGATAATTAAAAGTCTCAGGCAAGCATATTAACTGAGGCTTATAGTAAGTTACAGCCTCATCTATCATCTTAGAGACTAGGCGCAGATTAGCTTCTTTATCAGACGTGGCTTGGTATTGGAGGAGGGCGAGGACAGTCATAGTTATATTGTAGCGATACTGCCATGGCAAGCAAAGCAAACAATCCTAGTAAGGCAAAGCAAAGATTTTGCACTCATGGTTGAGAGCGCAAAATCGACACGTCAGTGTCGATTTTGCTATGCTACGCAAGCGCCAACTGATTCATCCCCGGTCTAAAAGCCAAAGATTTATTTGCATTTAAATTATCGCGATTCGCAACTAACGATTTACGCGTTTCACTAAGTTTCACTCTGAGAGCATCAGCACCATAAGCTTCAGTAGCGCGGCTCTCACGAGTATTCTGTCTACGCTCATCACCGACAGCAGCAACAGTATAATCACGCACAAAAGTATCTTGCTTAGGATTTAATCCAGAATTGAGATTAACTTTTAAAACATCTTGATAAGCAGTCTCTGCCAGTCTTTGAGAATAACTACGATTATCAACAGTTCTAAACTGGGCCTCTATAACATCAGGCTTAGTTGAAGAATCTTTCCAACTATTGATTGGCTGCATCTAATTTAATATATTTAGTAAAGGTTAAGATCAGGTTAACAAGTCTTGCTAATCTAGAAGCAAGTGAATAATTTTTAACTTGGTTTAACTCAGGCATAGTGCTATATTTGTCTATCCCTTGCGGGAACCCAGACAGCGTAATATGGAGCTAATTCACTTGTACAACGGTAACCAAACACTTAACGACCTTAGATCTAGCCCTATTACCCCTGTAAGTAGCCCAATAATTAACCAAGAAGAACTTTGGTTACAAATCTTCAACCTACTATCTAAGAAAATCAAAAAGCACGCTCTGCAGACTTGGTTATCTGCTGCCACGCTGAAAGAAATAGTAGATGACTACGCTGTTATAGCTGTTAAGAATGAATTCTCGCGCAATTTTATTAGTCAAACATATTTAAGCCAGATAGAAGAAGCGCTAAGAGAAGTGACTGCTCGTAATCTTGGTGTCAGATTAGTAGTAGATGAGAATTTAGATCTTAATCAGGTAGCAAATATAGTTGCTAGCGAGTCAACCCAAATTAGTTTAGGCACGGTGCCGCAGCCACGTCCTAAAAATGATCCAATAAGAGTTAAAGATACTTACACACTTGAGAATTTTATTAGTAATGGTGCTAACAGACTTGCTCTTTTATTTACTAAAGCATTTATTGATGCTAAATCTAATCGTTATCGTTCCCTATATATTCATGGTGGTACTGGCTTAGGTAAGACTCATTTACTTCACGCTATCGCCAACGCTAAGTTATCTCAAAACCCTAACCTTAAGGTTAAATACATCAGCACCGAAAGCTTTGCTAATGAGCTATTTCAGGCTATACGCAACAAAAACACTGCTGAATTCCACACTAAATATCGCAAGATTGATTTATTACTCTTAGATGATGCGCAGTTCCTTGAGAATAAAAAATCTACTCAAGAAGAGTTCTACTATACCTTTGAAGCCATCACTAATGCTGGCGGCAAAGTGGTAATGGCAGCAAGTAAAAATCCTAATAGCCTAGTTAATATAGAAGCGAATCTCAAGAGCAGATTAACTGGATCTCTGGTTACAGAAATCTTCGATCACGATTTTGATGCGCGCATGGAGATACTGAAGGCTAAAACCAAACAAGACAAAACTCCAATCTCTAATGAGCATTTGGAATTTATTGCTTTAAGAACCCAAGGTTCAGTGCGTGATCTAGAGGCTGCTCTCAATAAACTTAGTCTATTCAATGAGTTCGGACATCTTGATGATGAGAGCATAGTGGATCTCTTCGGTTATAGCCGTTGCAGTTCTGGAGCTTACAAGGGTTTAGATATCGAGAAGATCAGCGAAGTAGTGGCTGCTTATTGTGGAATTGCTTTAGCTGATCTAAGAAGCCCAAGTCGTATTAAAGAACTTGCGAAAGCTAGGCATATATCGATTTATCTTTGCCGTGAACTATTGCAGATAAGTCACGAACGTATCGGTAAATATTTCTCTGGGCGCAAACACAGTTCTATTATTCATTCAATCAATCTAATTAAAGGTGAGATAAGTCGCGATCGTTCGACAGCACTTGTAATTGAGGATATTAAAGCTAAACTTTGTGGATAGATACCTAAGGTAGGTATTCATATGAACACAACAGCAGAGCAAGTGCACGGAACTAGCGTATACAACAAAGAAAATCCTTTTTTAACTAAGGTCACTGCTAATGTCAAACTTAGTAAAAATGGCTCCGGCAAAGATACCCGCCATATCAGTATTGATCTAAAAGGCAGCGATATTAATTACATAGTTGGCGATTCACTTTATGTTTGCCCGACTAACGCTGATGATTTAGTGAATTCACTTCTAGACCTAATCACGCTTAAAAACAGCCGCGACCAAGAGTTCAAAAGATTCTCTGAAGAAGTAAATATTACTAGACCTAGTAATAAATTATATAAAGCTATAGAAGCTAAAGGCGTTGATATCAGCACTTTTGCTGAAAAATTTAATGGCTACTCAGTTCCAGCTTTACTTAAAGTTATACTGCAAGAAAATCCTGGTATCAAGATTGATACAGATGAGGTAGCTGAGAACTCTTCTAAGCTGCAAGCTCGCGCTTATTCTATAGCCAGCTCAATTAATGCGCATCCTGAGCAGGTTGATCTTTGTATCTCAAGAGTAGAAGAAGAAGTTAATGGTCAAAAAATCTTAGGTGTATGTTCTAACTACATTTGTTCAAGAGTTAGTGTTGGCGATAAGAGCGTAAGAATCTATCTTCACAACAATGATAAATTCAGACTACCTAAAGATCCTAGCGCTAATATTATTATGGTTGGACCTGGTACAGGCATAGCACCGTTCAGAGCATTTATCGAAGAGCGTAATTATCAGCGCAAGCAAGGACTTAAAGTTGGTCAAGATTGGTTATTTTTCGGTGATCAGAAAAAAGCCTGTGACTATCTATATGAAGATGAGCTAACAGCATACGAGAAACAAGGTGTGCTTAGACTATCATTAGCTTTCTCACGCGATCAAGAGCATAAAATCTACGTACAGAACCGCATTAAAGAAAACTCTAAAGAAGTCTACGCTCAGCTAATGAGCGGCGCGTACTTCTTCGTTTGCGGTGATGCTAGACGCATGGCTAAAGACGTTGATACAGCTCTTAGAGAAGTTATCATCGAGAATGGTGGCGATGCTGAAGCAATGATGAAGGAACTTAAAGATAGTGGCAGATATTGCCGTGATGTCTATTAAACTATGACCCTAGTATCAGCAGCACTAGGAATCATCGCCGGGACCCTTTGTTTTACACTTGCTGGATACAGTTTATTTATTCCTGCTTTAATAGTGATGAGCCTAGCGACGCTGGCGTTTAGTAGTTATGCTCGCTATCAAAAACAAATATTATTATGCTTACTTTGCGTACTTTTAAGCTTTTTCAACTATCATCTAAGAGCAGATTGGTTAGAGATACAGGATTACACTAAGCTACTTAATTCCGGCAAATACGAACTAGAGATTATTAGTAAACCAAGAGCTAACCCATATTTTGAGACAGAATTCATAGTTGAACTCAAGAAGAAGCATGGCGTAGATCTCAAGTCATTATTCGTGCCCTACAGGCTATTAGCTCAAACAAGCCTCTCAAGAGGGCTTGAATTGGGTGATATTATCGAGCTTGATAAACGCAAAAACCCTAAAACTACTTGGAAAACAGAAAAGCTAAATGATTTTAAAGCTCAAGTACTGCGTAAAGACAAAGTTTTTATGGCTATCAAAAATAAAAATCTAAGTTATGTTCGCCATAAAACTAACCCTATAGAATCAATGCAGAAATGGATACGCTCGGTTTATGAAAGCCAGCTTAGTCATGAGAATGCCGAAATAGTAACTAGTTTAATACTTGGCTCAAGAGTCGCTAAAGTCCCTGAAGAGTTCAACGGTCAAATCCGCAATCTTGGTTTAACACATATATTTGCAGCTTCAGGTTTTAATCTATTAATTATTAGCGTTACTTTAACTTGGCTATTCGGATTGCTAAAACTAGGACTAAGAACAAGCTCTATTGCTATTATCCTTGGAAGTATTTTATATACAGCAGTTGCTGGCTTTAGCCCTTCTATAGTTAGAGCCTGTATTTTTATTACAGTATTTAGCTTGCTTAAACTTGCTGGACGAAAGCCTCTCAGCTTAAGATTCCTGGTGATATTAACAGCAATAATGCTAGCTATAGATCCTTACACTATCTTCGATATTGGTTTTCAGCTAAGTTATTTAGCGACACTAGCTTTAATATTATTTGCTAGTCCGATTCAAGCCAGAACTGCTTTATTAATTCCTAAAGTACCTAAATATTATCAAGAGATAATAAGTACGGGTATAGCTGTACAGCTAGTTCTAATGCCACTAATAATATATTATTTCCACTCAGCCCAGATCTGGGCACTAGCAGCAAATATATTATTTACGCCTTTTATTACTCTAATTATTATTCTAGCTGTAATTGGTTTAGGTTTCATTATTGAGCCTTTAATGAATTTATTTAAATACTTGCTAGCACTTAGTGAGCATTTACCATTTATAGATTCTAGGCTGGAACTGGATTTCAACAGTTATCTATTATTAACTATATTATTTATTTACTTGGCTTATTTGCTTGGTAAAACAGAAGACGGTTCTAGTAAATTGAGAAATAAATATCTAGCAAGCTCACTTTGCGCCTCATTACTAGTCTTCCTTCTAGCCGGTAACGCGCCGCCGCTGAACGTAGAGAGCGTAGATATATTTCACGGACAATTTAAAGGCAAATACGCAGAGCCCATAAATCAATTTCTAGCTCTAAAGGATGGTCCTTGTTATAAATACACCGAAGTCGCTGGACTCAAAACTTTAATCATTAAAGGCAAGAGAAATCTTAGCTGCATGAATGAGCTTGATGGCAATCTCGAAGAAACGCAGCTATTAATACTGCCAAAACTTAATGCTGGTGACCTTTATCTAGACACCCTACTTAGCTTAACCAGACCTCAATTTATTATTGCTAATATTGCCAAAGACTCTTCTAGAGCCCAGCTCAACGCCGATATTATAAGTTCATACGCTACTTTTGTACTCAACTCTGGTAAACTCTATGTGGGCAGGAAGAAATTCTGGTCCATAGCAAGTTATGAGTAATCAACTAATTTTAGCCGTTGACTTAGGAGGAACTAAAACTGCTGTAGGCTGTTTTAGAGATGCTGAATTAATTGGCACTAGTAGTTTTACTACTCCTAAACTTCCAAAAGATTTTGAAATTTTATTAGAATCAGAAATTCGAGTATTACTTACTCGATTAGACCTCAATCTAGAAGATATAGCGGCTATCGGTGTCGGAGCTGCTGGCTATTGGGATGCTAACTGCCTTTTACAACAAAGCATCAACCTCCCTAAGTATGTTCGCGAGCCAATTTGGACCAATATCTCTGCTGCTCTCGATAAGCCCGTCTATCTTAAATCAGATGTGGATTTAGCTGTATTAGGCGAAGCAGTTTGCGGACAAGAGAATAAATATAAATCGGTTTTGTATATCAACCTAGGCACTGGCATTGGAGCTGGCTTGTTTAAGGATGGCGAGATCTACAGCACAGATTACTCACCAGCTCTCAGACTTGAATATATGGTGCAAGCAGACTTTAGTGCTAGCACCTTATCATCAAGAGCAGATCAAAGCAATTCTCAAGAACAGAAACGTAAAGAAAATATAGCAGCATTATCTACTACACTAGTTAACCTAGCCTGCATAATGGTGCCTCAACTAATAGTATTAGGCGGCGGTAAAACCAAAGGCGAGAACTGGGATCTAGTTGTAAGACCAGCTATTGATAAGGCTTTAGAGTATCTAGAAGCCTATATGGTTTATCCAATTAAAATAACTAAAACCAAGCTTGAGAACCCTACTCTATATGGAGCTTACATATTAGCTATTTCATCACTAAAACAAGAAGCAAGTACATCATCTAAATAGCCTATCCATACTACTAAAGTCTAGTTTCTTAGAACAGAAATATAGGTACAAAGTATTTATGGGCAATTTTGCCTAGAGATATGTTCTTGAGATTATTACAAAACATATTATTTATTATGCTAATCAGCTCACTAAGAGTTGAAGCTGTTAGCTTGCTGCAAGATGGCGGCATGAGCCAGAATGCTTTGATGAATAATCCGCGCGGACTTATTGAATCATATAAAGCACGCAAAGTTGGAGATTTAATTACAGTTAAAGTTACAGAGAATGTCTCTGCTATCAAAAAATCAGAATCACAAACCAGCACTTCAACCAATCACGATGCTGATCTTACTACTAGGCAAGCAGCAACCAAGACTAGTACTTTAGACCCAACTAATAACGATGTCAAAAGTAGTATTACTCACATAGAGATACCTGTTAACTATGGCAAGGATATAAATCGTAAAATATCAGTAAACAACAGTGAAATATTTACAACCTTAGTTAGTGCCTTAATAGTAGAGATAGATCCTATTAGTGGCAATATGGTAGTAGAAGGTAATCGCCAAATAGTAATGGAAGGCGAGATGAAAAGTCTCTACCTAAGAGGCATAGTAAATCCTAAAGATATAGATTCTAATAATGAATTACCAAGCTATAAATTAGCTAACGCTCAAATCCAAATAGTCGGCAGTGGTGCTCTCACTAAAGATAGAGATAGTGGATTTATACAAAAAATACTTAAAAAGATATTTTAATTTATAGGCACAACTACCGACTGAACAGGATCACTATGATACTGACGGCGATAAAGGTCTACCCATCCATATTTTTTCAAATAATCTAGCTTCTCTATTACATCATAAGTCCAGGAAGGCTTACCTTCAGCACTATATTTAATAGCCTTAGTACCATCAAACTCAAGAACTTGAACCCCTATAAAATCCATTGGCTGATCAACGTGTCTTAGAGTATCATCAACATGAAAACGTGAACCATAGATAGGTGGATACTTAGCAGTGTTAGGAGCCGGAATATAAGGTCTAATATTATTATTGCCAGCTATATAAAGAAAGCCTCGTTTAATAAAACCATTAAAAGTACCTATGGTGTATCGTTCTAAACTACGTTCTGCTTTTTTAACAAAAGTACGTGCCGGCTTATAAGTACGATTACGATGATAAGGATATGTATTGTAATCAGTATTATAATCTCTACGTAAATCTTCATCACTATAAATTGCATCTATATAGCGCCCAAGCCCAGAGCTAGAGACTATATCCCTAGCATAGACGTCACAATTAGCCGTTATAACTATGATCTTAAAACCAAGCCTCTTAGCATGCTCTAAGACCTCTTCAGCACCGGGTCTTACGATATATTCATAGTCCCCAGATTTGGTTTTCTGAATTTTAAAACCTAATGCTTTAGCTTTCTTCAAATCACCATCAGTCATATTTCCTGAAGATATAAGAGTTTCATCAAGATCGAAAGAAACTGTCTCTATCGCGAGTGCTGCTAGGGGTGCGAAGAATAAGCTTAGAGCGAGTAAAAATCTGAAAAAAATGCGAGAACAGTACATACTCATAGTATAGAATATGCACTCATATTTGACAGCGCAAAAACGTGACGTCAGTCACGTTTTTGCTATGTAACAATATTAACTAGTTTCTCAGGCACCACAATCACCTTGATGACTTTAAGTCCAACAAGCCTTTGCTTAATTTTTTCGTTAGAAAGTGCAAGTAATTCCAATTGAGACTTATCAGCAGCAATATCCTTAGCTACTTCTATAAGATCTATCTTCTTGCCTTTAATTTGCAAAACCACATTAACAGTATTCTCTACTATCAGCTCCGGCGCGAAGCTAGGCCAAGACTGCTGGTGAACAGAGTCCTTGAAGAGCTCTGACCATAGCTCTTCACTAAGATGCGGCGCAAAAGGCGCTAGAGCCTTAAGGAAAGTAACCATAGTAGAGGCCAAAGCTTGCCTTTCATCATTATTAAGCACAGTATCTGGATTAGTAAAAACACTAGTCTTATAACTATGATTAACAAACTCGGTCATACGCGAAATTGCTGTATTGAAACTAAAACGCGAAGGATCTAAATCTGTAGTTATTGCTTTAAGCGCTTGGTGAAAAACCTTAAGCGTTTCTTGAGTTTCGCTGCCTAGATTAGAGAATTTCCAATCAGAGTTTTTAGCAGCATTAAGATCAGCTTTACTAATCACTGGCATTAGCGCCTGAAATAGACGCCAAACTCTATTGATAAACCTAAACTGCCCTAAAGCTCCTTCTTCAGTCCACTCTACTTCTGAGAGCACCGGCGCCGCAAAAAGTATAAACAAGCGAGCCGCATCAGCGCCGTATTTATCGAAGAACTCATTAGTACCAACCACATTGCCTTTGGATTTAGACATCTTGGTGATCTTCTTATCGACTTCAGAATATTTAACGACCATGCCCTGCGACAAAAGGTTAGTGAAAGGCTCATCATAATTCAAGAGACCGCAATCTCTAACAGCCTTAGTAAAGAACCTAGAATAAAGCAAATGTAATATCGCATGTTCTATGCCGCCTACATACTGATCTACAGGAAAAACCTTAGCAGCCTCGAATGGCAGTTTAGTATTATGCGAATCGCAGTATCTGAGGTAATACCAGCTACTGCACATAAAAGTGTCCATGGTATCTGTTTCACGCACAGCATCTTTAGAGCAGCTCGGACATTTCACCTGCGACCAAGTTTTATGATTACGCAGCGGCGAGCCACCTTTGGCGGTAACTTCCTTGAAATCAACATCACGCGGAAGTTCTACAGGTAACTGAGACTCTGGTACAGGGACTATACCGCAGCTAGCACAATGAATAAGAGGTATAGGAGTGCCCCAATAACGCTGGCGGCTCACCAGCCAATCTCTTAATCTATAAGTGGTTTTAGCTTCAGCTATATTTTTAGTAGCGCCCCATTCTACTATTTTGGTTTTGGCAGTCTCATTATCCAGCCCATCGAAAGACCCACTATTAATCAGGGTTCCAGGCTCTGTATAAGCCTTAGTAGAAATATCAGCATCAACTGAACTTATAACTTGTTTTATAGGTAATTTAAAAGTCACCGCAAACTCATAATCACGTTGATCATGAGCAGGCACCGCCATCACCGCACCAGTTCCATAATCAGCAAGCGCATAATCCGCTACCCACACTGGCACTTTATCTCCAGTAAAACTATTAGTAACGTAAGCTCCAGTAAATACTCCTGTCTTAGTTCTACCTTCTGCCGTGCGTTCGATTTCAGATTTAGATTTAGCTTCCTGGATATATTTATCAACAGCAGATTTATTTTCTGATGTGGTGATCTTAGAAACTAATGGATGCTCTGGAGCTAGCACCACATACGTTACCCCCATCACTGTATCCGGGCGCGTAGTAAAGACTTCAATCTCCGAGAACTTCAACAAAGCTCCCTGAGACTTTCCTATCCAGTTGCGCTGCATGGTTTTGACGTTCTCTGGCCAGCCCGGAAGTTTATCGAGATCCTCAAGTAACTCATCAGCATAAGCGGTGATTTTAAGAAACCACTGACGCATCATTTTGCGCTCTACATCTGTGTTGCCGTGGCGCCAGCATTTACCATCTTCTACTTGCTCGTTAGCCAGCACCGTATTACAATCCGGGCACCAATTCACAGCAGCTTCCTTCTGGTAAGCTAGTCCTTTCTCAAACAACTTAAGAAAAAGAAATTGAGTCCAACGATAATAATCAGGACGACATGAGATCACCTCACGAGTCCAGTCATAACTGGTACCCATGCGCTTAAGCTGCTCATCTCGCATGTGAGCGATATTAGATTCTGTCCACTCCGCTGGGTGAATACCACGCTCGATGGCTGCGTTCTCCGCAGGCAAACCAAAAGCATCAAAACCCATAGGATTAAGTACGTTATAACCTTGCATGCGCTTGTGACGGGAAATCACATCTGAGATCGTATAAACGCGCATATGTCCCATGTGAAGATTTCCGCTTGGATAAGGAAACATCACCAGTGAGTAATAATCGGGTTTAGTTTTGCCGCTACTGTCCTTAGCTCCATGCTCGAACTTGTGCATGCCAGATTTCTCCCACTGGGCTTGCCATTTTAGTTCGACTTCTTTGGGGTTATAGGCTTTAGGACTGACGAGCATACTATTAAAAGCTTAGCTTAGACTGGCATCAAATCAATATTATAAGCAAAAATATAAATTAATATAAGATGATAGAATTGAGACTATGGAACTAAAATCTAGTGATATATCGGCAGCTTCATACCTAAGACACAGCTTTGACTACGGACAAATAGTGAAAGATGAGGAAATCATCCCCAATACCGTGAGTGGACTAGAGCTTCTAATTAAAACTCAAGGTCCAGCTGCAAGTAATTGGACATTAATTGCAAATGAACTGCATAAATACCTGCAACCTCTTACAGCTAAATCAAAAGTTCAAATAGGTTCCAGCGAGCTAGAACTAACCGACACTCAAAAATCGAAAAGAGAAATCGGAGAGCTTGCCGCTAGAACTTTAACAGAAGAACAGTTTATGTTCCTTTTGGAGACTTTAGATTACTTGTTTACATTAAATGAGGCTTCTAAAAATGCAATAACCTCTAAACCATTGCTTACAAGCAGATCTATAGCTGCCGATTTGGGAAATACCAACGAATGTGATATTAAAGCCGAAACTCTATATAGCCTCTTAAATGAATTTGTAACTTCAATTCTTGAAGCTGCACGAACTATCAATAATAAATTGATAAAAGTTAATGAGCAATACTTAGACAGGCTAAGTCGTAAAACTGAATAACCAAAACTTCCCATCTAAAGTACAATAGAACTAGTGCTCAAACTCGGCATACTCGGCCACCCCCTATCCCACAGCCGCTCGCCAGAGATGCAGGCTGCGGGACTTAAGTTTTTAGGCATAGAAGGCAGCTACGAGAAGTTCGATGTAGCGCAAGAAGATTTCGCTGATACTTTGCAGGATATATTCTCTAAACTTGGCGGGCTTAATGTCACCATCCCTTATAAAGAAAAAATCTTAAACTACTTAAACATGCGCGATAAGCTTGTTGATCGTATTGGTGCTGCTAACACGGTGATGATAAGCGAGGGCATGATCAAAGGTTACAACACTGACTATTATGGTTTTATCGATTCAGTTTCTCAGCTTAAACTTAAAGGCAAAAACATAGCGGTGCTTGGTGCTGGTGGTGCTGCGCGCGCGGTGATGGTAGCTCTAGAAGATTTAGAGCCAGAGCAAGTTAATGTCTATGTGCGCAATTTTCAGAAATACGATGGTAATTTACCTACTGTATCTAAAACTAATATTTCTCTTCATCTATATGATGACAACAGTTCGCTAGCTGAAGCCGATCTAGTTATCAATTGCACGCCGATGGGACAAGGCAGATTAGATGATGAGATGCCATTAAGCTCACCGCAGATAGATGGACTTAAAGATACAGCCGTAGTTTACGATTTAATTTATTCAGATACTAGGTTGCTCAAAACAGCTCGCAATAGAGGTCTTAAGACTATCGATGGCTCTAAGATGCTAATCATGCAAGGAGTGCACTCACTGAGAATCTGGACTGGTAAGCCAATCACTGATGGGCTAGTAGAAGCGATGTCAAATGCTTTTTACGCCGCGATCACATAGTCAACAGCGATGTCATGTTCTTCTTTAGGGATGAACTCTATCATCAACTCAGCTAAACAAACTCCAACAGTCTTAGCTCTCATATCAATAAGCAACCTATCGTAATAACCGCCGCCACGACCAAGTCTCTGACCACGTTTATCGAACATCAAGCCCGGTAAAATTACTAAATCAATCTCAGACTTGTGCACTAGATGATTAGTAGCAGGTGGCACTTTAATACCGTACTTACCATCCACTAACTGTTCAAAATTATCAAACTGAAACAAAAGCATAATGCCATCACCTAAAGCGCGCGGCAAAACCCAACGTTTAGTTTTATCAAGTTCAACCAAAACACTAAGATCTATCTCATCAGCCAGCGCACTATAAATCATTATCGTTTCAGCACTTTCATATGCCGGCAAAGCCTGAATCTGCTCAATAGCATTTCTTGTTTTTTCGTAGAGATTTTCCTCAGAACTGAGTAACATCGTGGCCGTCTCGCGAGCAAGCAAGCGCAGCTCAGACTTCTGGGACGTTGAAGAAAGCATGATAATATTATACACAATTTCTTAATGATTTATCGCGTATTATATACATAATGAATCTGATAGCAGCACCCTTAGTTGAAATAACAGAATACCAAGCTCAGCACTTATTATCAGCTCTAAGAGGAATAAATTATGTGCGTGGTCGCCCTGAGCAATGGAACAAACTACCAGCAGTCGAGCTGCAAATTACAGATACCTTTCCAACACAGAATACTAAGCAAGTATTAGTTCAATCTACAGCAAAGAGAAAAGTATTAAGAGCCTATAGTAAATTAAACCCCAATAGGTGCTTTGTTCTTGAAGTAAATAAAAGGTTACATGCCGCAGATACAGGTCATCATGAACTAGAGTGGGATTTATATGACGTAGAAGCAGGATCTGGAACTGATTCAAAAGTAATAGCTAAACCAATAGCAATGGCTGTTCCAACACAGAGGAACGCTTCAGACCCAACAGCGCCACTCAAATACAAAGAGAGCGATGATCCAGAAAATCCAATAACAATATTTAATACTAATATCCTACTACCACTATTAAATCAATTCCTACCTATACAAAAAGCAGCCTAGCTTTAACTCTCTCCGCCCCCAAGACCGCAAACACCAGCCCCAAATCCGGTCCATGAGTTCTGGCGCTAACGGCTATGCATATTTGCCAGCTTCATAACAATTTATCGATTAAAATAAACAAAGAATGAATATTATCAGAGCTCACACTCAAGTGGAATTCCCACCAAGAATTCACAGGCAACAAGCCAGCCAAAGCTTAAAAATACCACCAATAAATCAATGGAGCTATTTGCTAAATTATGATCTGCCATTTTTTGATCCAAATTCAATGGCTCGAGATAAATATGAAGCAATGTCAACAGAAGAGCAAGCTACCTACAATAGACGGTTTCATCAAGCGGTAAATAGCACGATTACAGCTGAAGCTAAATTAGACGTCGACAATAAATTTAAACTCACTGCAACTAGAATGCAAGAGTACGGACAAGAATTCATAACATGGCAACTAGATTTAAATGATTATGAAGGCTGGCAAAATAGAGCCATCGTGAGGCCAATAAAATATACTAAAGAGCTAAATGCTCCGAATACTACTTTCAGAATGGCTACCAATGTAACTGTTGGCGAGGATGCAAGAAAAGAACTAGATCATATATTTAGCCAACTAGTGTTACCCTTGCTAAAAGGGAATCCAAATATATAAACTAAGTATATACAAGCCTATCCAGCCTTGCTTTAACCTTCTCCGCCCCCAAGACCGCAAACACCAGCCCCAAATCCGGTCCATGAGTTCTGGCGCTAACGGCTATGCGAATAGGCCAGAATAGTTTTTTACCTTTGAGCCCTAGAGACTCGCCGATTTCATTAATGCGGTTTTTGATTTGCTCAGGAGAATTGAAATCAAAACTATCGAACTCAGCAACCAGCTTATCCAGCAGCGCCTTACCTTCAACTAGAGAAGGCTTAAGATCATCAGCGATATTAATATCATCGAAGAAATAATCCACCTCACGGTTAATATCAGAATATTTGTCTATATTATTACGCACAGCATCTATCAGCAGTTCAGTTTTAGCAGAACCCAAAGCAGAAAGATCATAAGAGAGATAAGGTTTAAGCGCAGTCATCAATTCTGAATGGCTTAGTTTTTTCATATACTCACGGTTAAACCAATTCAGTTTATTAAGATCATAAATAGCTGGACTTTTACTTACACCCGACATCTCGAAGCTCAGCGAGATCTCAGCCATAGTAAATAAGCCATCTGAATTCAAATCATGCTCAGGACGCGGCGAATAGCTAGTAGATAGAAGGTAATTAGCAAGAGCTTCTGGTAGATATCCTTCGCGGCGATATTTATCAACACCAGCTATATCACCATGTTTGCGTTTAGAGAGTTTTTGTTTATCGGCAGTAAATATCAGCGGCAAATGCCCGAACTCTGGAACCTCAGCATCAAGAGCTTGATAGATAGCGATTTGCTTGGCGGTGTTAGTAAGGTGATCCTCACCGCGCAGTACATGAGTAACACCCATCTCAAGATCATCAATCACCACCGCGAAATTATACAAAACTTGTCCGTCGGCTTTTTGGATCACGAGGTCGCCGCCAAGATCTTTAGTATTCACTGACATCTCACCGCGCACTAGATCTGTCCATTTAATATCGCGAGATTTATCAGCACCCAGGTCTAGGTTTAACCTAACTACACTAGTGCGCCCCTC
>CAZQXM010000026.1:0-15771 GCA_964597205.1 uncultured Gammaproteobacteria bacterium
TAATCTCTCGCGGCACTAGTCCCTTACAGCTCTTAGGATCAGCCATCTGCTCAGCTATCGCAACTTTATGTCCGCTCGCTAGTAACTTGGCTGTATATCCAGCGACAGCTTTAGCCGGCACTCCCGCCATCGGTATGCGACCGCCGGGGTGACTTTGATCGGGACGGCTAGTTAGAGTGATCTCAAGATCACGCGCCATAACTTCAGCATCTTCGAAGAACGCCTCGTAGAAATCTCCCATCCTGAAGAACAGGACAGTTCCAGCACCCAAAGACTGCCTAGCCTGCAGGTATTGCTGCATAACGGGGGTGTAATTATTTGGATTAAGACTTAGTACTGAGGGGGATGACACTCCTGCCCATTTTAACTTAGGGCGAGTGATTTTGCTCAGATGCCAGGTGAAAGCACCGTCCTAAGACAAAAAAAATGGACTTCAGTCGACCAACCGAAGTCCATTTTTCAAATTCATCTTTCCCTTCACCCTTAAGCGACCGACAACATTGTCATTTGTAGGATGGTCCAACTTTATGGATTTTACCTGTTACCTTCCGGTACTGTTGGAACCTTTTCTCCTTTGCTCGATTACTTATTTTTGAAGTTAAGGATCATTTTATCATCTTTAGTGGCCTTGTGCAAGGGGTTTGGCTATATTTTTTCTTAATTATTGTTAATTTAAAAAAAAGGACCTCCAAATTGGAGGTCCTTAGATAACTTTGCATGCCGGGGGGATTAGCTCAGTTTATTTAGTTAAGCGACGGAAGCTCAGAAGTGCGATATGTCGACTCTGCTGTATCAGCAAACTCTAATACCTCTCCTAGCGACTTCAATCTGGTCTCATATTCTCCTATGATTCCATCAAGCTCTCTACGCGTTTTGTAAAGCTGACCTAGCTCTTTCGCGTATTTCTTGAACTTCTCTACTATTGTTTTATTCATCGGGTGTAGTCCTTCGTTACTTATAATTGCCACTCACTCTTAAGTCTATCGGCTAGGCTAGAGTGATTCTTTAACGATTTCGGCTGCTAATACTAGTAAGTCTAAGTCATTAGATAGCTAGAAAGCAATGAGCAAGGGACTTTTTGAGCAAAGATACGTCATTTGGAGGAGAGATACATTACATGGTTTTAATCACGGGACAGCAATTTGTCCAAATGCAAGGCGTTTGTGAGTGAGGCGCCGGAGTTGACTGATCGTGTCAATGAGGACGCCGAACGAGCAAACAACGCAGCAGTTGGGCAAAGCTGCTGTCCCGCGCTCAGTCTAAAATACTGAAGACCGACTTCGGCGCACCCTCTACAGGTACTTCTACAACCGGTCTATAAAGTTCTATATCCTTAGGGCTAGCAAGACGTTCATACTTACAGACTTTAGTATCTGAGCATGCGATCTTATCGCCGCGTTTGAGTGACTTATACATCATCTGTCTGCCACATTGCGGGCAAGTTTCTTTCACTGGTGGATACCAGAATACGGTGTCACACTTGGTTTTAGACCAACTATCACAACCGTAGAACATCTTACCGAAACGAGATTTCTTCTCGACGATGTGACCAACACAACCTTCACGCGGACAATCTACACCTGTCTTCTTCACTAGTGGTGAAGTGTATTTGCAAGCATCAGTAGTGCAGGCGATATAGTCACCGTAACGACCATGTCTAATAACTAGTGAAGGCTTAGAACAATCTGGACAAGGCTCAGCAAAAGGTCTGTCTTCAGGTGCTGGCAGTCCTTCTTTAGTGAGGTTGACTATGCCATTACACTCTGGATAGCGCGAGCAACCCAAGAAAGGACCGAAGCGACTAGATTTAAGATTCATCACTGCATCACACAAGGGGCACTTATGCTCAGTAGCTATAACTATGTTTTCGATTTCCTCGGATGCGCACTTAACCACATCAGCGAAGCCAAGCGAAGCAGCATCCATCGCTTTCAACTCTTTGACGCTAACTTTAGTCTTACCGTGTTTACCGAGATAAAAATCCTTAAGCATATCGCGCCAACTAATAGCGTGCTCAGCGATTTTATCGAGGTTCGCTTCCATCTGCGAAGTGAAATCCACATTGATAAAACGTCCGAAGTGATCAACAAGAAGTTTATTAACATTGATACCTAGCTTAGTAGGTACTAACTGGCTATTGAGTTTCTCAACGTATTTGCGCTCAACAATAGTATTAATAGTAGGGGCGTAAGTAGATGGTCTACCTATACCTAGTTCCTCAAGTGCTCTTACCAAGCTGGCTTCATTGTATCTAGGCGGACCTTCAGTAAAATGCTGTTTAGGGTTAACTTCTTTAAGAGTGATTGGATTACCAATCGCAATAGCCGGTGGGAATTTAGTGCTGTCCTCTTGCTCTTCGCTATCTTCATTCACCTCAGCCTCTACGCCATAAACTGCAGCATAACCAGCAAACACAGTGCGAGTCTCACTAGCACGCATAGTAATATCACCAGGCTCACTACTAATCTCAACGGTGTTAGTCTCTGTCTTCTGAGCGCTCATCTGTGAAGTCACAAAACGCTGCCAAATTAATTTGTAGATTTTGTATTGTTCTGGACTTAGATAAGCCTTAATAGAATCTGGAGTCTTATCGACATAAGTAGGACGCACCGCCTCGTGGGCATCTTGCTCAGCAACTTTCTTGTCGTCGCTTTTCTTTTTCTTATCGTACTGAGTTGGCTCACCAGGGTAGTACGCGTCACCCCAAGTAGCGATAATATAATCACGTGCCATCTCAAGTGCTTCATCAGCTAGCCTTAAGCTATCAGTACGCATATAAGTTATAAGACCAACCTGATCGCCGCCGCCGAGTTTTACACCCTCGTATAATTCTTGAGCAATCTGCATGGTCCGCTTAACAGTGAAACCTAGATTCGCTGCTGCACGCTGCAAAGTAGAAGTTTTGAATGGTGCATGCGGGCGCTTAGTGCCCGGTCTAGTGCTGATATCAGTTACAGCAAGCTTAGCTTTAGAGATTCTATCTTCAACCTTCTTAACTTCAGCTTCTGATCTAATCACTGTGATCTTGTTAGGATCAGCTTCATCTAAGGGGCTTGTAATTTTTTTCTTATCAAGGTGAGTGAGAGCGACAGTAAAGTTACCACTAGCTTTATTTTTCTCATCTAATACTTCAGCTTTAACTGACCAGTATTCTTGCGCAACGAACGCTTGTATCTCTTCTTCGCGCTCGCAGATCAGACGCACAGCAATAGACTGCACGCGCCCGGCGCTGCGACCACCGATCTTGCGCCACAGTAGTGGACTAATCTTGTAACCAACCAGGCGATCGAGAATACGACGCGCTTGCTGAGCATCAACAAGATGCTGATTAATATCACGCGGATGAGCAACGGCATTGCGCACAGCATCTGGGGTGATCTGGTTAAAACTTATACGCGTTACTTTAGAAGCTTTGCAATCCAAAATCTGACTAAGGTGCCAAGAGATCGCTTCTCCTTCACGGTCAGGGTCGGATGCTAGGTAAACTTTCTCAGCCTTCTTAGCTAGGCTAGCTAATTTTTCCACAACCTTCTTCTTGGTGACCATCACCTCATAGCTAGGTTCAAAATCATTTTTAACATCGATGCCCAAACCCTTAGCTGGAAGGTCACGAATATGCCCAACACTAGATTCAACTAGATATTCTTTGCCTAATATCTTTGTAAGAGTCTTTGACTTGGCAGGAGACTCCACTATTACTAAATATTTGAAATCTCGCTCTTTTGCTTCAGCCATTAGACTTAAGGATATTAACAGTAAAGCACGCTTTATGAGAACCCCCTACCTTATAGATACTATAATTTTTAGCAAAATATCCTGTATTACGCTATTATTATCCCTGGACATATATTGACATAATACGTATTAATGGACGCTATTAACCCTCTATTCCCCAATAACAACAGACAGGCCGGCCCAACTAATAATAATAGTACTGGCCCGCAATCAAACCCAACTAATAATTCTTCACGTAATGAAAATGATATGTCGGCATTGTTCCATAATCCTCAACTACCTTCTATAAACAGAACCATCGACACTCTCAATAAAAGAGAACCTGGTCTCTTACCAAACCTTGATGATGAATATAAACCAAAAGAAACATCCGCACCTAAAAGATGGTTGCAAACTATAATCGGTTGGGCTAATAGTGGTCTAGGTTCAGTCAAAAATTTGTGTAGTGGTATTTTTTCTAATTTCGATTCTTGGTGCAAAGCTTTAATACGCAATCCAACAGCTCTGACTTGGTGCTCTGGTATTGGTGCTGCCATTGTTGCCGTGTTGGCTGTAAAAAATATATTCCATGGTGTTAATATCGCCGTCGGTCGTCGCCCTCAAGAAAAAATGCCAAGCTTAGCTTATTTATTCCAAGGCTTATTACAAGGTGGACTAACGGCTGCCTTATTCTCAAATATACTTGGCTCACGTAACCCACTCGCTAAGCGCGAAGGCAGCAGGTTAGTAGTAACTAATAAAATGATGCTAGGTGGCATAGTAGCTCCAGCATTAATGGGCTTATGGTTGCAACTAGCAGAGGGTAATACTTTCTTAAATAGGATTCCAGTTATAGGTCCTATGCTCGGTGAGGTCGCTTCAATGCCACTTAGCTGGTTAAAAGATGCTTTTGCTAACCCTGATAAGAACGTACCTTCAGCCATGGTACCAGGCGCAGCAACAGCTGGAGCTCACGGCTAAACTAAGCTAGAAATTTCTCTAATAGCTCATTAATAATTTGCGGCGATGCTTTACCTTGAGTTTCTTTCATCACTTGCCCAACGAAGAAACCTTTCAGCTTAGCGTTACCTGCTTTATAGTCTGCTAACTGCTTCTGATTAGAGTCGATGATTTTTTTGACTATCGCTTCTATAGCGCCGGTGTCTGTGATCTGCGCTAGACCTTTAGTTTCGATAAGCTTCGCAACGCTAGTTCCATGAGCAAGAAGTTCATTGATAATATCGTTCTTAGCAATATTATCCGATATTATCCCTTGATCTATAGCTAGAACCATCTCAGCAAGTAACTTTGGCGTCAGTTTAGTTTGCGATAAGCTCAGCTTATTCTCATTAAGATAGCCAGCGACTTGTCCAATAAGATAGTTAGCTATTTTTACTGGTTGTTTACTTGCAGTCTCAATTAATGTAGCTTCGAAGAACAGCGCTAGTTCCATCTCATCAATTAGGGTGCTTGCTGCTTCTTGGTTAAGTCCGAACTCTTGAATATAACGGTTGAGTTTTTGTTGTGGTAATTCTGGCAGTGCCGCGCGCGTCGCTTCTATCTGTTTAGTAGATATATTCATTGGTACTAAATCTGGCTCCGGGAAATACCTGTAATCATGCGCATCTTCCTTACTGCGCATAGTAAAAGTCTTACCAGAATTCTCTTCGAAGAGCCTAGTCTCTTGATCTACAGTTTTGCCTTGATCTAATAATTCGCTTTGGCGTCTATATTCATATTCAATAGCGCGCGATATAGATCTAAAACTATTTACGTTCTTAATCTCAGCTCTAGTACCGTAAGGGGTTCCAGGCAGATGCAAACTGATATTGACGTCACATCTGAGTGAACCTTCTTGCATATTACCGTCACTAACACCTATAGCCATAAGTATTTTACGCAACTCCTTAACGTAAGCTACCGCTTCAGCAGCTGATCTAATGTCAGGATCTGAAACTATCTCAATCAGCGGAGTTCCAGCGCGATTAAGATCGACAAGCGAATAATCAGAACCATGCAAACGCGCATCAGCAGACTCTGACGCGTGCACCAGCTTACCAGCGTCTTCTTCCATATGGATACGATGAATACCTACGCGTTTAGTTTGCTTAGTAGCGGCGTCATCTTCAAACTCAATATCTAAGTGACCATCTTTGCAGATAGGTCTATCCCACTGACTGATCTGATAACCCTTAGGCAAATCTGGATAAAAATATTGTTTGCGATCGAATTTAGATTGACCGTCTATAGTACAGCTAAGCGCCAAGCCTGCACGCGTCGCGTATTCTACAGCTTGAGCATTAAGCACCGGCAAAACACCAGGGTAACCCATACAGATAGGGCAGGTGTTAGCATTGGGCTCTCTGCCGAACTCCGTTGAGCAAGCACAAAATAATTTAGTCTTGGTATTGAGCTGGGCATGGACTTCTAGTCCGATTACGATTTGGTATTTAGTTGCGGTGGTCATCAGTGAACATTATATAATAGCTAGAATGCTCGCGATTTACATAACGGCCGGCTACCCCACTGTAGAAACTACTATTAAAGCCCTGCGCATATTAGATAAAGCTGGCGTTGATATTATCGAACTAGGTGTACCTTTTTCAGATCCACTAGCTGATGGTCCGGTGATTCAGCGTGCCAGCCATGCTGCCTTAGCTAATGGTGTTAATCTTGATCGTATATTCGAGATGGTAGATACGGCGCGCGCTGAGGGCGTGCATGCTGCTGGCAAAGGCTTGGATAATATTATTCTTTTCTCTTACTATAATCCTTTATTTGCTTATGGTTTTGATCGCCTAATTGCACGCTGTTTAGAACATAAAGTGCGTGGCGTTTTAATTCCTGATCTTCCAGTTGATGAAGCCACTGAACTGCGAGTAAAATTCCAAGCAGCAGGATTGCACTTAGTCTTGCTCGCTGCTATCACCAGCACTGATGAGCGTTTAGCTTCGATTGCACGCAACTCTAGTCCATTTATTTATCTAGTGAGCCGCATCGGCACTACTGGTTCTAGCGAGGACTTGCGTGATCTGCGCGCAAATATAGATGATGGTAACGACGCTCGCCTGCGCACTGTTATTAGTAAACTACGCACAGCGGCTCCTGATAAACTAATCGGGCTAGGTTTCGGTATAGATAGCCCTGAGAAAGTTCGCGAAGCATACAGCCAAGGAGCGGATATAGCAATCATCGGATCTAAAGCGATTACTGTAATGGAAGAAGATACTAAGCTTGGGGCGTTTACTAAATTTATTGATAGTCTTAAATCTAAAGCTAGTATCTAAAAATGCTAAGCAAAGCCTTTATCTGGGCTTAATATGGTCATAACCTTGGCTTGCTATAATTAGCTCTAGGACAAACAGAATACTGATAATTTGGTGGACTCACCTTCTATAATTTTTGCGCTAAATGCTGTTGAAAGCAGCAAATGGCGCCGTGATTTTGGCTTAGATCAAGGCACTTGCAAGCGAAGCACCGGAGTTGACTCATCTTGTCAATGAGGATGCTGAGCGAAGCAAGTAACGCAGATATAAGACAAAAGCACAAGCCAGTTATGGGGGCGTGTAGCTTTGACAGAGACACTGCGCTCTGAACTGCGAGTCGAGGGCTGTTTGGAACCTCGTCAAAATCCAAACAAAAATAAGTGCAGAATTCACATCTGACCTAAGAGCAGTTCCTGCTAACGATGAGTTAGCAATCGCTGCTTAGTCCGACATACTGGACACCAGAACGTCTAATTTAATTGGCTAAACAAGGTTGATTAGACGCTGCTGACTTGGATAGTGCTTCGTTGAACTTTGATAAGTTTAGTTCAACGACTAAGACATAAGCTTAGAACCCGTTGCGTGTCTATCCGCATGAGCACGGCAAAAGCTCTGAATGAATGAATACGCTCGTAGTACGTTCTTAGTAATTTGTTTTTGGACGAGGGGTGCAACCCCCCTCCGCCTCCACCATTTATATTTACGCATTTGCTATAATGCTTTTGAGCGACTGCGCATGAAAGACAAAACCAACAATTGGATCAAAATCGCTGACACTGATCTGAAGATGGCAAAAGTTTCACTCAAAGAAAAAGAACCGTTACCACTTATTTTTCATTTACATGCAGCTGTCGAAAAAGTTTTAAAAGCGATTTTAGTTGAAAGAGATGAGATCCCGCCTAAGGTGCATAGCTTAAAAATTCTTGCATTAGATGCTTGCTCTTTAAAATTACAAGAAAATCAAAAACATATTTTGAACTTATTAGATAAGGGGTTCATCAATTCAAGGTACCCAGAAGATCTAGAGTATTTTTACGAAGAGTATAACCTTGATAGCTGCAAAGGGCTTATCAAAGAAGTAGAGGAGGTGATTAAATGGCTCAAAAGTTTAATCAACAGCAATTAAACCAAATTATTGGCAGTTATTTATCTGCCCTAAAGGGGAAAATTAAAATCCAGGAAGCTATTCTTTTTGGCTCCTATGCTTCTGGCAAAGAACACGAGTTCAGTGATATTGATTTATTTATAGTCTCAGAAGATTTACCAATAAGAAAAACCAAAGCCGGGAATGGTCTTCTGCTCGATGAAATTGTTGGCGACGTGAATCCTTTTCTAGAAGTTCTTGGTGCTCACCCTGAGGCTCTGAACAATTCTATTAATAAGGACTTCTTCGATGAGATAAAAGCAAGAGGCATAGCAGTGGCGAACCTCGTCCACTAGGTCTCCACCATTTTTCTTTTTATGACACATTTTTAGGCAGTGTCGCAACTATACCAGGACTAATAGTGTCACGAACCACTAAAACTTCAAGTAGTTTCGCTTCATTACCATCACTAGTACAAGCTTGACGTTTACAATAGGCAATACTTTTTGCTGCTGTGGCTTGCATCTGTTCAGTATATTTATCAAGCAGCTGCTTGCGTTTAGCGGCTAAATCAGGAGATTTTAGTGCCTGGCAAATGGTCTTCTCCGCCTCTCTAGCCAAATCATTAATATAGTGACTAAGAGCAGAACAATCTAATTTCTTTGCTTGACTTTGATCAATTTTCGGATAATTACCCAACTTGCCATCATGAGAACGCCACATCTCATTAATAGGTCGTCCCCTGAATAAACATCTTAATAAGTGACCACAATCATTAAGGACTTTTCCTTGATGCTTCTTAAAAATTCTCCACTTACTTAAATCTTTTTTCCTTTTGAGGCTTGTCGCGGCTTTTGTCAAAGAACTAAAAAGATGTGAAGAATAGCTATCCTCAGAATGTACATAAGGTGGTATACCGAGAGATGTTAACAGTGCTCTTAATGATAGAACTCTTAATATACCTTCAGCGTGAAACTCGGTATTACGATTAACAACTCGCGGTATCACAGGTTTGGTCTTGCGAATCTCTTTAGCAAAGCCTTTCATTAACTGCCTATGTTTTCCAAGCAGCTTAACCAGTGGATAGAGATTAGCATTCTCTTCCAAAGCAATCACAGGATCAATTTCATTGTCAGTAAAGGATGCTGCCTGCATTAAAAAACCTTGCTCATTACCTACTACTAATTTCTCTATTGCTTGCGAGTCATTAAATTTAGTAATATCACAATCAAATGCGATTACCGGCAAATCCTTCTTGTCAAGTGAAAGTCCTTTTTTAGCGTATGCAGCAACAGCAACAGCCGCTGGGGCGAACTTCAATCCAAATTTCCATTGATTGATTGTTGCTGAAATAACATTAAGTTTAAGCTGCTTCTCTGGTGGTTGTGCCCCCTGCGAACAAACAAACGCCTCTATTTGCTGACGAATATTATTGATTTTCACCTGATCTTTTCCATTCACGAAAATAAAGAATGGTGATTTCGAGAAATCATAATTTTGCTTTTGTAGTTCTTTGAGCACTCTAGCTACGTTGGGTTCATCTTCGTGAAAAGAAGTAATAAACATTGCTCTAGGATCTTCTGGTAAATCTTTATAAATATATTCAGCCGCTGAATTACAGAATCGAAAATAAGATGGCATTAGCGTTTGCTGCAAAAGCAAAAAGCTATCCATGGCATCTGCTAAAAACAATTCTGGATTGGCTTGACGCTGCCTAGGGCTGTTATTTACATGAGGCATATGCATACATCTGCGAAATACCTGATTAAAGTGAGCTGTATTTAGAGGTGTAGGTGGAAGAAAAACACCACTAACCGGTGGGTGTCCACCTGGCTCTTCAAGCAACGCTCTCCTGTCACCAATATTAGTTCGTGCTTCTTCTATAATTCCAGCCGTATCTAGATCATCACAATGACAATTTGCAAATGACCACTGAGTACTTGAAGTTATTTTTGTCTGTTTAGGTTCTACACCCTCAGCAACTCCAGCAACAGGTCCTCTATTATAGAGATCATAAAAATGAGCAGCTTCGACTATAACTTTAATTAACCTAGCTGCTGCTAGTTTGTCTGGAACATCAGGATTAAATCCACCAACTAACTCTGGTTGACAACGAGCCGCAGCTTGACCACATAAGTCAATAAGATTACGATAAAATTCCTTAGCCAATATATGTAAAGCTTTTTCAGGTTCTTTACCTTTACGTGCTGCATCAATAAGAGATCCTGGTCTACGAGCATACCAATCCCCCCCCCAATTAGCCTTTACAGGTAATTCAAAGGCGTGACTTCTATGAGGCGACTCAGTGACCAGCGTATAAGCTTCAGCAATTGCTCTAAGATAATGATATTCTCGGTCTATCGGCTTCATGGAACTGTCAGTATCGACATAATACTAGCAATATCTTTAGTAATTGCATGTTAGCTATATCAAATGCAATTATTTTATAATAATCTTAGCTAATGAAATCTTCAGATGAATGAGTAGCAAACTAGTTAACCAAGCCTCCACCATTTCCCAATTACAACAAAACCGGCTCCGCGCAGGCGCGCGCAGTAGTATCCGGCTCTTCGCGCAAATGAGCAGATAGTGCTTGAGCGGCGCGAATAGCTTCGCCTAAATGTAAAGCGCGCGCAGTAATTTTAGCTGTTCGTTCATAAGCTAAATCATCAGCATCAAAAGCAGAAGGTCCTAATGCTATAGCATCTGCTTTGCTTAGAGCAAAAATCTTAGCTAAGTGCAGGGCGACAAGTAGAGCTGGCACTTCAATACCAGAAACTAAGGCTTTCTTACCTAGTCTATGAGAGAGTTCTATTAATTTATTTAACTCAGCCACATCTCGAGGCTGATTATTAGGCATTTGCACTACTATATCTCTGCGCTTGAAATCCTCGTTATGAGCAAGCTTGTACAAAGCGCTAGGGCTATCAATTGTGTGAGAGCTATATTGCATATCGTGATGGCTAGCATGCTGAGAGTGGATCATACATCCTCTGGCTTCTAGCATCTTTAATTCTTTTGCCATTGGCGTTTTAATTAAATCAAAAAAATCTTCATGACTAGTATATAAGGCTGGAAAAATTTTAAGCATAGGCACGTTTGAATATTTGGCTGCGGCTTGAATTTCTGCTTCATTAGTAACTCCAGGAATTACTTGTAAATCTTTAGCTGCTTCAATAACTGCTGGATTAAAATTTGGTGTGACTATAGTTTTCACTTCAGGAAACTGAGTCAATATCTCATTAGCTCTACTTAGATCTGTTACTGTTCCTACCGGTCCCAGCTCATGTGTTCTAGCTAGGCTTGCAGCAAGCTGCCTTCTTAGTGAGACAGGAATTGCCGTAGTCAATTCCATCACGGGTCTATGTCCAGTACTTTTCACAGCTTCTTTTAGCTGTTGCCAAGCCGTTAGGCAAGTAGTTGCCAAAGCACCATTCGGAGTGCTCATCACTACGTAAATATCCATATCAGGATAACTCCCTTCTGGTTCTATAAATTACTAATTAGGCAGATTTTAGCTGAATATTAGGATAAATACAAGTTAATTATCCTTAATGTTTTCTTCACAATTCATAAATGCTACCTTGATCAATATTCCAATGAAGCAAGGTTTAATAGCGTTAGCTAATGCTGCCAGTAAAGGTTGGTTCTGGGGGCATTATGGAGCCAGTTATTTAGCTGCTCAATTTCACCTAGAAGAAATTGAAAATACTGTTTTAGTAGAAGAGAAAACTAAAGATGTTCTAGCTAAACATCAAGATTTATTTACTGAATTTGATCTTGGTCCATACGATGCTCATTGGCAAGAGAAAATTCTCAATGCCATTCGTTTGAATTTAACAAGATTGAGAGCGGGTGGTCATGGGGTAATTTATGGAGCCTATGCTCTAAAAGCCTTATTAAAGAACGAAGATTATGCCCGTGAGAATCTTATTAATGGAATTACTAAACTACTAGAACTAGCTTTTGATGACGATCTCCGCCGCTACTATGGTGTTGATAACTATGACCTAATTGAGTTTGATGATATAGCCAACTTTAACACTATAGAAAATATGCTTGAATATAGCTTCTCTGAACTAGAAGAGGTCTATCCGAACCAGGATATCGCTGGGAAAAAATACTTTTTTACTGGCGAGAAAATTCACTTAGTAACCCATGCTCACGCTCTAGTAATGCTTAATGATCTTGGGCATAGCGAACTATTAGAAAGCGGCTTTAGAAATCAAAGACAATACATTAAGCTGGCTAGGCAGCAACCACCTTATCCCAAGAAGTTGGAATTAAATATGACTTTCAAATCGACAGAATATTGGTCTCGTCCCAACTTAGACACTCACCATATAAAATTGCCGTATTCAACATTATCTCTTTTAAAGCTTTATGATCAAGAGCCTTACAAGCAATTAGCTCTTAATTTTCTTGCTAGTATACCTTTAGAGTAAAAGTTACTTAATAGCTCTTGTAATTAACCTAGTCTGCATCTCAAATGGCTCACCAAGTTTAACAACAACTGGCGTAAAATTAGATTTATCTACATCAGGGCGACAACCATTCGGAGGACCACCTTCAACCCACTCTGCCATTACATTATCTGGTCCAAGTTTATCGCACAATAAAAGAGCTGGAGAATTACCAGTACTAGTCATCTGGGATTTTACAATCAAATTATCATCTGGCCTAGTTATTTCGAACTCTGGCAACCCTTCGTAACCAGTAAGAACAACTTCTAATGATTTCTTATCCTCGTTCACTAATTTAGGCGTAGTAAAATCCTGTTCTTTAGTTACTGGCAATACTTCTCCAGTAGGTACATAATCTTTGATCTCAAATTTTTTACCCGCAGAAGTTTGCAAAGTGTCACGCGCTCCAACTTTAAGGAAACTATGCTGAGCTACTGGACCTAGCAATATGGGCTTGTCTGTAGCAGTTACCTTTAATATAGAGTCAAAAGCAATTTGACCATCACCAATATCAGCCAGTATATAAGTGGCTTCTACTTTACCTTTGCCCATTACCCGCAGCACTGGGTCATCTTCTAAATTAAGTGTATAAGTCACCTTAACCGCTTGAGAAGGGCTAGCTCCTAAGCTTTGCATTTTGCCTCTCGTCCAACATGGTGAAGTAAATATTCCTCCATGAGTCATAGCTTCTTGGTCAATCATGGTTTTGTAAGGCGCGATTCTTTTGTTTGGACCTATATGCCGGCTATCAAACTCTACACGTATGTCCTCATGTTCCATAACCGGCGCACCATTTTTATCAAAAGTTCTTCCTAATGGTATAGTCCATGGCATACCACAAAAAATTGCTGCACCCTTTAGATCAGTTCTTGTATATGTGGCTCCAGGGACAATCTTGGTATGAACAAGCTTTTGATTATTTCCAGTAGTGACTTGCATCGGTGTTGCACCAAAATTATCAGCGACTTCCATGGAAGCACCATTGCCCAGCTGCAGTTTAGTCATTGTTAAAGTAGAAGGAAGTGCCGAATCAGCTTCAGGATTAGTTGACTCTATTTTTGTCTCCACTAGCTGGCTTGGATTTATATCCTGCCACTGAGAATCAGCTTCAGACTTAGTAGCTGCAGCCAAAGCCACCCCAGGAGCAGCAGTTACTACCGCTGTCTCAGCTTCCGCAGCAACGGCCTTTTTTTGAACCAGTCTCTCAATAGGAGTGAGTGGTTGACGGGGAAATCCAGGGAATTTTAACTGCGCCATATACTAAAAATAATACAATATTTTATGTTAAACTAGCTCTATCGTGCCTAGAGTTAGCCCAGCTAAACCCCCAACCCCAAGCTCCAAGAGCAAAACAAGGACTCTTGCAGAAGAATTTTCACACTACGCCCAAAAACCATCAAAGGCTAACGCAGAATCATTAATTAGAGCACTCCATCAACTTCGTATTAAAGGCGTTGCTTTTGATATGGATGGAACACTAGTTAATAGTGAACATATTAATTTACGTATAGCAGAAGAAGGTTTAAGTAGATATGGAGTAGAACTAACAGAAAAAGAAAAAACTCAATATACAGGTAACACTATTGCTGGGTTTTGCGAAAAAATATTAACTCAACGCAACCAAACTGACCCTAAGGGAAAAGCCAAAACTATCTCTGATAGCAAACCCATACAATTAGCCAGATTTCTAAAACAAGGTGCCATCAAAACTTTTGATAAGGTAATTAGTTTTGTTAAATTATTACACAAAGAAGGTTTCAATCTAGCTCTAGTAACAAGTAGCCAGGAAAATGCTCTGCGACAGATTCTTAAACACTTTAAGCTCAACAAATATTTTGGGATTCAGCTAGCCAGAGAAAACTTTCCTAATAACGTCAAACCCCATCCTAAGCCTTATCAACTTGCTATGGGCTATTTAGATATAGACTTTAAATCCAAATCTAAAGCCAAAAAATTACTAGTTTTCGAAGACTCTAGCCCCGGCGTCATTTCTGCCCATGAAGCGGGTGCTACGGTAATAGCTCTTAAAAATCTAACCGATCAAGAATTTAAAAACATACCCGAGGCAGATGAACGTCTTCTTCATTTGGATTTAAGTCATTAAGCCACCTTAATATTTCCTTTATTTTTGTGGTTTTAGAAGCCAAAATCAAGGCAAAACTAGCGTAAATAATAGAATTTAGAACCCGTGCTACCGTTGGGAATGCATGACGACTACTCTTTTGAAAAAGCAGCCATTCCCGGAATTTGCCACCCCGGAAAGATTTCAAAAAAAGACCACAGCTAGTATTGTAATCATTCATATTATTGCTATTGCTTTAGCGCCTTTTACTTTTAGTTATGCTGGCTTAATTGGTCTACTTATTATGTATCCCTTAACTCAGATGGGTATCACCATCGGCTATCACCGCATGCTCTCTCATCGCAGCTTTAAAGCTGTTCCAGTTCTAAGATACATAATTACTTTTTTGGCTGTCATAGCTTTGCAAGGTGGTCCGATTCACTGGGCAGGTACTCATAGATTGCATCACGCCAAGTCTGATGAGGATGGAGATCCTCATTCACCAGTTACTAATAGTTTTTTATGGGGACATATGGCTTGGAATTTTTTCAGTCACCCACAGCTTGATAGCGACAAAGATTTTGAACACTTCGTACCCGATCTTTGTAAAGACAAGGGTTTAGTCTTTTTCCAGGATAATTTTTTATTGATCAATATTATTTTTGGTTTTGTAGTATTTGGTTTTGGTTGGCTTTTAGGTGGCTGGCAAGGCGCAATCTCCATGGTAGTTTGGAGCGGTTTAATACGCATAATTCTGGTTTGGCATTTTACTTGGTTTGTTAACTCAGCAACTCACATTTGGGGTTATCAAAATTACGACTCTAAAGATCAAAGCCGCAACAATTGGTGGGTAGCTTTACTCACTTTCGGTGAAGGCTGGCATAATAACCATCACGCACACCCGCAAGCTGCTTGCAATCAACATCGCTGGTTTGAATTCGATGTTTCCTATTGGTTAATTGATCTGATGTCGCGCGCAGGCTTAGTTAGCGATATTGCGCCTTATAATAAGAATTTACTTAAACAAAACATGGAGGCGAAACGCAAGCCCTAGGGGCTATAATGTTAGCCATGAAACTAAACTATATTATTCTTATACTCTGCTTAAGCCTTGGCTTAAGTGCCGCACAAGCTGAAGAAGCAGCGACAAAAGATCTTAAAAAAATTATCAAAGAAAAAACT
>CAZQXM010000027.1:0-15647 GCA_964597205.1 uncultured Gammaproteobacteria bacterium
ATAGTGTAATATTAGATATACGAGTTATGGCTGATACTAAGCGCGTATACATATTTGACACCACGCTGCGCGACGGCGAGCAATCCCCGGGCGCGACTATGAATATTCAAGAGAAGCTTGAGATTGCTAGGCAGTTGGCACTTTTGAAGGTTGACGTTATAGAAGCTGGTTTCCCGGTCTCTAGTGAGGGAGATTTCGAGGCGGTTAATCAGATCGCAAGAACCATCAAAGGTCCTACTATCTGTGCTCTGGCTAGAGCTATGGAGAAAGATATAGAGGTGGCAGCTAGGGCTCTTGAAGGCGCTGATCGTAAACGCTTACATACTTTTATCGCTACTTCGCCAATCCATATGGAGCATAAACTTAAAATGACTCCAGATCAGGTCTATGAACGTGCTGTTTCTATGGTGCGTTACGCTAAATCTCTAGCTGTCGATGAAGTGGAGTTTTCGCCTGAAGATGCTGGGCGCTCTGAGAATGAATTTCTTTACCGTATTATCGAAGGGGTTATTGATGCTGGAGCAACTATTATTAACGTTCCAGATACCGTTGGTTACACTACACCAGAAGAGTTTGGTAACTTGATTAAAAATATTCGCGAAAATGTACCAAATATCTCTAAAGCAATTATTTCAGTGCATTGTCATAACGACTTGGGCTTAGCTGTTGCTAATAGCCTTGCTGCTATTAATAATGGTGCGCGCCAGGTAGAGTGCACTATTAATGGCATTGGTGAAAGAGCTGGTAATGCTAGTCTCGAAGAGATCACCATGATACTTAAGACTCGCAAGGATCTTGGTATGGAGACTAATATCGATACTAAGCAGATTATGCGCACTAGTAAGCTGGTGAGTAATATCACAGGCATGTATGTGCAGCCTAATAAAGCCATCGTCGGCTCTAATGCTTTTGCTCACGAATCTGGTATCCATCAAGATGGTGTACTTAAATACCAAAAAACTTACGAGATTATCAACCCTTCTGATATAGGTTTACTTAGTGCTCAATTGCCACTAGGTCCGCGCTCTGGTAAACACGCTCTTAAGAGTAGGTTGGAGCAATTAGGTTTTAATAATCTTGGTGAAGCTAAGTTGCTAGGTCTTTATGAGCGCTTCAAGAATTTAGCTGATAAGAAAAAACGTGTTGATGATAGAGATCTAATTAGTCTTGTTACTGATCAATCTATTAAAGCTGATTCTCCGGTTACTTTTGAGCTGGTGCAATCACAGGTTACTTGCGGTACATCAGGCTTGCCAACAGCGAGCGTAGTACTTAGAGACTTGCGTGATAAATCTAATCTACTAGTGGGTTCTAGCTTGGGGACTGGTCCAGTGGATGCTATCTGTAAATGTATTCGTGATCTTAGTAAAGCTAACTGTACTTTGATAGAGTTCACAGTAAAATCTGTTACTGAAGGTATCGATTCGTTAGGTGAAGTTATTATTCGGGTGCAGGATAACGATACTAATAAGATTTATAGTGGGCACTCGGCCAAGACCGATATTATCCTAGCGTCTGCTCATGCTTACCTAACTGCGATTAATAGATACTTCGCTAGACGCGAGAGTAGTCAACAGCAAATCCACCCACAGATCCAAGAGATCGCTGACACTGTAAAACCCTGATGATTATTGCTATTGATGGTCCCGCAGGTAGCGGCAAAAGTACAATTGCTAAGCTGCTCTCCGAGAAGCTTGCTTATCAATATATAGACACTGGTGCTATGTATAGAGCGGTAACTTTAGCTCTATTACGTCATAAAGGTTTTATTGATCTAAGTTTAAATGAGAAACTACTTGATAAAGATGTTGACGCAATCTTGGCAGCACAAATACTCTCTAATCTAGAAATTAAGCTTGATGGCAAAAAAGTTTTTCTTAATGGTACTGATCTTAGCGATGAGATTCGTAGCCCACTAGTGAGTAATAATGTAGCTCAAGTGGCAGCTATGCGAGTAGTGCGCGAAGACCTAGTCTCCAAGCAGCGTTTAATGGGTAATCTTGGTAACTGTGTTATGGATGGGCGCGATATCGGTACTGTAGTATTCCCCCAGGCTGAACTTAAAGTCTTTCTTACCGCCTCAGCTAGAGTAAGAGCCGAAAGACGAATGAAAGATTTTATTAAGCAAGGAGTGGAGATAGATATAGAATCACTGACTGCTGATATTGCACTAAGAGATAAGCAAGACTCTGAGCGCGAGATATCACCTTTAGTTAAAGCTAGTGATGCTATTGAGATTATCAGTGATAATTTTAGTATCGATGAGGTTTTGCAGAAAATTATAGATCTAAAGCTCAAGGTCCAAGCCTAAAGCTTGGTTTTGCTCTTCTATTAGTTGATTGAGTTCTTGGAACTGGGTGCTAGCAGCTTCTTCATTGCTGCTATTTTCTGGTTGATTGATCGCTTTTGCTTTAGCTTCGTTAGGTTGCTTGCTTCTAGTCTCGGTACTTTTGTTTATCAGCTTAATCCCGGAAGCGTTAGTATCCATGCGCGCATTAGTAGATAAATAGTATTCAAGCCCACGCTTGGTGATTATATATTTAGCTATTTTGTGTTCTTGATTATTGCTGCTGAAATAATAATACAGAGCTATGACTGCTTCTTCCAAGCCTTTTAAATAGTGCTTTTGATCGATTAAGCTAGCAGCTAAGGCTAATCTTAGATCGTAAGCTGCTGGGATTCTATTAAGTGTTTTCTTGGACTCACTAATCCAATCTTGATCTTTAGGTAGACTGATTAATAGAGCGTAATGCGCCATATCTTTATTTTTAGTTTTAGCTAGGATCTGATTTGATATGACTTTTGTATCTTGGTCACTTAAATAAGCTTCATTGAGATCTTCAAGTTCTTGTTTGAAACTTATTATAGTTCTTGGCTTTCGTTCGGCAATTCTGCGCAGAGAATAATCATCATAAAAAGCTTTAAAGCAACATAAACTTAGAAATATAGCTAGCGCCATAATAGTTACAAATCTAAATCTAGATTGTTCTGGTCTTTTTCTAGGCTTTTTAGCTTTCTGCTCTTGGGCTTTATTAAAACTTATAGTAATACTAGTGCCTTCATTCACTAAACTACTAATATCGATTTTGGCAGCATGAAAAGCAATAATATTAGCGCTGCTGCTCAAACCATGTCCCTTAGAGCTTTTTAGGTCATTAGCTAGGTTCTCAGGGATATTAGCACCATAGGATCTGATTCTGAGTTGGTAACTATTAGCTTTGCTTGATAGTTCTATATCTATCTTCGCTTGAGAATATTTAAGAGCATTTTCTACTATATTAACTATCAGCTTAGTTAATAAACCAAAATTAGCTTCTATTAAGGCTCTCTCTTCTAAGCACTTATCACTTAGATTAACTCTATTATTCTCCAATAATTCGAGCTCTAGTAAATCTTTAAGATCGATAATTTCTTTACTGTAGAGTGTGTTTAACTCACAGTCGCCAGCATTGCTTAATAACTCTTTACTAGCTTTTAATTCCTCGAATAATGCCCTGAAATGATAAGCAGCACCTTTGCTGAATCTTTTGACTTGATCTAGATCCTCACCAGTTTCGATTTGATTTTTAAGCAGGGCGAAAAAATTAGATGCGTCGTGTAAATGTGAGATATTGAGTGATATTAAGGCATCGACATCTTGATCGAACTTTGCTTTAGTCTCCCCCACTGGCATTTGTTTTGCTTATTCTAGCGACTCTCAACCGGGCTTGGCAAGGGCTCAGCTTTAGGGATTAATTCTTCAAGGCTGTAAGGCTCTAGTTTTATGGGCTGCTCTACTATTACTGGCACTGGACTTAATAGTCTCTGACTAGTATTTAGTTCTAATTGGTACTGATCTTCTAATAGTTTGCGTATTTGTCCGTAGGCAGATTCTATATTACCGAGTAGTAGCTCATAGCCATAAAAAGCCGAGCGCATCACTGGTCCGCCTTCGCCGATTAGTAGCTTAGATACCATCGGTAGAAGTAATAGCGCGGCAATGCTAAAAGCGATATTGAGCATATCTATATTTAGATCATTGAGTTCACTATTAATAAGTGAGAAACATAAATATATCACCGGAATAAAATTTAAAGTTAATAGAGCTTTAAGCCAAGTTAAGAATGATGAGATGCCCGCAGCTTCTATGCTCTCTATGCCACTAGCCATAGCCCATAGCGGCGCTGCGATAAAACCAAATATCACTTGTAAAAGTAAACCGGTGATATAAATATAAGCAAAGATTTGCGCAATTATACTCGCTAGGCTAAGAGCTAGGGTCGGAAAATAACCAACATTATTAGCAAGATTTTCCCAACTCTGATTCAAGCTTGAGATATCAATTAAGCCAGCTAAGTTGACACCACCATCAGCTATATAACTATGCAGCCCGCTATTAATAAAATAGACAGCGTTAAAACAACTAGTCATCAAGCAAAAACTGCCTAATATTAAACCAAGACTAAAAATAGTTTTAACTAAAGGTTCGCCAACGACATGGCTTAAACCAGTACTATGACTGCCTATGCGCATTATGACCTTGGAGCCGAATAGTAGTATCAATATAGTTGCCGCTATACCTGAGATCGCTTTATTAATATCTTTGATCAGCGGCTTGCTAGTTATATCTTTGCTTATTTGCAGAAGATCATGCCCCCTGCTGTCGCGCCAGATAGGACTGCTGCTAAAAATACTAGAATCAGGAAAAGCGAAATAATCTTCAAATATATCTACGTAATCTTCGAACTGAAATAAACCTAGACTTTCTTCTTTAAGCCCAGTGCTTAGTAATAGAAATTCAGTAGTGGTAGCATTTGCTCTGATATTAGCGTTGAGTATTTCTTCTAAGACTTTGCGCCTTTGAAACTCAGCATAACCACTAAAAGTATCTTCAAGCGCGTAGCGCACTCCATTGCGCACCTGGAAAGTCACATCCACGACGCCAGTTCCAAGACTAAATTTATTGTAGCCAACAGCAGCTACTGCTTCTTTGAATTTCTCGTCCAATTCTTCTAAATCTTTTTCTACAGGTGCTTTTTCACGCTCAGTATTTCTTTGGTTTAATGGACTCTCTGCTTTTTTGACTTTTATTTCTTGGTTTCTTTCTTCCGGGTAGATCTCAAGAAAATTTATATCTGGAAAATTCCAAATAGATTCAGCTTTTGCGTGGGTGCAGTTTAATAATATTGATAGTAATAAAATTATAATCATGTGGCTCTGAACACTGGTATTGAGGCTACTTTGGGCTCGGCTCCATTCTGGTCTATCAGCAGTTCGATGCTCAAATTCCGAGTCTGATAAGCACCACTAGGGAAGCGCTCTTGCCCAAAACAAACAGCTTTAGAACTAGTATTAGTAACTGCTTCTATATAGAGTTGATCGATAATAAATTCACCCTCTATATTTTCTTTGCGCCTAGCAGTTAGTTCCGGATAGATGTTTTTGATAAATAATTCTTCGTCGCTATGATTTTTGAGATATTCTAAGCCTTCATCAGTGACTTGGCTAAAAAACACTTCTAAATACTTATTAGCGAAAACTTTAGCTCGATTGAGATCCAATTCTGGAACACCGACCACTGGATCATGATTATCGTCATTGTGATTTAGTTTCATTATTTGCCATCCTAGTAATATAATTAAAATCCAACTAAGTATTAATGCTACTTGTAGTTTCTTGACTATGCCTAATTGTTCTAACCATTTTTGCATTAAGCAATAAGAGCTTTAACTGTCTTTAGTGCTGCATCCGCTCGAGAATCTACTAAGTATTTAAGAAATATCTGCTCGCGCTTAGTAGCATATTCTCGAGTCGAATTACTAATACAAGCCTCTAAAGGATCCATAACTATATGCATCAAACCTGCTGACCTAGTGGTTTTAAGGAAACAATTTCCTGGTTCACTAAGAGCGCTATGCTGAATTAATCTAGCTTCACTAGTGCTTAAGCCAGTTGCGGCAGCTAGTTCTTGTTTATCAGAATTTTCTTTAAGCTGGAAGCATAAAGTGCAAGAGGCAGAGGAATGAACTTCTCTAGGTAAATCTTGTGGCTTCTGCGATATAGTCCACAATCCTAGGTCCATTCCCCGTCCCGCCCTTGCAAAGAAGCTAAGGGCATCCTTGCCCAACTTAGCTTTTGTTCCACTGAATATTTTCCAAGCTTCATCAACAATAAGGGTGAGCGCTGTCTCACGTTTGAAAACTACGCGTTGACTAACATAGTTCATCACTAGAAACAGCGCCACGGGAAGATAATTGGCATCACTCTCTACCTTGGAGAGTGTGATTAGTAATAATTTTTCTTGATTAGAAATGCGCGCATGACTACCATCCATTAGCGCGGCATAAATACCTTTAGTGCAACTGCAATATGGTGCTATTGCTTTTTGGTAGGATGCAGATAGCTCACGACTATAATCCTGAAATTCTAAATGCTTGTAAAGGTCACTAAGACTAGGTTTGCTTTTAAGCTCATAGAGGTTAGTTAGTGTGCGCACCAAGAAAAACTCTTCTTCAGTGCTTAAATCACTACCACGATTCTTAATTAAGCTTAGTAGTTTAACTACTCTTTCGATTTGATTGTTGATATCTGAACTGCTGGGATTATCAGGCAATTCTAGTGGCGCAAAATATCCTAAGCCATCAATACTAACAGCGCTATCTATTTCTATAGTTTTGCCACCATAGTAATCTACGAAAAATTGCCACCCGTCTGTAGTATTGTCGAGAATCACGAAGCTGCCACCACGCTCTAAGCGACGTTTAACAGCGAGCTTGGCGGCGACGGTTTTGCCTGAGCCGGAATCGCCAATAAAATTAATGCTGCGATTATGACAAACACTTCTATCGTACTCATCTAAATATATCGGTCTATTGTTTTCTAATGATATCCCCATGATTGCTCCTTTTTTAGTCCCTAATTCGTTTTTGAGAAATGGAAAACAGGCTCCCGCAAAGCCGCTGCTAGCATACAGTTGAGCTCTACTCTTTAGCCTGACGCTAGCGAAAGGTAAAGTTGAAATATAATTACTTAACTGCTGGCGATCAAGCTGAGCTACACGTGCTCCCCTGTAAGGTTTAATTACTCTTAGACTTTCTTCTTGTAATTCTTTAAGGCTTTTTGCTTTTATTAGAATTGAGATATTTAGGTCATAGCTTTGCGGATGATTAATCAAATCAGCAGCGATTGAATTATTCTCGCTAATAATGGCTTGAGTGCTACTGCGCGAACCTTTAGCTAATTGCCTTACTATTTCTGCTTTTTGCTCAGCGCGGCGACGATCGCGATGCGCATCTCTATGAGTCCAATTGATGCTTAGATACGATTCAGTCTTAAGACTACTAAGTATCTCAGTGAGCCAGAGACTAAGCTCGCCACTATCTGGCACCGTGCTTAATCTAAGGCATTGATAATAGGAGTCTCCTAGTTCTATATATTTACCTTTATCGTAAAGCAGCTCTGTATTTACTTTGTAGCTTGGATGGTAACTCTTGTAAAAATCCTCCAATTCATTCTCTATTAGCTGCTTAGCTTCAATATTCATGCCCCTTAGCACCATTAAACTTAGTTCGATTTTTTGTTTAAGCATCGCAAGTTCGACATTCAATTCTTCTTCATTAAGCCGAGCTGGCATATACTTGCGCAGCCAATTAATCAATTGATGATTTTTATTGCGCTGGATTTTATGCTTGATAATGAGATAGAAATCATATTCTGGAATAAATTTATAACCGCTTAATAGTTTTTGAAACCACTGTTCATGACATTGCTGAGCTACTGCGATGTTGTCTGGTTCGCAAGACTTATTCTGAGTTATAGGCGATTTCGGAACAAGTCTACTTAAAGCTATAAAAGCTTGCACACTATCACCATAATTAAGCCCGCTAGCGAAATAATTTTTAAGATTACTAGTGCTCTGCATTTGTGCTAGAAACCTAGCCCAACTCTCGCTAATACGCTCTCTCTGACTAAGATCTAGATTTAGCCACTGCAAACCATTCTCTAGCTTAATTACTGCTATTAAATCTTCTTCGTTGGTACTTAAATAATCACCTTTAAAATCTACGCCTATAATTTTTTCTATGCTGGGTTGTTCGAGACCTTGCTTTAAAGCATAAATATGATCAGCTAATGGATGGGTGAAAATAGAACTGTAAAATCCTTGTACTTCATCATCGCTACCAGCTTTAATGATTAAAGCTATTACTATCATCCAAATTAAGGCGAGGAATAATAACAAAGGACTGTTGATAGCTAGTTTTAAACTTAAAGCGATATAAAAAAGACTGAGCGCAGAGACTATAACGGCGGCGAGCGTGAAAAAATTCATCCCCATGAAAATCTCATCATGCTTCTTGAAATGCCTGTATGTAGTAACTGCGCTCATTCTTGCCCCCTTTCTTGCTATTTACTAGCAAGCTTGCTGCGATCTGACCGTATAATCGCAGGCAAACCTCTCGATAAATTATTGAGTAAGTTAAAACCACCAAGCCCAACAGCTGCCATTGGTGCGGCGGTTTGTAGCATGTCGCCCATCTGTGCAGTTAGTGCGTAGAAATTATCCACGTACTCGCCCATGCCAGAACCTGACATATAATCGCCGTAGACTGTATTCACTCCGAATGAACCGCCAACGTCGTTAATCATACTGAACAGTAATGGCAGTATTTGTATAGTGAAGACGCCCGCAGTGGTAGTGCCGACTGAAGCGACTATCGCTGCTTTGCTGATTTTTTGATTGGGCACTTTAACTTTAAGTGCTTCATGCTTGCCCTCGAAATGCTGCTCCATTAAGTTGTAACCCCAAATAGGCAGTGTGATTGCAGCGAAGATAGCAATTACATAAAAGCAAAAGCTCGCAAATCCCCAAATATTTTCTATATTAGTTTCCATCTTTTAGCACCTCCTTTAATGCTGCTAGTCCTAGTTCTAGTTGCTTATCATTTGGTTTTGCCAAATAATATTTTTGCTGTATCCAGCTGCTAACTAAATAAGCAAGAGCTACTGAAATTGCCATCCAAGTACTCATAAAAACTAAGTTATGGTTTTGCAATTTCAATAAATTAGGTATGGCAGCACCCAAGAGTAAAATGGCGCTACTTACACAAAATGTGCTGCCACAAAAAAGTGAGTGAGACTTAGAGTTTTTTGCTTCGACTAATGATGGGACATACTCTCTGATCTCACCCAAACTTGCGCGCTTAGGCAAATGCCTAATTTTGCGCGTAAAAGCGTTGTAAACCTGATGCTCAGCGGCGTGGTATTGCCTGAGTATCTTGGGCATGCGCCCGTGGATATAGCTGTATGGTGGGCTGCCAGTATATGTCTCCATAACCAGTACTTCACGCTTCTGACCGGCACCCGGCTTGAGATAGCGTGCCACACTGGTTTTGTCCCCGATGGAGAAATATATGGCTCCAATTTCACTGTATCCGTTCATGGCTGATAATTTTGCATGGCGGATTTAAAAAATGAAAGGGGTCATTTTTCCTCTGGACATTAAACGGATTTAATCTGTTCTTAACCTTATGTTAACCATAAGACCGTATAAATCATTAGGCGACCATTATAAAAAAGTTTTTCGATGGTTTTTTTGGCTTTTAAGGGAGAGAATTTATGAATACAATTAATCGTGTAATAGGTGCTCCGCAGTCTCAAGGGATTGAAAAAAGTTCAGAAAGCCAAGAAGCAAGTTCAAGTTTAGTTAAAAGTTTAAGAGAGAGAGCAGCCGGAATTCAACCTGACAGTTCAGCGAGAGACACGGGTTCACTATTAGCTAGCGATCCGCATTTAATGGAACAAGCTGGCATGGGGCAAATTGGAGCGATAATGGCTAATTTGCAAGGTGTCGCTAAGCTTCCTCTTGCTGTGATAGCTAAAGCGGCTGAAAAAACTGAAGAAATTAGTTTAGCAGCTTAGTTGGTTTCAAGAATAGGGTTTTCGAATACTGTATAACGCCCAGCTCTAGTACTAGGAGCTAGTTTTAGCACTTTAAGCAGTTCTCTATCACTAATTCCAATTTCATTAAACGAAGTTGGAAATCCAATTGTTTTGAGCAATCCTTTAAGATCAGGAAAATCTTTTCTGTATTGGGCGAGGTAGAGAGTCGCTATGCCCACTTGAATACCATGCTGTGATTTAACGCCAGCGCCATAAATCTGATCGATGGCATGCGAGATCATATGCTCAGCGCCAGAGCAGGGTCTAGAACTGCCAGCGATGCTCATTGCGATGCCGGCTAGATTTAAACTCTCTACTAATACGGTTAAAAACTCATCTGTATATAAAAACTTCAAACCTTGACTGCTACCAAGTTCTAGGGTCTTAATTAAACTTAAAGCTGCTGTTTTAGAAAGCATAAAACTAAAATCATCCACCTCGTCCTTACCTGCTTGAGCAGCTAATTGCCAATCGTCTATCGCCGAAAGATTACTAATGAGATCACCAATCCCTGCATAGATATATTTAATATCTGCTTTTTTAACTAGATCTAAGGGCACTAGAATCGCAGTTGGCATGGTAGCACCTATGCTTTTACCATTGATCACTGCTACTGGTGAGCAGATACCATCATGCGAAACTAAAGTTGGCACACTTATAAAATGACCATTATTCTTAGAAGCCAAATATTTAGCTATATCAAGCACGGTGCCACCGCCAATGCCAATAAAATTCAAGCTCTTAGGGAATTCTAATAAATCTAAATCAGTTTGAGTAAAAGCTTTGCCAGCACTAAAAATTTGATGCTTGATATCAAAGCGACTAATAATTGCTTGAGCCAAAGTCTTGGCACTAGAAGAATACACTATGCAAGTCTCAGCGTTAATTAAACCAGCAAGCTCATCAGTTAATTCATTAGCTGAGTGAAGAATTTTTAAAGTCTTAGGTATGTTAATTTGTCGCATTGATTGAACTTTTTTCTTTGGCGCAATCTAAATTTTGCGCTCGCTTGTAATCCGCTTCAGTATCGATCTCTGCCCAGCTGTAACCCTGAGTAGATACGGTTTTGAGGTCTAAGCCAGTAACTATTCTGTCGAGAGCATCTTCGTAGTATTTATCGGTCTCACCAGCCTTAATCATCTCTTCTAGTGAGGCTCTGAAAGCTATTAAACTAGCGCCACTAAGATGCATAATGCCTATATATTCGCCCTTAGATTTAGCATTATCTAAGTTCTTATTGATGCGTTGAATTTTACCGTCGCCCCCTACTAGAACTTTCATATCCTCATCTACTAGAGGCTTGGTATCATCCACTACTATAAAATTATTTAAACCAGAATTAACAGCAGCTAATAGTATACGCTGGTCATAGACTATATCTGAGTTGAAAATATAAGTATCATCTGTGATTAATTCACGCACTAAATATGCCGTGTAAATGTTATTCCAATCTTCGTATCTGTCATTAAAAACATAATTAATTTCAAGTCCCTGCCACTTAGCGGCGATGTGTTGACGCAAGACATCCTGAGCATGTCCGGTAACTATAGTTACCGACTTAAAACCAGCAGCGACTATATGCTCTAATGAAAAATCGATTACTAATTTACCTGCCACTAAAGGCAAGCAACATTTAGGCTTATGGTCGGTAAGAGCACCAAGACGACGGGACCTACCAGCTGCGAAGATCAGAGCCTGCATTTGAGCAATTATACGAAAGTGAAACACTGACTAATTGTAGTAATAATATTATTATAATCTTATTCTTATCTTATCGCCCGTATGGTTGATATTAAGCTGGCCCTGACTCAAGTTTTCTAGCCTGTGGAACTACTTATATGTACATATAATTCTCAGCCCCCTGATGTATAAGTCCCTCAAAATTCTAACTATCGTTTCTCTTCTGGCCATGCCATTGTCGAGCTCTGCTCTTACTAAATTTATTCAAACCAGTAATGTAGGCGGAGATACTCGCATTGGTCTTTATTTAGCAGATGGTGAAGATGTAGTGAGTACTGCTAATGGAGTACCACAAGTGCATATGCGCCTTGATACTTTAAATGAGCTAGTAACAATTCCTAAAGGCAATATCAAAGTAGAAGTTTATCGTAGTACTGACGACGTTAATGAGCTAGTTGCTGTCTTTAATTATCCGGTTAAACGGGGACAAGAAACTCTGGATATTCGTATGAATTTACCTGAGTTTCAAAATCAATCGGAGAATTTCGACTTTGTTGTTTATGATACTGCTGGTAATCCGCGCAGTAAATTTAGACATAGTTTCGCTTCGCGTGAACTTATTACCCTAGAACCTAAACCACCTGTCGTTGAGATGGTTGATGAGCAGACTTTAGCTCCAGAAGCATTAGAATATATAGCTAAAAAATTCTCAGTATCGATGGTTCCAGTCGGGCAGCCAACAGGGATGCAGAAGAAAGATGGAGTCTATAGTTTTCAAGTTCCAGCGCGCAGACTTCAAGGTACATTAAAACAGAAGAATAAGATTTATAACACTAGTCTTGATTTTGATGAGGTTGGTACTCTAGCTAACAGAGATGAATTTGACAATGCTGCTAAAGGTACTGTCTATCTTGATAAAGATAGTGGACTAGTTTACGTTAAAGCAAGTGATACGGCTGCTGATTGGTCTGATCCGATAGAGTTCGCTAGTTATCAAGAGTCTAATGGCAATACTACAAGTCCAGGAACAGGAACTAGTACTGGTGGCACAACGGTAATTAACAACACTACTACAGTTGTGCAGCAACTTAGCCCAAGCCAAATCACTAATGGTTCTATTAGTGTTGAAAAAATTGAGCCAGTTATTGTAGATAGAATTTTAACTCTCCCTCTTAAAGATTCTTTGCGTAGTACTGGCACTGCTTTTGGCACTGTGGCTAATTTATCTATGCCGGTTATACGCTATACAGGGACTGGATCGTCTACTTGGTCATTAGTCCTGCCGCCAGACTTAGTGCGCTCTGATATTAATCATCCTAATATTAAGGTGATTTTAAGTTGGAGTTCTAGCAATAATACTGCTCAAATGATTGATTGGCGTTTAGGCTATTCTTCATATGATTCTGGTGATTTAGTTAATGGCAATTCTGTTACTAATTTAGATCTTAGTAGTTCAGCACCAGCAGTTGCCCTGACTTTAACCCAAACAGAGTTTAGTATCCCTGTTTCTGCACTTAAAGATAGTTTGATTTTAAAATTATCGCGCATGGACAGCCGTGATCTGAAACCTAATTTAAGTTCTATAGCTATTGAATATCCAGGGAGGGTACTTGAATGAGAGTGAATAAGACAATAAGAGTGATCGTGGCAGGTATTTTAGTTTTAAGTTTTATACTGCCATCGTTAGCAGAAGAAACAGCTGCACCGGTAGCGGCTCCGGCAGCAAAACCAGCAGCAGATTCGTTTCAGCCTGGTATAACGGCTTCATCAGAGGAAGCTGAAGAATTAGATGATGAAGAAGCTCTTGAAGAGCCGGAAGTTGATGATGATATTGAAGAAGAAGATTTTGCTGAAACTGCTGTAGAAGCAGATGAGGCTAGTGCAGATGATTCGGGTGAGAGCGATGAAGATGCAGAATAGGGACAGGGGTAAGGGAGAACAAAGAACAAGAAAAGGAAATAAAATGAAACAAGATAAATTGATACTACTACTAACGTTAACTTTGTTCACTCTAAGTCCAGTTCAAGCAGTAGATTTGGACGATTTCGTTCCAGCGGATGGTGAGGTTGTTAATACTACGCTTATTTCTAATGGTGCAGTGACATCTGAGAAAATAGCTGATGCGGCTATTACAGCAGCTAAATTAGGAACAGAAGCTGTTACGGCTGCTGCTATAGCAAATAACGCTGTTACCAGCATTAAGATTCAAGATGGAACTATTACTGCTGCTGATCTAGCTGCTGATTCTATTGATGGTTCTAAGATTGGAAACGGTTCTATAACTGGGATTGATCTAGCTAACGATACTATCACTGCTACTCAAATTGCCGCTGATGCTATTGCCTCAAGTGAGCTAGCTGCTGACTCAGTTACTGCTAGTGAAATTGCTACAGATGCTGTTGGTTCTGCTGAAATAGTTGCTGATGCTATTGGTGCTAGTGAGATTGCTGCTGACGCTGTTGGTTCAAGCGAGATAGTTGCTGATGCTGTTGGTTCAAGTGAAATCGCTACTGATGCTGTAGGAGCGAGTGAGATTGCTGCAGGCGCTGTTGCTAATAGTGAACTTGCTGCTAATGCTGTTACTACTGACAAGATTCAAGATGGTACTATCACTGCTGCTGATTTAGCTGCTGGTGTGATTAGTTCTACTGGCACTAAATATTCACAAGTGGATATTGGTTCAGGAATAAGAACTAGTTTAACTATAGGTACTGTAGGTGCCGGTTATGGTGCTGCTCCTGTCCTTCGTTATGATAGTTCTAATACTAGTTACTCACGTTGGACTTTCCCTGTGCCTGATGACTATATCGCTGGTACGGACATAATTGTAGAGCTGTTATGGAGTCCTAGTAATACTAACGCTGGTAATGTGGTCTGGGAAGTTGATTATGCTTCTCTTGCTGCTGGTGAAATAGTTCCAGGTTCTGCAGGTTTCACTGCTAAAACATTTACTCAAGCATCTCCTGGTACTACTCTAGCTCTAAGTTCTACCGGCAATAATATTACTCTTAGTGCTGCTGATTTAGCTGCAGATGATGTAGTTAATCTAGTGGTTTTGAGAGATCCAAATGTAGTTGCTGATACTTACAATAACGACGCGAATATCCACTTGATTAAACTTAAATACCAAGCTAAAAAAGTAAACTAAGTTTGAGATTCTGGGCTTCAGTATCTGTTGCCAAGATCCTTTCATAGTGAGCTATTTTAGTTCTAGGATATAGGGCTTGTAGTTTATTAGCTGCAAGCTCGAGATCTTCAGTCAGAGGCTGGTAGATAATTAATTCGTCTACTAGTCCTTGCTCTAGAAAAGCTTTAGTTAAAGTAGGTCCAGCTTCAAGCATAAGTTTAGTTAGACCTTCTTGTCTAAGTTCACTGATAACTGATTTAAGATCTCTATCGTTCATTAGGCGAGCAGGCTTATCACCAGAGAATATTTGATAATTCTTCTCTGCTTTTGATCCTAGAATTATTCTCTTCGGCTGCACAACTTGTGCAATTCCCAATTCTTCCGCTGAGTATCTAACATTAAGCTGCGGATTATCAGCTCTTACTGTGCCCATTCCGGTAATCACCGCTTGGTGGCTAGCTCTCATTAAATGCACGTCACGGCGCGCATCAGAATTGCTAATCCAACGTGGCTCATCATTATGCGTGATCATCCGCCCGTCTTCAGTGATTGCGATTTTTGCTGTGACCCAGCTTTCGCGTTTTATGGTTTTAAAAAATGCCCGATTTAGATATTCTGCCTGGCGCACTATCTGAGGGTCTAATAATTCTGGAGTAATTATTTCTGTTCTTGCTAGCTTGCCTAAACCTTTACCGCTCACCAGCGGATTAGGATCGTGACTAGCGAAAACTAATTTGCTAAAACCATGTTTCAGTATTAAATCTACGCAAGGCGGAGTTTTGCCTTGATGCGCGCAGGGTTCTAGAGAGACATATATAGTAGTACCTTGAAGACTATGTCCTTTTTTAAGAGCATCATTTACAGCATTTACTTCAGCATGCGCCTCGCCGTATGCTTGATGAAATCCTTCGCCTATAATTTC
>CAZQXM010000028.1:0-14849 GCA_964597205.1 uncultured Gammaproteobacteria bacterium
TGCACATCATTAGTCATAATCGAAATTAAATCGCCAGCTTTATACCTCGTAAAAAATTTAGGCTCAAAGCGCAAAAGATGCTGGAAAATATCAGATTTAAGATCAAACTCAATCTGCCTGCCCAAGCCGAAAATCACCCAGCGCGAAGCCGTGCGCAAAAACGCCATCACTAAAGCTAGAAGCAAAACCACCAGAACAGTATTATTAATCGAGGCGCTGGTTTTAATATTAATCAGACCATGCGAAGCACTTAGTAGATTGATCGCCGAGCGAATAAGCTGCGGGATATAAGCTGAGAGCAAATTAACAAGAACTAAAATAAGAAAACCTAGTAAATAATTGCGCCAATATTTTGAGATATAGCGGCTAACTATCATTATCTTTGCGCCCAAGTAAAATTATTAGTCACTAAAATATCTAAAATAATTGACAAAAATATCAAAACTGAAATCCAACTATTAACAGTAAAGAACGCAGCTTCAACTTTGCCGGCTTTAACTAGTCGCTGCTCGTAGAATAAAGCAGCAATAACCAATAGAACACCAAACTTATAAACCAAACCCAGACCAAGAGTTTCGCCGCAGAGATATAAAAACAAAGGTGTTAGTAAATGCATCACCCTAGCTAACCTTAGAGCATTCTCAAAACCAAAACGACTAGGCACAGAATGCAGTCCCTGAGCCTTATCGAAGTCAATATCTTGGGTGGCGTAAATAATATCAAAACCAGTTACCCAAAACATCACCGCTAGAGATAAATAAAGCGGAGCAAGATTATCTACGCTGCCAGTTATCGCTATCCAGCCTCCTAGCGTCGCGCCAGCAAGCGTAGTACCAAGAAATAAATGAGAAAAATAAGTTAGGCGTTTAAGGTAAGGATAAACAATAATCCAAATCAAAGGAATAGGTGATAGCCACTGACAAAGTGGCGGCATATAAAGAACTGCTACAACGTAGACAATTAGCGAAAGAAGGACTACTGTATATGCACTCTTAAGACCAAGAGTGCCGGCAGCGAGCTCGCGCGACGCAGTGCGTGGATTAGCAGCATCAATATCTTTATCGATGATGCGATTAAGTGCCATGCCAGCTGATCTAGCCCCGGTCAGTGCTAGAACGATGAAAAACAAACGGGCAGCGAGAAGCTCATAGCTAAGCGGCTGATAGTACAAAGCTAAGCTAGCAGCACTAAGTACAAAAGGTAGAGAAAAGAGCGTATGCTCAATTTTGATCATTGAGGCTGAAAGCTTAATTTTCTCTGTTAAACTTGAAAGTTTTATCAAGATTAGGGTAAAATATTAAAAGGGTTAGGCAGACCTAAATATAGCACTGATGAAAATTACAGCAAACGAAGAATACGGACTAAGAGTAATTTTACAGCTCTATAAGATAACACGAATTAAATCCGAGCTTAAAGATTGCATGCAAGCAGATGAAGAAGTAAGTTTAGCGACCCTAAACGAAATTTCCGCAGGCGAACATATCAGCGCCGACTACGCTGCTCAGATTTTACTTAAACTCAGAAGAGGCAATATAGTCGAAAGCGTCCGCGGTAAAAACGGTGGTTACAAGCTTAGTAGACCTGCCACAGAAATTAGTCTTTTTGAAATTATGCAAGCACTTTCTGATGAAGCCTTCGCTGAAGATTTTTGCCAGAACCACAGCGGCAACGAAAAAACTTGCGTACACACTAGCGAGTGTTCTATAAGACCAGTTTGGTCAACCATCTCAAGCATGGTTAATGATTATTTCAAATCAATCAGACTCTCTGATCTTTTAGCTAACGAGCAAGGCATTAATAGCATGCTGGAAACAAGGATTCACTCATATCAATAATGGAATTAAATCTTGAAAAACTAAATAATCAAGAATACAAATATGGGTTTCACACCAATCTTGAAACTGACGCGTTTCCCAAGGGACTGTCAGAAGAAGTCGTACGCCGCATTTCAGCAATCAAAGAAGAGCCAGGTTATGTTCTGGATTTTAGGCTTAAAGCCTATAAACAATTCCTAGAGATGGAAGAGCCTAAGTGGGCGCATGTAAGTTACCCTGAAATAAATTTTCAAGACATTATTTACTACTCAGCACCTAAACAAAGAGTCAGTAAAGAAAGTCTCGATGAAGTTGATCCAGAGATTTTGCGCACCTACGAGAAACTTGGCATTCCTCTTATGGAGCAAAAGCGCCTAGAAGGTATAGCTGTTGATGCGATTTTTGATAGCGTCTCTGTCGGCAACACCCACAAGAAAGCCTTAGCTGAAATTGGCATTATTTTCTGTTCTATCTCAGAAGCCCTGCAAGAGCACCCTGAACTAGTGCGCAAATATTTAGGTACAGTAGTTCCTAGCTCTGATAATTTCTACGCTACTCTTAACAGTGCTGTCTTTAGTGACGGTACATTTGTGTACATTCCGCCTAACACAAGGTGCCCATTGGAATTATCTACTAATTTTAGAATCAACACCGAAGGCTCTGGTCAGTTCGAGCGCACGCTAATCATCTGCGATGAGAATAGTTATGTATCGTATCTCGAGGGCTGCACCGCACCAGCATTCGACTCTAATCAATTGCACGCAGCGGTAGTAGAACTAGTAGCGCTTGACAATGCTGAGATTAAATACTCAACAGTACAAAACTGGTACGCAGGTGACGAGAATGGTAAAGGCGGAGTATACAACTTCGTAACCAAGCGCGGCAAATGCGCAGGAGTGAATTCTAAAATCTCTTGGACTCAAGTTGAAACAGGCTCTGCCATCACCTGGAAATATCCTAGTTGTATTCTTCAGGGTGATAATAGTGTCGGCGAGTTCTACTCAGTAGCTCTCACTAATAATTATCAGCAAGCAGACACCGGAACTAAGATGATTCATATAGGGCGCAATACCCGCTCAACCATAATTAGCAAGGGCATTTCAGCCGGCAAATCACAAAACTGCTATAGAGGTCTAGTGCGCATCGGTGCTAAAGCCGAAGGCGCGCGAAACTATACTCAGTGTGACTCCATGCTTATCGGCAGTAGATCAAGCGCGAACACTACACCATATATAGAGATAGGCAACAACTCAGCAGTGGTTGAGCATGAAGCTTCTACTTCTAAGATTTCAGAAGATCAATTGTTCTACCTTCAGCAGCGAGGCATATCAGCTGAAGATGCTGTAAGTACTATTATCGGTGGCTTCTGCAAAGAAGTGTTCGCAGAATTACCTGGCGAGTTTGCGGCGGAAGCGAATCAATTAATATCATTAAAACTGGAGAATAGCGTTGGATAAATACATAGTAGAGATTAAAGACTTGCACGCAGGTTTAGCGAATGGTGAAGGTGAAATCATCAAAGGATTAAACTTGAATATTCGCGCCGGCGAAGTGCATGCGATTATGGGACCTAACGGCTCTGGTAAAAGCACCCTATCTAAAGTACTTGCAGGTCACCCAGGATACATAGTTAAATCAGGTTCAATAATATTTAAAGGCAAAGATATAGCTGAGCTGGAACCTAGTGAGCGAGCTAATCTTGGTTTATTCTTATCGTTCCAATACCCGGTTGAGATTCCTGGTGTTAATAACGCTAATTTCTTAAGGATGGCATACAACTCTAAGCGCAAATATCTAGGCGAAGCTGAGATGGATCCACTAGATTTCGATGATTACCTCGATGAGAAAATTAAAGCTCTAAGTATGGATTCTAAATTCCTTAGCCGCGACCTTAATGAAGGTTTCTCTGGCGGTGAGAAAAAGAAAAACGAGATATTACAATTATTAGTATTAAATCCTAGTCTTGCCATACTCGATGAGACTGACTCAGGTTTAGATATAGACGCACTTAGAGTAGTAGCTTCGGGCATTAATAGCTATAAGAACAGTGACAATGCTGTCTTGATGATTACTCACTACCAGCGTTTGCTTGATTACGTAGAACCTGATTTCGTGCACGTACTAAGCGGTGGTCAAATCGTTAGAACCGGTAATAAAGATTTAGCCCTAGAACTAGAAGCCAAAGGATACGAACTTGTCTAAAGCCCTAGAATTTATGGAAGATAGCTTCAGAGCGGCAACAGATTACCGCTCTAAAGTCCCAGTCGTCGCTGAACGCCAAATAGCTGCTACTGAACTACTTGGTAGAAGCCAATTCCCGACTAATAAAGATGAGGATTGGAAGTATTTTGATTTCAACGATGTCATTCTGAGCGCAGTGAAGAATCCACATGCTGTCATCATGAAGGAGGGATCCTTCGCACTTCGCGCTCAGGATGACAACACACAACTAATCGCCACCCACGTCTTCCCCGAGACAGTCAAGAATCTACTTGTAACTTACAATGGTCAATTCAAGCCAGAACTCTCAACACTAGAAAGTCCTAAGGGTTTGCATATACTAGATTTCAACGATCCCAATCAAATCAACGCTGAATCGCAAAAAATATTAGCTAAATATTTTGCTAGTGATATCAATGATGAGACTAATGTGTTTAAAATTATCAACACCTGTTTAATGCAAAACGGCTTCTTGCTCTATGTTGAAGATGGGGTAGCCGTAGAAACCCCACTACAGATACTTCATATATCTAACCAAAACACTTTTAATCAAATGCGCTCGCTTATATATCTAGGCAAGAATTCTCAGCTCAAGATCAGCGTCTCTGATGCTGGACTAGAAGGTAAGTCTTACCTAAGCAATACCGTTGTCGAAGTGCAACTTAATGCTGGAGCTAGGCTCAAGCTCGATAAGATTCAAGACGAATCCAAGCAAGCGACAAGACTCTATGATCTAAGTGTCAAACAAGAGCGCGATAGTTATTTCGAGTTTAATGGTTTTAGCTTCGGTGCCAAAAGTTCTCGCGATGATATTGAAGTAAGGTTACTAGAGCAGGGTGCTGAAGCGAGTATCTCTGGACTCTATGTGGTTAACGGTGACAGGAAGTCTCACCATAAAGTTACGGTTTATCATGAGAGCGCCAATACCAAGAGCGAACAATTATTCAAAGGACTATTAGACGATAGCTCTAAAGCAGAGTTCAATGGTCTTATAGATATTGGACTAGATTGCCCGCAAGTGAGCGCCGCTCAGCTAAACAGCAATCTATTACTGTCACCTGACGCGCATATAGACTCGCGCCCGCAGCTTAATATACTCTCTGACGATGTTAAAGCTAACCACGGCTCCAGCACCGGACAGCTAGACGAGGATCAGCTTTTCTATCTACAGAGTCGCGGGCTTAGCCTAGATGAGGCTAAGATAGTTATCACTTATAGTTTTTGTCGAGAAATAATTAACAAGGTCGAATTAGAATCTGCTCGTGACTATATTAGTAAACTTGCTGTTAAGAACCTAAGTACCAGTCTTAAAGCGGATTTGGATAATAGGTCTGTGATTAAGCAGTGTTTAATTACCAGTCATCCTGAGCAAAGCGAAGGATCACACTAAATAAAATGCCCACCACAAAGACCCTAGATTTAAAAAAAATCCGCGCTGATTTCCCTATCTTGGACTCTACAGTCAATGGTAAGCCGCTTAGCTATTTAGATAGCGCCGCTACCAGCCAAAAACCACTCTCCGTAATCAAGCGCATGGAAAAATTTATGCGCGAGGAGAACGCAACTGTGCGCCGCGGACTTTACAGTCTTAGTGCTCGTTCTACTAAAGCCTTCGACGATGTACGCAGCCAAGTCGCCAGATTTATCAACGCCGCTTCAAGCGATGAAATAATTTTTACTCGCGGAACCACTGAGTCTATTAATCTTGTGGCTTCTTGCCTCGGACGCGGACTACTAAAAGCTGGTGATGAGATTTTGGTCTCAGAATTAGAACACCACGCTAATATAGTGCCTTGGCAAATAGCCAGTTCAGATATTGGCGTGCACAGCTTAGAACCTAGTCAGAGAACTGATCTTGCTTATAAAACTAATACTCAAGCTATTAGAGTGATACCGGTATTAGATAACGGCGAACTAGATCAGAACGCCTTCGACAAATTAATCAGTTCTGGTAGCGTTAAGATGCTGGCACTAACTCATATCGCCAACTCTACTGGCAGTGTAATTCCAGTGCGCGAGATGATCGCGAAAGCACATAAGCACGGAGTAATAGTTCTTATCGATGGCGCGCAAGCTATACAGCACCTGCGCGTTGACGTGCAAGACCTGGACGCTGACTTCTATGTGTTCAGCGGACACAAACTTTACGGACCTACTGGGGTTGGCGTGCTCTACGGTAAACGCAAGCTTCTTGAGATAATGCCTCCTTATCATGGTGGCGGTGAGATGATAGATAAAGTTAGTTTCGAAGAGACTAGCTACGGAGCTATTCCTTATAAGTTCGAAGCGGGCACTCCGCCTATCGCTGAAGTTATAGGACTTGGCGAAGCAATTAAATACATAGAAGAGATAGGACTAGAGAATATAGCCGCTCACGAGAGCGAGCTTGCTGAGTATGTTTTAGCTGGATTAACAGAAATAGATGGTTTAAGAATAATTAGCAACACTTCTAAAGGCGATTTTAACTCTGGCAAAAAAGCATCTCTTATAAGCTTCGTTATAGATGGTATAGAAGCTTTCGATCTAGGAACTCTGTTAAACGAGCACGGCGTATGCATTCGTGTCGGGCATCACTGCGCTCAGCCAGTAATGAAACGCTATGGCATAGTTGCTAGCGCGAGAGTATCGGTGGCGTTCTATAATACTAAAGAAGATATAGATAGATTTATAGCAGCACTAAACGCTGTCTTAAGGATATTAAAATGAGCATGATATTAACAGCAGAAGATATAGAAGCTACGCTGCGCGAGAAGCTTAAAGACCCGCGCTCAGTGACAGCGATAGATCTTAAAGGCGGCAATCACTGGCAGGTAGAGATAGAAGCTAGTGATTTTAATGGACTTAACCGGGTTAAACAACAGCAACTAGTTTACGCAGCTCTGGCTGACTATCTTGCTGACGAGACCATACATGCGCTAGTGATTAAAGCCAAAGGCACAGAGGGATAATATTTGGACAAGACACGAATAATAAAGAATAACAAGGAGAACAATATGCAAATCAACGAACAATTACCAGCGGACTTAAAACAAGAAATCGACACTATCACCACTAAAGACAAGGTAGTGCTTTTTATGAAAGGTACTAAAGATTTCCCGCAGTGTGGATTTTCTGATGCCGTAGTTAAGGTTCTGAAATTCTACGAAGTGGATTTTACTACTTACGATATACTTAGCCGTCCAGACTTGCGCTCAGGCATGAAGGTTTACTCACAGTGGCCGACTTTTCCGCAGCTATATATCAATGGTGAGTTTATTGGTGGCTGTGATATAGCTATGGAAATGCATCAAAACGGCGAACTTAAGCCACTGCTAGCTTAGGCAGCCTTTTTCCAGATTGTCTTAGGAACTAGCTTTTGATCTTTGCAGCTCTTGAGATAGTCATTCAATAAAGTTTGATAAGGAGTACCAATCTCCTCAGATAGATTTTTGAAATAATCAACAACATCAAGATCGAGTCTAATCGTCACGCTCTTCTTGAGCTTGCTTGCATACGGATTAGGCCTCAGTTTCATTTCTTTTAGGTTGTATTCTTTGCGCATAGTTTTATAACTCCTCAAAATCCCTTCTTTCTCGATTAGTTGCTTTTCTTGCACTTATAATATGTATAATTTCATCGCTTTCTTTATAAATATGAACTACAAATAAAAGTGAACTACTTTGACCATAACCAACTAAAATATATCTATCTTCATCATTAGAGTGGTCAGGGTCATAAGCAATCTTTGCAGCAGGATCATAAAATACAGTCTTTGCCTCCTCAAAAGAAACTTTATGCTTCTTTAGATTAGCCTTGGCTTTCTTAGAGTCCCAGCTGAAGTCCATAATGCTTATATGTACAACATAAATACATCGTACATATAAGCATTATACCTAATTATTAGGACTTCTAACCCTAAAACCTTGGATTTAGTGGCTTATTATAGTAAAACTCAAGCCAAGAGCCAATAATGCTAAAATGTATTACGCATTATGCTTGTTGGTGCTACGGATAATACCAATAGACCCTTGCCGCCCACTACTGGTGGACCAACTTCAGTTGGAGCCCAAACAGCCGCAACTACAGCCACTAATAACAACGTTAGACTATCAGCATTTATAAGCGAAGATACAGTAGCGTCAATTACCAAACTCGTAGCCGAAAAATTTCAAGGACAAAAAGGCATTATAGGTTTTGGCAATGAGCATTTGGGGATTCCTAGTGGAGCCGGCTTAATAGTTCCAAGCGAAAAATATTTAGCAGAAAATCTAGAAGCTATAGTTAAAGCTAACAATATAAAAGTAATCACATTTGAAAAATCTTCTTCCGATCACATTAATACTAATAATATTAAGATAGCGAGACTACAACAAGACACTATAAAAGATTTTAAGATAGAAGCAAATACACTTTTAAAAGCGGAAGGTATTGACGAAAGCATATCAAAACTAATTATAAAAAGAGTAATAGACAAACATATAAATCCTAATTCTCAAAGCATTGGACTAAAACTGCCTTCACTTTTTTACAAACTAAGTAATTATTTTGTAAAAGCTATACTTTTTTGTTTAAAATTACCAGGCTTAAGACGCATAGAAAATATGGTCTTTGACAAAGATGATGGATTACAACTAGAGTTCGCTGGTAATATGATTTTCAAGCAAGCAAAAAAATTAGGGCTCACTATTCAACCAACTGATGCTCCTATAAGACATCGGTTGATAGAAACTTTACATCAAGCCCTATATGAAGAGCTCTTAAAGCTGTATCTAACTGGACTAAAGTCCTTAGCACCGGAGCTTAAACAAGAATTCGAGAACGCCACAAGGCGGCTAACACCATATGAATTAAAACAAATAACTCAAGTAAGTGCGGATAATAAATATTTAGAGTTACTTACTAATATTACAAGAAGAAATCCTAGAGCAGGACAACAACAACTCGTAGCTTCTACTAAGTTAATGGATTCACTAAATACGAAAATTGAAAAAATGGGCAGGGACAGAGAGAACATGATTGCAGACTCATTGAGAAAAGTGTTAACAACAACAGATGGTAATGTGATGGCAGTGTACGGAGCGTGTCATGTTGTAAAAGCTACACCTGAAACAACGAAAGTGTCAGCTTTTGAAAAAATATCTCAAGATCGAATACCGACAGCCAATATTTACTGCACTGCACGTGACATAGATGCTAATAGCATCCAAGAACAAATACCGGCTTCATCTCAGCCTCAATACTTAAGAACGAATTCACCTCATCTCAAAAATCCTAAAGTAATGACTCTGGGCGACAAAGTTCCTTTATCTCAAGCCTACGACGCCCTTATAGTCCTCCCTAAACTAAAGGCAGCATAAACTGATATAATCCATAACCGTGGCCTCACCCAAACCCGCCTCCCTACTAGATTATATTCGCTGTTTCGACATCGACGAGCGCCATATTTGGCATCCTTATACTCAAGCTAAAATCAGCGACTCGCCTTTGATGGTAGAGAAAGCCGAAGCAGAGTTCCTTTATGTTAAAGACAAATACGGCAACGAGAAAAAAATCATCGATGGTGTCTCTTCTTGGTGGGTTAATATACACGGGCACTCGCATCCATACATTAATGCGCGCATCAAAGAACAATTAGATAAATACGAACATGTGATCTTCGCTAATTTCACCCATAAAGCGGCAACAGATTTTATCGCTAAGCTCATTCCACTATTACCGCAGCCAATACTTAACAGTCAGCAGACCCTGCACAAGCTCAACCGCGCTTTCTTCTCAGATAATGGTTCAACAGCTGTTGAAGTAGCACTTAAGATGTCAGTGCAATATTTCTATAACCAAGGACATTACAATAAAAATCGCATTATGGCTTTCACTGATGGTTACCATGGTGATACTGTTGGTGCCATGTCAGCAAGCGGCACTCCGCAGTTCCAGCAAGCCTTCAAGAGTCTAACCTTGCCAGTGGATTTCGTGCGCTCACCTAGCCCAGAGATCAATGAAAACTATAAAGATGCCAGCGAAAAAACACTTAATGAGATACGCAGACTTCTAAGCCTGCATCCCAATAAATATGCCGCCATCATCATTGAGCCGATGATACAGGGTGCTGGTGGTATGAAATTCCATAGCCAAGAATTTTTGCGCGAACTACGCTTAATTACTGATCGTAATGAAATTCTACTTATCGCTGATGAGGTTTTCACTGGTTTTGGGCGCACTGGACAAAATTTCGCCTGCGAGCATGCTGGCATAGTGCCAGATATCATCTGTCTCTCTAAAGGAATTACTGGTGGTTATTTACCGATGGGGCTCACTGTTACTACTGATGAAGTTTATGGCGCATTTTATGATGACGCCAAGAGCAAGACATTCTTCCACGGACATTCATACACCGCTAACCCTCTTGCCTGTGCGGCGGCTTTAGCTAGTCTTGAACTATATGAATCAGAGAATAGATTAAATGATGTCGCTCTAATTAATAGAAACATGAGCACTATCTTAGATACTGAAGAACTGAGATCTCTGCCGCACGTCAGTGATATTAGAATCATGGGCGCTGTTGCCGTGGTGGAACTTAAAGCCCAAGATGCTTATATGGGTGAACTATCACAGAATCTACAACGCGAATTTCTCAAGCGCCATATTTACCTAAGACCACTAGGCAATGTTTTGTATTTTATGCCGCCTTACACCATCTCGCAAAAGTCTTTAATCTATGTTCTTGAGAACATCAGAGAAGTTATAATGAGCCTATAGTGGATTTTTTAAGCAATATTCTCAAAAACCAAGCCAGTTCCCAACCGCTTGCTTTTATTATTGCTGCCGCTATCGCTTTTATCATCACACCGATTATTCGCGTGCGCGCCGAACAGCTAGGTAGCAGTAGAGAAGAAACTGATCGCAATGGACATCAAGCTCTTAGCACTAAACCTCGCTTAGGCGGTATTGCAATACTACTATCAATAGTAATTACCACCGCAATTTATATTGCGGTCTACGGACGTTATACTCCAGCTGGTATTCAGCATTTGGAACTAGAAGCAATGGCATTAGGTTCTTTTATTATTTTTCTAGTTGGTTTGCTTGATGATATTAAACCTCTAAATCCTTTTAGTAAATTAATCGGACAGATCATCGCTGCAACTTTCGCTTGGTTAATGCATGTGCGCATTGATTTTCTGGCTAACCCTATCTACTATATAGATCACGCTCGCGCTGCCACCGTAACACTGGATCCTATAGGCAGCTACTTAGTTACAGTGATCTTTTTAATCGCGATAAGCAACGCGGTAAATCTTATAGATGGCATAGATGGTCTAGCTGTCGGTGTTGCGATCATCGCCTCTGTTGCTTGCTGGGCTATTACTCTTAGTCCCTTACTGAATCAACCAGCCGGTGCCGTCTTGGCTGCTACTATGGCTGGAGCTTGTTTTGGTTTTCTTAGATATAACTTTAACCCCGCCAGGATTTTTCTTGGTGATAATGGTGCCTATCTTCTTGGTTTTCTACTAGGTTGCATTTCTTGTATCGGTCTAGTTAAAAAAGTAACAGTGGTAGTAATATCACCAATATTATTATTGATATTTGCCGTGCCAATCGTTGATACTCTGCTTGCTATATTCAGGCGCGCCCTTAAACAAAAAGCAATTATGCGCCCCGATCTTGAGCATCTGCATCATAAACTTATGGATCTAGGTATGAGCCAGAAGCAAGTCAACTACTTGCTTTACGGCATTACTTTTGTTTCGGCTCTTATTGGCTGCTCGCTACTGGGCAAAGACATAGCTTATGATTTTCTACGCTTTAGCACTTCAATATTTGGCATCTGGTTATTTTTTAGCCTGGTGCTTAATGCTCGGCAACAGAAGTGGGGACGCTCTCAGGATAAACACTAGTGATGAGCTCGGCAAGCTTAGATTGCAAATAGCAATAAGTACTATAAGCTTTCTCACGCATATAAGCTAAACCTGAACCGATGCTAATAACAAGATTGCCAGATTTGTCTTTAATAGCAGGAATAACAATAGTGCGACCAGATGGTATTTGAGCAAAAGCTTTATCTATTTCAGAAATATTATTAGCATAATCTTTATCACTAAAATATGCAGCAACATCATCATAAGGAGTGTGCATAGTAGGCATAGCTATAGCATTAGCTTCTCCGCGCATCTCAGAAGCTTGAGAACCATAACCTTCTTTCATTAAATTATCAGCATAAAGATACACACGCTCTGGGTGCTTGCGTAAATCTTCACGCAAAATTTTCTCTTGTAGAATAATCTTCTGCCCGCCAGGCACAGAAGCAGAAAGGGTTTTAGGGATTTCGCTCGGAATATAGTTCAGGTCACTCTCTTGAGTTCTTTGGATAGTGCGATTAAGGTGAACCATAGAACCCATCAAACCAAAAGATCCAGTAACAGCGTCAAGTAAAGAATTTTTGCTAAAGAAAAATGAACGCAAGGCTCCACTAAGAGCACTAAAGCCTAGAGATAAACCAGCAACACTACGCTTAGTATCTGGGTGACCAAAAATACTAGCAGAAGTAAATAAGTTAGCTGCAAAATCTACCAGAGCAGCTAGTTTTTTCTGACTAGAGCCCATAACAGTAGAAAGTAAAGAAGATCCTAGTAATGCCAAACTCGATAAATAATGAGTATGCCCCTTATCGCGCTGAGCATCACCTTTAAAAATCTCCTGCAATCTAAAAAGACCAGTTCGACGCATAAACATCAAATATGCTTCACGCATAGTAGTTCCAGCAGGTCTGTTAAATATTTGCTTAAATGATTCCCAAGCACCATAAATATTAAAAGCAGAAAATGCTCGCTTTAGTTTATCAGAAACAAATGGAGCCGAAAACCCTGTCAAGAAACGGCGTTTAGAGCCAAAACTAGAACTAGCCAACTCGGAAATTATACGCTTAAATGCGGCAGCATTATTTTTAAAATCAGCAATGAAATTTTGCAAACTAAGTTTTTGACCAGCTAAAACTCTTGGCACATAGCCTTCATTAGCAGTTATCATTTGTGACATAGCTAGAACTATATTTTTACCAATATCAATTTCTTTTTTACCAAATATACTATGCAGAATCGGTTCAACTAAAAGTGCCAAGCCATCCCAACTGCGCCCACCTAAAAGTGCTAGACCACCATTAAGTACGCAAGCCATAGATAAAACAAACTTAGTAGTTTTCTCTCCCAATTCTTTCATCAAGCCAAAACCAGAAAAGAATCTGAAAACAGAAGCGAGACTTGCTAGTGAGAAATTAAATTTAGAAATACCTTTGCTTAAACTAGTTTCGATTTTATATTTCCGCTCAGAAAAATCTGCTTTACTATTACGACTTATATTATTAAAGTTGTTATCTTCTTCGCGATTAAGCAGCTGCAAACCACGAAGCAGAACAGGCCCGGAGCTTGTTTCTAGAGACAAATTAAGCATTTAAGTTAGAGAATCTTAGCTTAAGATAATTATATATTATTATTTAGCAGGTAGGTTAAACTGAAAAAGAACTTATGGCAACCATCAAACAAGAATTAGAGATTAGGTTAAAAGACCCGCGCATTATACTTAATGAGTTTTTTGGTTACGCTTCCTTTAGTACAGGATTAATAACTGCATTTTTAGTAATAACTGGCAATGACAGCCTATATCAAATTTTGAATCAAGTTATGCTCGCCTCCTGCGCTTTACAAAACGTACCCTTGCTTATGGTTTACGCTCCGCAATATCGCGTACTAATCTGCTCAGGAATATTAGGCATAATGGTGACTAATTATTTCGCCACCAACCCAATCGGCAATGCCTTTCGTGAAGGACTTTTCGTTGGCTGGATTAAAGTAGATTATAGTTACGAAGCACTAGTAAAATATCATCCTGATAAATATAAAGCTGAATCTGAGTTACTTGGTAAAGCTAGTAAATTTCCAGCGAATATAATTGCCTACATTAAAGTAATTCTTCAAGAGTTATTTATTCGCTCCGCTGAGATGTTAGCTGAAATTAGTCGCGGTAATTTCAAAGCCTTTACTCATGATGCTATTCGCGCACAATTTTTCTCATCATTAATGCGCATTATTTCAGCGCTGCCACTGTTTATCATTGCCGGATTTGAACTTGCTGCTTATTTAGGTTTATATGCTAAGTCAGGTTTCTATATAGAGACTGCGGCTTTATGGACTATTATTTCAGTGCGCGCGCTGGCTTTTTCTAGTTTCATTGATGGCTTATCCAAGATAGCTTTTGGTTTTATGCGTGAAAGTATAATGATGCGCATCGGTGGTAGCATCTTCGCTTCAGCTCAGTTCTATCTAATGATTATGGGACCTGAAAGTCTCAAGTTGGTCATACCTCTGTCACTAGCTGGGCTTGCGGCTTACCCAATTGCAGAAGGCGAACGCTTACGCAAGCTAGCTTTAACTAAAACGATATAATGGAAATAGATGACTGAACAGGGTTATATCGAGGTTCGCGGCGCTAAGCAACACAACCTCAAAAACATAGACATAAAGATTCCCAAAGACAAACTAGTTACTATAACTGGTGTTAGCGGTTCTGGTAAAAGCTCACTTGCTTTCGATACTATTTTCGCTGAAGGACAAAGACGCTATGTAGAGAGTCTAAGTGCCTATGCTAGACAATTCTTAGGACAGCTAGATAAGCCAGATGTAGAAGAGATCAAGGGTCTTAGTCCCGCTATTGCTATCGATCAGAAATCCACTTCACACAACCCTAGATCCACAGTAGGTACAGTAACCGAGATCTACGATCATATGCGCCTATTATATGCGCGTATCGGCACTCCGCACTGCCATGAGTGCGGCACTGAGATTA
>CAZQXM010000029.1:0-14647 GCA_964597205.1 uncultured Gammaproteobacteria bacterium
CTCTAGATCGTCACCACATGCAAGGCAAAGGTTTCAAGCTGGTTGCTATTGGTGGTGGTACTGGTCTATCTAATATGCTGCGCGGACTTAAAGTTTATACCGGCAACATTACAGCAGTAGTTACAGTGGCTGACGACGGTGGTAGTAGCGGCAGACTTAGACAGTCTATGGAAATGGTGCCGCCTGGTGATATTCGTAACTGCATCGCCGCGCTTGCGCATGATGATGAAGTCATCACTAAATTATTTCAATATCGTTTCGATGATGATGCACCCGAAGATTTGCGCAAACATAGTTTTGGTAATTTATTTCTTACCGCTCTTGTAGAGCTTGGTGGTAGTAATAATATGGCAGACGCGGTTAAGCATGCATGTCGCATCCTAAAAGCCCGCGGGCAAGTACTTCCTATTAGTAATGAACCTATGCACCTAATTGCTGAGATGGAAGATGGGTCTGTAGTAGAGGGCGAATCTAATATCCCCGAAGCCGCCGGCAAAATCCGTGATCTTAAGTGCAAGCAACCACCACCTAAAATACTTCCTGATGTAGTTACTGCTGTTGCTGAAGCTGATTTGATTATTCTTGGTCCTGGTTCGCTTTATACTTCTATTATTCCTAATCTGCTAGTGCCAGAATTGCCGAAAGCGATAATGCAATCTAAAGCAACTAAGATTTATGTTTGTAATATGATGACTCAGCCTGGTGAGACCGATGGCTATTCAGTGGCTGATCATATTGAAGCCATCTATCGTCATATCCACAAAACCCCAGATCAAAAACTTATAGACTACGTAGTGGTGAATAACGCCAGCCCTAAAAAACACCAATTAGATCTTTATGAAAGCGACAATCAATTCCCAGTTGAGATCGACTACGCGCGTCTTAAGAAGCTTAATGTGGCTGTCTATCCTACTAATTTATTGCAGCGTGGTGATTTGGTGAGACACAATCACCGTAAGCTGGCGAAGGCGTTGATGCAGATATTTTCTAAAGAGATGTCGCGCGGTTTTGCGAAGTAGTTCGTCATCCTGAGCGGAGCGAAGGATCCCCTTGCTATAATTTTTCGTTGATGAAAAATATTGCACTAATACCTGGTGACGGCATAGGTCCAGAAATAACAAAAGAGACTCTTAAGGTCCTTAAGGTTCTTGTTCCTGATTTTAAATTTACTGAATATGATCTTGGTGGCGTCGCTATCGACAAAACTGGCAGCCCATTTCCTGATGCTACTCGTGAGGGTGTTAAGAAAGCTGACGCTGTACTTATGGCTGCTATTGGCGGACCTAAATGGGACTCACTACCACGCGAGACTAGACCTGAGACTGGTTTGCTTGGCTTGCGTAAAGAATTACAGACCTTCGCGAATCTTCGTCCAGCTATTGTTTATCCATCTCTTGCTCATCTCTCTACCCTCAAGCCTGAAGTAGTGAGCGGAGTAGATGTGATGGTAGTACGCGAACTTACTGGCGGAGTTTATTTCGGTCAGCCAAGTTCCAATGATGGTTATACTGGCATCGGTACTATGATCTACACTAGACCTGAAGTTGAGCGTGTAGCACGCGTAGCCTTTAAACTGGCACTCAAGCGCGGTAAAAGATTATGCTCAGTGGATAAAGCTAACGTACTGAATGTCTCTCAATTATGGCGTGATGTGGTTATCGATATAGCGAAAGACTATCCTGATGTAGAACTTTCTCATATGTATGTTGATAACGCTGCGATGCAACTCATTAAGAACCCTAAGCAGTTCGATGTGATAGTTACCGAGAATCTGTTCGGTGATATTCTTTCTGACGAAGCAAGTATGCTCACTGGCAGTATAGGACTGCTTCCTAGTGCATCTCTAGGTGATGGTTCTTTGCCGGGACTCTACGAGCCAGTACACGGTTCTGCTCCTGATATCGCAGGCAAGGGTCTAGCTAATCCTATGGCGATGATTCTATCTGCTGCGATGATGCTTAGATATAGTTTTGCTATGGCTCGTGAGGCTGATCTACTAGAAGCTGCTGTGCAAGAAGTTCTAGCGAAAGGTATTACTACTCCAGACCTTGGTGGTAAAGCTAACACTATTGAGATTGGCGATGCGGTAGCCGCTGCTGTGCAGAAAAGTATGTCGGTGCAAGGAGTGTAACTAGAGCGTCATCCTGAGCACCTAGAGCGAAGGATCTATTAGTGATGGCGCCAGGGATCCTTCGCTTCGCTCAGGATGACGAAGTAGATTAATATGCAAACACTAAAACTAATCAGCTGGAATGTGAACGGTATCCGTGCGGTCTCCAAAAAAGGTTTTCATCAGTGGCTAGATTCTGAGCAGCCAGATGTTTTGTGCTTGCAAGAAACTAAAGCTAAACTTGAGCAGCTTGAATTAACTCTTACTGAGCGTCAGCATTATCCAGTGATAGATTACAACAGCGCACAGCGACCTGGTTATAGCGGAGTTGCGACTTGGTGCTCCGAGGCAGCTAAGCCTCTTAGTATTAGGCACGGTACTGGTGATGATGATTTCGATAATAAATACGACATCGAAGGCAGAGTAATTCAAAGCCACCATAAATTAGGTTCATTAGATTTCGTTCTTTATAATATTTATTTCCCTAATGGCGGTGCAAGTACAGAGCGTCTTAAATTTAAACTCGAATTTTATGACGATCTACTCGAGATACTTAAAGAGCAAGTCAAAACCCAGCCCAATATCGTAATTACTGGTGACTTTAATACTGCGCACCATGAGATTGACCTTGCTCGTCCTAAGGAGAATATAGAAACCTCTGGTTTTATGCCTATAGAGCGTGAGCGTTTAGACTCACTAGAACAATTAGGCTTCAGAGATGCTTACCGCCATTTCAATCCAGATCTTGCTAATAAATATACATGGTGGAGTTTTCGCACCGCAGCGCGTGCCAGGAACGTAGGCTGGAGAATTGATTATTTCTATGTTACTGAGCCTTTGCTTAAACACTTAGTTTCTGCTGAGCAGTTAGATACTGTCGAAGGGTCGGATCATTGTCCGGTGTTATTAAACCTTAGTTTGTGATCTTGTTGATTTTGTGTTGCCTGAAGCTGGAGTAGCTTTAGTTGTTTTCTTCTTAGGCTGAACTTTTTCTGTTGGGAAAAAATGAATAAGTAAACCATCTTTCATTAAGTTATTCCTGCTACGGTAACTCGTCCATTTATGCATAAAATCTGCAGTTTTACTAAGACCTGCAGCGCGTAAATTACTTAATTGAGTATCAAAACCTGGATCATATGGTGGAGTGATTTGTCCAGTGGCATCATTTGCAGCATGAAGGTACTGAAGAAATGGTACAAGTGCTTTGGTCTCCGCCTCAATCATATTTAGCATTTGAGCGCTATTAGTTGATGTCGCGAGATTAAGTATTTCTTCGCTGGCGATCATTACGGCCCTTTTAACAATTGCAATGGGGTCATGTCTTTTAGTTAAAAATGTTATTGGTATTCCTTTCATACATCTATTATCTTAGCGCGTCGCTCCGTCTTAATTACTAAGATTATTAAAAGAATAATACTCAACGTCAAGCTACTTTACAAAGATACTAACTAGCCCTATACTCGTCTCTATGATGAAAAAGACAATGATATCGGCTCTAGTACTTCTGCTTGCAGCAGGTCCAGCTTTCGCTGACGGTTCAGGTAGAAAATCACCAAAATGCTGTCATAAAAAACAGTGCTGCGTGAAAAAAGCAGGTGGTTTGTTAGTTGATGGTCTTGAGTTTGTTGTAAAACTTCCTTTTAGATTAGTAACTGCAACTGCTGAAGGTCTATATGATCTAACTGTTCACCAAGACCTTGGCGGTTTTGAAGACGGTTATAAGAGAATCTAATAGCCCATACTTAGCTGTATAGAAGATTATAAACGCTACGATGAGTCCCTAATTTGGCGGATTCATCGTAGCTATTTTTTTGAGACTGGAATTGCTGCTTGGGCGCGCAATGAGGTGCCTTATTCTGGGCTTTCTAGTTATGACGAAGCTTATAAGAAGGCTCGTTTATTTATAGACAACTTAAAACTGCAAGAGACTGACAAGATTAATGTCTTAGAGGTAGGCGCTGGCTACGGTGAGTTTGCCCGTAATTTTATTACGGCGATGCGTGATATTTCTCAGCGTGAAGATTTGCCGTATTACGATAAGCTAACTTACTATCTAAGTGATTTCTCTCAGCGTACTATAGATGAATTGAAAGCCTCTAATAGGCTTAAGACTGAAGAAGAAGCTGGGAAACTGCGTTATGCAATTTATGACACTCTCGATAATGCAACTTTACGTGTCGTTAACAGGGAAGCCATCCCTAAGTTCAATTTGATTCTAGCCAACTACCTTCTCGATCAATTCCATATCCGAGTTTTCGTGCGATCGCACGGTAAGTATTATGAAAAATATATTGCACTTCATGATGATCAAAAACGCATAGATAAATATCTCGCTGGTAAGCCGGAACGTAAATGGATTAAGCGCATACGCAAACGCCATCAATTTCGTGAGGTGGATCTCACTGATGAGATACCTGCTTTGCATTTAGAATTGCTTCGATCATGTTTTAGATTCGGCTCGCAGGCTTCAGCTGTTAGTTATCCCTATGAAGCTTTGCATGTTTTAGAGAACTGGTTAGCACTGCTCGCGCCTGCTGGGATCATTGTGGTTTCAGATTTTAATTGTGCTTCTAAATCTGGCTATGATGCGCTTGAGCCTTGTTATTACGGTAACTCTTTAGCTGAAGGGGTGAATTTTAAATTCCTCACTAAATATTTTAGTTACTCAGCATTTCGTGATGCGATGGTAGAAGTACTCGACTCACCAAGCGGCACTAAGATGAGAAGTGGACAACAGCTCTCACTACTTTATGAAGATCCAGTACGTCCTTTGCATACACTGATACTTACTAATAATGATTTCGCGCACGCACTCGAGCTTGGTGAAAGCTATCAACGAGTTTATATGAGTAATTGGTTACTTAGAATTTTCTATAAAGTTATGCGTGAAATTCAGGTGGGATCTTGGATATATGCCTTGATACTAGTGGGTTTCCTAGCCTATCAACTTATCAATATGTAATGTTATAATCGTTATTTAGATAATATCTAATGACCACCCTGGCTCCTATAAACCCATCACTAAGCTTAGTTGAAGCGACTAGTAGCCCGAGGCCAGTTATAGAAAGCCAGCCAGCCCTCCCTAAAAGTATTTGGGTGGATATGGCAAGTGCTATTTCTTCACGTGAATCTACATATAGAACTTTTTTGGATCTTAGTGCATACACTCTGCCACAAGTTCTGGCTGATGCCTTTCGTGGTCCCAAGAAATTTATAGAAAGTTTATTTGAAGGTAGCATCGATGTCGCTTCTGTTTTATTCTCACCTAACTTGATTAAGTTTCTCTCTAGAGTAATTGCTAGGTCAACACTGAGTCCAGAATTACTCCCTCACGCCGATCAATTAATGCTTTTTTCAATGGAAGAATTGCGTGACCAAGAAAAATTCCAGCAAGGTATTGCTCGTATTAAAGAAGAAGATGTCACTGATAAACTCAACATCGCTAATATAGTAGGTCGTCTAAGTCCTGCTCAAGCAGATAAAGCTAAAGCAGATGCTGAGAAGATTAACCAATTCTGTGATAACTTCAAAGCCACTGAGGAAGCGCGCCAGCAGGCTTATCAACTCAAAAAAAAGACCATACTGCTTAATTCTTTTGTGGAAGGTTCTCTCTGGGCTAATATGGGCTTAATGGTTAGATTGTTTCGCAAGTATGTTCTTGGCGAAAATCGATTCACCGGCACCAAGAAACAACTTAATGACGATGAGAGTGAAAAAATTGGCGATGCTGGAGAATTTACTTGGGGTCAAAAATTAATTTCTCTAGTCTGTTCTTTTATTTCTCCAGCTGTACTCTATTATTTACTCAACAAAATCGAAAGAACACCAATAGCTAATAGATCAGAAACACTTAAGGTTGCAGCTAATCAGATCGATACCATTAGAGGTGTCTTTCCTAAACTTGGTTTATTGTTTGCTTTTACATCCTTGCCTAAATGGTCTGGTTATCTCTGGACTGCTCAAGGTTGGATAGAGCGCACCGAAAGACTAGTTAAATTCTTGACGCTACTACCTTCTTGGTGGCTAGGACACAGAGTTACTAATGGTGTGATTGCTAAAGCTGTTGACAAGAAGCTTGCGCAAGAATTCAAACAACCTGAAGGCATAATGATAGAACCAGAATATAGTAAACAGAGTTTTCCTGAGCCAGCTTCTATTCACCATATTTATAAAGCCACCAAGGACAACCCTGAATTAAGAGATAAAGCCGAAAAAGCACATGCAAAAACTCTCTATACTGGTTTTGCTTGGCATTCATTAGGTGCGTTTCTAATCAGCTTAGCTATTAATGCTTTGACGAAGTTCAATGCTATTAGGTCTAAGGCTAAATTAAACTAGTACTACTTCTCACCAAGAATATCAGCCGTAACTTCAGTACTTTCTTTAACTTCACTGCTCAGACAAGTTAGTAACCAAGTCCTAAACTTCTCAGGCTCATCTTCCATTAGAGCGTGTGATGACCATTTAAATAGTTCGAAGGTCGATCCAGGCGTGCGTTGATGCATGCGATAGATTAGCCATACTGGGGCGACTAGATCGAATCTACCGGCTGCGTAGTGTACTTGACAGTGGATGCGCGCAGTTTTACGAAAACTATTCCAAGTGCGCACGTGTTTATAAATCTCTCTAAGCACATGCGCGTTAGTAGTTACAGATGATTTATAACGTGAGCGCAGAGGACTGAATTGAAAGAACTCTAAGTTTTTTTGGATAATTTCAAGTGGCTTACCAACTATGAATTTCAATATTTCTTTCATTGGAAATATTAGTTTAGGTGGCATGCAAACCAAGCACAGTCTATCAACCAATTCCGGATAGCGTTCAGCGATGTTAATTGCTACCATGCCGCCGAAACTATGAGTAACTATGATAATTTTTTTATGCTCTCTATCAGTGGTTAACCACTGATCTTGGTCTTTGTCTTTATTGAAACGAGTGCGAATAATCCCAAGATGATCTAGTGTTGCTTGCACATCATCCAAGTGAGTATCGATGTCGAGTTTGACATGCTCTAAGGGTTGCATTAGTGAGCGCGTCTCACCATGTCCGCGCAAGTCTAGCGCTATGCAATGAAAACCACGTGAAGCTACTATATTAAGCTCGTTCAGCCAAACTGTAGCGTCGCTAGCACTGCCATGTATAAACAGCACCACCGGATCACCGCGACGGCCTTTTTCGTAGTAGTGGAGTATCATCTACTAGATTCATTGTACCCAGTGGTATTTTTAGCTGACAGTTTTTAGAAGCGTCTTATTTAGTTATTTCTGTGACATAGCTTGAATTTGTTCGCGCCTTAAGGCTCTAAATTTTTCAAAAGATTTCTTTAGGGCTTCATCAAGAGTATCGCCTTGATCTAGTGCTTGATTAACCAAGATTCTATAAAGTTTCTCTTCTTCAGCTGTTAAAGCTTGAAATTTAAAAGCAGTCTCATCTCCGGGACTTACGCCCTTAGATCCCATGTTGTGGGCTAATAAGGTGACAGGTAAGATCATCGCAAGAACTACTGCTTGCAGTTTACCACCGTGGTTAATCCATAAATTAACAGCCCTTGGTGAAATTTTCATATGATAATTATACATTAGACAATTACTCTTATCTTGAAAATAGCCTGCCTGAGCTAGTTCTGGGTAAATAATACCTAGACTCTCGAGGGGAAGCGAGGGGTGTGCCATGCTTGACCAACCACAAAAAATAACCGAGGCTTTTGGCCTTGAAGTTAATAAATCTCGCTATGCTCTTGGCGAAGATATCGCGGCGTGGGCAGCACAAAAATATAATATCGGACAATTATTTAATGACTTCTGGGGGCTTAACGCACGCACGACTTTAGTTGCTGTTACCCAAGATATAGACAATAATGCTTGGCGTGGTCTAGTGTCTGAGTGGGATAGTTTCGGACAAGCAAGCGGGCAATTCAGGCTAAATAAAAATCTAGTTGAGCATCTACTCACTAACGCCCTTGGTGATACAGTTGCAGCTTTGCGTGCTTCACAGTTCCGTTTACAAACTCTCTCTGAACTTGAGATGGCAATATTCGAAAATTTCTTTATCGAGCTTGAGAATCATTGGCGCGATTATTGGCGCGTATATGACGCTAATGCTAGCGGTAATTATACTTACCTCATTTGGGCTTTTGACTTCGGCGAGGGTGCATTAAGTCATCTGGCTATTGCTGTGCCGCCTAGCGTAGGACCTGCTAATAAAGCGGATCATACGGCTAAAGTGGATATCTATGAACTCGCTCATGATTTTGCTGTTAAAGTACCTATAGACCTTACTGTTGGACGTACCAAGATTAGTTTTGCTGATCTTAAGCACCTTGAGAATGGTGATTTGTTGGTATTTGAACATAGTGATTTAAATCACGTTGTTTGGACTAAAGATGATTTTCATTCACTGGATATTCAAGTCCAAGTTCCAGATGATGAGAGAGATGGGTTTTATTATGATGATTTGGAGATAATGCAAATGGTAGAAGAAAGCAAACGTAGTAGTGATCTGCTCACCGACTTACCTGTTGAGTTAGTCGCGCAGTTCAAATCGGTAAACATGCCGCTGCAAAAACTCATGGAGTTAGAAGCTGGCGGAGTATTACCTCTGGGACTGCTGCTCGATAGCAAGCTAGTCTTGATGGCGCCAGGTGATAAACCTATCGCTCAAGGCGAACTAATTGTAGTTGGCAATCAATTCGGCATGAAAGTTGATAAGGTCAATTTCAAAGCTAGCCAAGGCGACTATCCGCGCGCGCGCCTCAATGCTGAACCTGCTGTCGAGATGGGCAGATTCAGCTCAGCAAAAGCTGCTGATGCTCGCATCAGCCAAGCTCGTAGCGCTGCTCCGCAGAATAATTACGCTGATAATTTAGATCAAGATCTAGAGGATGTTGGGATAGATCCTAAAGAGTTGGATGAGCTTGAAGATCTTTACTAAGCTGTGGTTCGTTGGCGTATAGGGGTGCGAATTGCGGTAGTGAGCCATTCAGTAATTTCAGGAATTACACTTTCGTCCATGTTACGAACTTTGGTTAAATCGGCTACAAAGCCTTTAGCAGAATCTGGTATAAGCAGACTGTTGCTATAAATTCGAGTTGCAAGAGCATCTAATCGTTGAGTCGTTAGTTGAGTTATTGCTGACATCATGCCGGGTGGTTGAGGTTCACCTTCCTCAAATTGAGTATCAGCAGTTCCTATGTAGACTTCAGCTAACTCTTTCCCTTCTTTGAGTAGTGAACTTAGTTCTTTAATGATAGGTGCGGTTAAGGCGCTCTCGTTAGGAGCATTGATTACAAAAACTTTCTCTGAAGGCGCTGTTGTTGAAATACCCTCAAGAACTTTTCTTGCAGTGTCTGTTGAATTGAAATTTACTGGTGGAATAATTATTTGTTCTAATTTCGTACGGGTTGCTTTTTCTGCAGCTTCTATAGCTGTTTGTATAGGTTTTAGTGAGGCACGCTGGATATTCGGGTCTGCGCTTGTGGTGATGATTACTTTACTCATGATAATAAAAACTTTATTTTAGCAAACCAAGAGGCACTTTTGCTATTGGATTTATATCATACCCTCGGTAAAACATGAAAAGTTGATAAGATAACATGCTTGATCGCTGGGGGTGGCACAATAAGCATTGCTTACTAAATCTCATGATCAAAAAAGCCGTCTACCTCGAAACCGCCCCTGCCAAGATTAATCTCTACCTCGAAGTTCTGCCTAAAGAACCTGATGCTAAATATCACGATCTAAGAACGGTGTTTCAAGTGATAGATCTGATGGACTATCTTACTTTTGAGATATTGATGGAGTCTAGCAAAGATAGAATCTCTGAAGAAGTAGATTTCGAAATCACCTTAGATTCTAACAATGATACAGTGCGTGATTTAGCGGTGAATAATTCCGTAGTAAAAGCTGTAGAGGTGTTTTTTACATCTTTGCCAGAGCCGGTGGTTGAGCAAGTCTCACGCGTAGAAATAAGTGTGTTCATCGATAAGAAGATTCCATTAGAGGCTGGGCTTGCTGGTGGTAGTACTAATGCTGCTGCTACTCTTAGGGTGCTTAATAGATTTATTAAAGAGAATTTTAATTGTGAAGTCTCGCAAGAGCAGCTCTTAGAGATGGCTTTAGAACTAGGTTCTGATGTTCCATTCTGCTTGCAGTCTCTACAGCAACCACGTGCTTATGCTGAAGGACGTGGAGAGAAGTTTATAGCGAAAGACTTATCCACTTATGATGACTATGAGCAAGTAATTCTGGTGAAACCTAATTTTGGTGTGAATACTGCTGAGGCGTACGCTAAGCTCTCGCCAGAATTAGAGAATCATCAATCAAGCACCCCTTACTTTAATAGTTTTGAAAAAACCGTGTTTAGAGATTACCCGGAGCTTAAAAAACTTAAATCTAAATTACTAGAATTAGGTTGCGCACAAGCGTTGCTAAGTGGTTCTGGTTCTACAGTTATTGGCTTCGTTGGCAAGGATCAGGACCCTGATGTTATATATCAGGACATAATTAATCATTGTCCGAAAAACACAATCTATATCTCTAGAATGCTCTCATAGATTTGTTTTCAAATGGTCTGTGCATTCGCCCACAGCAGCGCAGAATCGACCCGTCGGGGTCGATTCTGCTATATAATGAAAGGCGTATGAATTTCATTAAAGAGAATAGTAGGGTACTTATGGTGATCGGCTTGGTGCTGATTGCTGCTTTTAGTTTGTTTGAGTTTAAGCCTAAATTGCCTGATGCTGTTAATCAAGCGACACTTAGTGATGAAGTCGTTACGGTTGACGCTAATACCAGTATGGAAGAAGCGCAAAAAATCCTTGAAGCGCTTGAAGATAGAAAAGGCAAACAATTAGTTGCGTCTCTTGAAAGTTTTGATATTTATTCTCACCTCAAGCTAGGTCTTGATTTAGTTGGTGGGGCGCAGTTCGAGTTCCAAGCTAAACCTACTAAGCAAGTACAAGAAATCACTCCAGAAGTTATGCGCGGGCTTGTAAAAGTATTTGAAAACAGAGTAAACGCTTCTGGTACTACAGAAGCCATAGTGCAGCAAGTTGGTAAGGATCGTATTCTTGTGGAAGTTCCTGGTGCTAATCCTGACGTCGTTAAGCGCAGATTACTTGCTACAGCAAATCTGGAATTTAAAGAACTAACAGATCTCAATGCTGATACTTGGGTGGAGACTGGCATTACAGGAGCTAACCTTAAGCGCGCGAATGTTGCTGCTGGAGCTACTCCTGGCAATTGGGCTATTGCTTTCGAGTTACAACCTGATGCGGCTCGTGCTTTCGGTGAGCTTACAGCAAGACTCATTGATAAGCCATTAGGAATTTTCTTGGATGGTAATAAAATTTCAGCTCCTATTGTTAGATCAGCTATCACTGGTGGTACTGGTGAGATCAGTGGTAATTTCACAGCTGAGCAAGCACAAGATTTAGCTGTGCAACTTAATGCTGGTGCTCTTCCTGTTCCTGTGAATATTCTTCAAGAGCGTTCTATCGGTGCAACCATGGGGCAAGAGTCTATTAACAAGAGTTTACAAGCTGGTATTTGGGGCTTTGCGAGCATAGTTATATTCATGCTCTTGCTCTACAGACTACCTGGTATGATCGCAGCGATTGCTTTATCGATTTATGTTTTGATGTCACTTGCTGTGTTCCAAGAGATGGTCACTCTTACTCTTGCTGGCATAGCTGGTTTCATCCTTAGTATTGGTATGGCTGTTGATGCTAATATTCTGATTTTTGAGCGTGCCAAAGAAGAAATGCGCCAAGGTAAATCAGTATTCGTCTCTATTAAAGATGGATTTGATAGAGCTTATTCAAGTATCTTCGATAGCAATATGAACACGGCTATTGTTTGCTTGGTTCTAATTATGTTTGGAACAGGCGTAGTAAAAGGTTTCGCAGTTACACTCTTAATCGGTGTGGGACTGAGCTTGGTGAGTTCGCTATTCGTAACTAAAACTTTGTTGTTCTCATTAGTTAAGACTTTTAATATTAAGGAAACTAAGTTATTCGGGTAGTCATCGGATAAGGGTCGTACCCTCCACATTCCACATTCCTTTGATAAGTGTTGAATCCTCTCCTGCTGCCCTCTAATTGGCGAGTGTAAAAAGTTTGCTTGCAATGACGTAGAATATATCTAGTGTGAAGTCTGGGGATTGCTTCGTCGCTTCGCTCATCGCAATGACATCGAAAGCTAATATTAACTGCATGATCGTCCCGACGGGCATCGGCGCCATAATCGGTGGCTACGCCGGTGATGCTAACTCCGTCTGTAAGCAGCTCGCAGCTATTTCAGAAATACTAATCACCCACCCTAATGTAGTTAATGCTGCAATGTTCACCGATATCGCGCCTAATGTCTTAGTGCTTGAAGGTGCTTTACTTGATATGTTTTTTCAAGAAAAAATAGCAATATCTAAGCAGAGGGTTAAACATCGAATCGCTGTAGTGATGGACTCCGGATCGCCGCTTGAGCAGCGTGAGATCACTCAGAATGTTATTTCTGCTGCTACTCATGTTTATGGTTCTGATATTATTCCTGAGATTTTTTTCACAGACGCGCCTGTCGGTTCAGATTTAGAACGCATTAATAATCCCGAGACTTTATTAGAAGCTTCAGCGCGCGCATTAGAAGCTGGAGCTACAGCGCTAGCGATAGTTTGTTTATTACCAGATGGTGACAACTCTCTCTATATCAATGGTAGTGGCGCAGATCCTATCGGACTAATCGAGGCGCAAATCTCACACCTAGTATCTTCTAAGTTCTTAGTACCTTCAGCACATGCGCCAATCTTTAGTAAAGTCGCGTCACACCAGGGCGTGGTAGCTCCGCGAGTAGCTGCTGAGTATTTGGGTTTTAGTTATTTACCTTCAGTGATTAAATGTCTTGAAGCGATGCCTGAAATCAATCCAGTTAATAACATGATTCATGCTCGTGATTTACAACATTTAATAGTTCCTTATGACAGCTGCGATGGAGTGCCAATGCATTCAGCTCAAAAACTTGGCATAGAATTAATAACTATTCGCGAAAATACCACTGTACTGGATGAGACTGCTGAGAAACTTGGGCTGAAGCATAGTAGCTACGACACTTATGCGGATTGCTTTAGCGCCATTAATCAATCTACTCGCGCAAATGTTAGTATTTAGCTTATGTCCTTCCGTGTCGGCACCGACCTCTGCAACCCCAAGCGCATCGCCAAAGTCTACAAGGAATTTGGTGAGAAGTTCTTAGATCGCATTCTTACTCCTAAAGAGAAAGACTACGTCACCAGCTCTAAAAAATTATTTCTCTATAGACTTACTGGTCGCTACGCTGCTAAAGAAGCAGTTGCTAAGCTACTCGGCACTGGCATTGGCAAGCATGTAAGTTTCCAAGACATAGAGATACTGCGTGATGCTAATGACGCACCTAGTGTCCAACTCACTGGCACTGCCCTTAAACGTGCTGAAGAGCTAAGCCTCAAACACTGGGCTATATCTGTTAGTCATGAAGAGACTATGGTTATAGCCATGGTTATTGCGAGCTAACTATTCTTTATTTCAATCTAGGCAGCATATGTATGCTTAACCAGAAATCCAAAAAGTTTTTGTATTGAGGTTTGTTAGGTGACTCATCATCTTGTTCCATTTCCCATCCTTGATGTGAGAAACTCAGGTCAAAGGCAATAAGTAGTATAAAGCCATAAACCAATTGAAAAAGTTCTTCATTGTTAATGCTCATGACCTAACTCCTTCCATTATCCTAACAGACCTCTTCATAAAGTAAAGATAGAGTAACCAGCTGCCAAGCAATGTGAAGACTCTCAAAGCTAATACATCGGAGTGATCTCGTATCCCCTCAGTGAAGTCTTCTAGAATTATTTTGCCAGCTGGTGTCCCTACAATAAACGCAACAAACCTGCAGCTCTCTGCCTCAAATTTTATTTGATCGTTTGATTTCATATTGTCCCCTATTGTTTAGTTTAGTTAATTATTCTCAGCCACCTGATTATCATTACGCCCACCTAATAGACGTAAGTTACTACCAAGAATAACTGGCTTAACTTGCAGTTCACCTGTAGTTTTATCGTTCCAACTATCGAAATCTAAATTACCTTCAATTCCAATCAGCGAGCCTTTGCGTACATACTCTCCAGCTATCTCTGCTTGGCGACCCCAAAGTTTAATATCAAACCAATCGGTTTTTTTGTCTTTGGTTGGACGATTGATAGCGAGTGAAAACATCGCCATGCTAGTCCCTGACTCGAAATATTTAATTTCTGGATCTTTACCAACTCTTCCGACTAGTACTACTTGATTTAATTCTTTACGTGACATATTGTGTATCCCCTTTTAAGGCTTTTGATTTTAGCAAATCTCAACTAAAAATTGAGAAAATTTTCAAGGAATCTTAGCTCGCTAAAACATTCTAAAGCTGCCCCCAGTAAGCGATTTGCCAGTGCTATAATCAACCTCACTATGGCAGAAAAGAAAATTCAAGGCAAAGTATTAGGTATAGACTTAGGTACCACTAACTCGTGTATGGCGAT
>CAZQXM010000030.1:0-14495 GCA_964597205.1 uncultured Gammaproteobacteria bacterium
GGCTTGAGAATTAAGGAAGCCCTAGAACCCGTAGATGAGAACTCTAGTAGACTCTTATCACCAGCACTTACACCCCTTGAAAAAGCAAGATGTACTCGTCAAATATATACTGTCGGCAATGCTCATGAAAAACGACTCGAACTTGTTTTAAATAGAATGAAACTGAAAGGAATAATTTTAGACTACTTCAAAACTAATCATTTCGAATTCGCCGATAAAAACGGAATAGATTTTTTCATTACCGTAAACGGACCCGATGGACAGCCTTACCAAGTAGCTTTAGACGCCAAATCCTCACGACGAAATATGCAAGTACCTAAAAAATTAGAAAAAGAAAATGATGTTGTCTTTAATAAAATCAAAGTAACAAATAAAAGCTTAACCGACTTGGAAACTGAAATTCTTAGAATAATCAAAGCACCTATTTATAAATTTGAAAATAAAGGTGCTGCTATTGTTAATGATGATGAAGCAATAATCAAAGCTAAACAAGAGCTCTCTGCTCCGAGCTGGAATAGACCAGAAACTCGTACTATCACCGCCGGACAAACAACAGACCCCACCATCCATTTAAGATAGTGAGGTCTATTGAGATTGGCGAGCCCACAGCTGAGGGCTCGAAAGCTATGACCAATAGCGGGGAGGAATTCCGCTTCACTCGGTCTTGCTTAAGCCGTGAATTTAGGAGCGGCGCAGGGGGACAGATGCGCCGCCTCAAATTAATTAGTTTAGTAATGCTTCTTCTTCAGTGACTACACCATCATCTTCGTCATCTTCAGATTCTGTGTCATCCATACCAGAGAAATCAGCCATTTCAAAACCACTCTGGGCAGCATTTCTAGCAGAAATCTCAGCATGTACTTTAAGCTCAATTACTTCAAGTAATTTCGGTTGAGTCTTCAAGAAAGCGATAGAATTCTCGCGACCTTGACCGATTTTCTCATCGTTATAGCTATACCAAGCACCAGCTTTAACTATGATGCCAAGTAGAACAGCCGCATCGAAAATACAACCATCACTATCAACGCCTTTACCGAAAATAATATCGAACTCCGCTTGCTTAAATGGAGGCGCAACTTTGTTTTTAACGATTTTCACTTTGACGTGATTACCTACTTGCTCACCTTCGCGCTTAATAGTCTCAACTCTACGTATATCCATACGCACGCTTGAGTAAAATTTCAGCGAGTTACCACCACTGGTAGTTTCTGGTGATCCATACATCACACCGATCTTGTAACGGATCTGGTTAATGAATATCACTATAGTATTAGTTTTAGAAACTATACCAGTAAGCTTACGCAGAGCCTGTGACATCAAACGTGCTTGTAGACCGGGAAGTTGGTCACCCATCTCTCCATCTATTTCTGCTTTCGGTACTAATGCCGCTACTGAATCGATTACTACTATATCTACAGCAGCCGAGCGTACTAACTGCTCGCAAATCTCTAGTGCTTGCTCGCCAGTATCAGGCTGCGCTACAAGTAGATCATCAGTATTCACACCGATAGCTTTAGCGTAGACTGGATCGAGCGCGTGCTCAGCATCTACGATAGCTGCCACTCCACCTTTTTTCTGCACTTGAGCGCAGATACTCATAGCGAGTGTAGTTTTACCAGAGGACTCAGGTCCATAGATCTCTATAATACGTCCGCGTGGAATACCACCAACTCCAAGAGCCAAATCTAGACTTAGAGCTCCTGTCGGCACTACATCTAACTGCACCGCCGGTTTATCACCTAAGCGCATCACTGATCCCTTACCAAAATTCTTTTCGATTTGTCCCAGTGTTAAATTGAGAGCCTGCATTCTTTCTTTTTTGCTATTTAGTTCATTTGCCATGTCTTTACTGTCCTTTATTACCTTAGCCATTTTCTCTCTCCCTTGATTCTACTAGGATTTGCCCCGCAAATCCCTTAATTTAGAGCCTTTACTTATATATGACTCATATATTTATATTAGCACAGAGCTCATACAGATACAAGGGGGGTTTACAAAAATTTAATGATTGGATAAGATTCCTTTTAGCTCAGTACAAGGTCCGTGCCAAGCCATAAGTCAATGGTTGTTTCCGTTTGGCTTACTAAGGCTGGGATTGTACTGCGTAAAAAAGAAATAATATGAAAACAACACCCTCCGCAACAGCACTTACCCTAGCAGCTCTTTTAACTAGTATGAGCAACGGGGCTCTTAATCGTCCTCATCCTATAGAAGGCGCTATGCAACAGGGCATTGAAGAAAGAATTATCCCTCAAGGTAGATTAACCCATTTACATCAAGATACAACAACTAGAAAACTCTCAACAGCTATTGAAGCCGAGGAGAAGGCAGCACTTAAACTTGCAGAGAAACTAAGAAAGCACAAACCGGAATATGGATACACAACAAAACAACAGTTTATACCTGATCAAAAATTAATTGAACTAACAAAAGCTGATTCAAGAGATATTTTAATAGTGCGCCATTTAGAAGCAAGAGGGAAACATACTCAAGCTTACGACTATCTAAGGTTTATTAATGGTGCTAAGAAATTAGATCCTGGCACTGCCTTAAGTCTTCGCCACTTAGACCGTGAAAGCTTAATACCAAGGAGATTTGAAAAAATTGAATCGGTGAAACATCCTAATGGCAATGGCTCAATATCTGTGACTGCTGTTAATCTAGACAAAGTAAGCTTGGGTTTCTCAAGAATAAAACGCACAGGTATAGAGCAAGCCACACGCCAACATGCGCTTCACCAAGCAAAAATGGTTTAGCTTAAACCTACCCTGCAAAACTATTAGCTAATTTTACTTTATTAACTATAGCTACCTCACCTTTAGCATAACCAATTTGTTTACCATTTCTAGTTATTGTTACTAGAACCTCCGGTCGCTCCGTTGGAAGTTTTTTGAGATTTGATACAACTGCTCTAAAAGTAAGCTGATCTCCTACTTGAGCAGGTTCGAAGAACTGCGTAAACATGTTCACATTAACAGCAACATCACTCTCCTTATTACAAAGAGTTTCTCCCGCCAAAGCCGCAACCGTATCGCAAGCAGTAGCCTTTACACCACCATGACAAACCTTTAAAGGTTGTCCATCTCGCTTTAAGTCATATCCATTCACATAGTCTGCATCAACAACTAAAGTTGCTTCAACAAAACCTCTTGCTGCTCTTGTAACCTTTAACCCAATATGTCTCGTTGAAAAATTATGATCTGCTAATGATCTGCCATCTGCACGTTTGAGCTCTAATATATTAGAAACTGGCTGAACTCCAGTAAATTCATCTCGTATTGATTGATCTAGTTTTGGTAAAGCTTCTCTTGCTCCAGACATACGCGCCAGAACAGATGTAAATTGTGGTATTGCAAGCATAAGATAAAACTATAGCAAAATCGACACATCGGTGTCGATTTTGCGCTCTCCACCACAAGTGCACCGTTTATAACGCCGCGTGGACTAAAATCCTCTCAATATCGCCGCCGTCGCCACTCTCTCTAAAGCAATATGATGCGCCGCCTGCCTAGTACAAATCTTCTTCTCAACAGAGAGATTCACCACATCAGTGAACGCGGTGACCATGCGCTTCTCAAGTTCTTCTATAACTTTTTCGCGCGACCAGTAGAACTGCTGCAAATTCTGTACCCATTCGAAGTAACTCGCCACCACGCCGCCAGCATTAGCAAGCAAACTAGGAATTACAAATATATTTTTCTTATACAATACCTCGTTACCACCACCAGTAGTAGGACCGTTCGCGGCTTCAACTACTATCTTGGCGTTAGTTTGTTTAGCAACTTCGCGAGTAAGACAATTAGAAAGCGCCGCTGGAATCAAAACATCGCAATCACAGATCAGTAGCTCATCACGTGGAATAGCTTTGCCACCTTTATAACCACTAAAATCTCCACGATTAGCAAGACTATATTGATAGAGATCTTCTACATCTATGCCCTTCTCGTTATAAATCGCACCGGTCTCGTTACTGATACCTACTATCTTAGAACCATACTCTCGGCGCAAAATACTCGCCGCAAAATATCCCACATTACCAAATCCTTGAATCGCAACACGCTGCTTCGCGATATCTACTTTTAGATGCTTGCAAGCCTCGCGCAGTACAATAGCCACTCCGCGACCAGTCGCTTCGAGGCGCCCTTGCGAGCCACCAAGTTCTATAGGTTTACCAGTCACTACTGCCAAAGGCGCATCAGAATGGCTTTTGGCGAACTCGTCATAAATCCACGCCATAATTTGTGGATTAGTATTCACGTCAGGAGCTGGCACATCTATATGCGGACCAATATTATCACCAAGGTGCGCAACTAGAGCTTTAGTAAGTCTGCGCAGTTCATGAGTAGAAAGTTTCTTGGGATTTACTGCCGCTCCGCCTTTAGCACCACCGAAAGGAATATCGACTAGTGCACATTTCCAAGTCATGATATTCGCCATCTCACGAATCTCAGCTAGATTAACATCCTCATGAAAACGCAATCCACCTTTAAAAGGTCCGCGCGCATTGTTGTGTTGCACCCTGTAGGCTTGAATCGGCATCAGAGTCCCGTCGTCTTTGCGCAGTGGGATCTCCATAGTAATCTCACGTTTGCAAGTATCTAAATATGACAAAAGAGTATCATCGATCTTGGCAGAACTAAGACCCTGCTTGCGACTGAGGTAGAAGCACGAAGCCGCGTTATAACAAGTTTTACCGTTAAGAGTGAACTTAGGATATTCAGCACCAGGTTTAAATTTAAGTTTGGCGTAAGCAGAGCGACCAGAGGGATCCAAGACATCATCTTCTAATTCTTGGTTATCCGGGTTGACAGCATTGTCGGGTGGATTGTTAGCCATATACCTAGTATATAATCAATCCGACAACAGAGCCTTAAATGATACTTAAACTTAAGATAAGCACAGTCATAAAGCGTGCTATAAAGCTCACTATGACCGCTAAAAAGCACTCTAAGAGTATCAAACTCAAAGACTATTTGCGCGACAAATACCCTGACCTCAGCAGCCGCATCATTAAGCGCGCTCTAGAGCAGGGTGCTTGCAAAGTCAATGGCAAAATCGAGCGTTTCGCAACTCGCCGACTAGATCTTAGTGTCGATAAAGTTAGCTACTCAGGCATTAGACCAGAAGCACAAGCCCGCTTAGTTATAAGCCCTGAGCGCATATTATTCGAGGATGAATACCTCATCATCTATAACAAAGAAGGCGGCTATCCGACACTCGCCACCGAAGGTAAAGACAAAGTCCACCTGCATGGCGAGCTGGATAATTATTTGCGCGAGCGTGATGGGCGTAGTAGATTGCAGCCAGTGCACCGCCTTGATAAAAACACTAGTGGTGTGATTATTTTCGCTAAGACTGAAGAAGCTACGCGCAAACTTAATGAGCTTTTCGCTGATAAAGAAATCTGCAAAAACTATGAAGCAATCGTCGACGGGGTTCTAGAGCAAGCTAAAGGACATCTCACTACTTATATGCGCCTTGATAAACAAGGTCGCGGCTGGCAGCGTTGGTCATCTACCACAGAGAACCAAGCTCGCAAGCTATATAAAGAATATCTCGAACGCAAACGTGATAACAACGAAGATACTAATATTGACTTCGAGAATTTCCTAATCCGCAAAAAATACAAAACCGCTATCACCGATTATGAAGTGATTAAAACTTATCCGAAGAAACGCTTAACTCACGTACGGCTAATGCCTAAGACCGGTCGTACTCACCAATTGCGAGTGCAAATGAAAGGCATGGGGCATCCTATACTCGGTGACACTTTCTACTGTGATAACTTCCAATCTAGCGTTAGCGCGGCGCGGCACTTACTACACGCTGCGAGCCTAGAACTTCAACATCCTTTTACTGGACGAGTTCTAAAGCTAAATGCAGCGCTACCGGAAGATATGCTGTCATGGTGAGCGATATGCTGTCATCCTGAGCGATATGCTGTCATCCTGAGCGATATGCTGTCATCCTGAGCGATATGCTGTCATCCTGAGCGAAGCGAAGGATCCCCAACCATGGATTTTACACTCATAATTTAAAGCGCAAAAACGTGACGCAAGTCACCTTTTTGCTATCCCTCGCGAAGCGAAGGATCCCCATGTACTAAACTAATATTTACAAACTTCAGGATAAAGATCAATCCATTCTGGATTTATAGACTCTATTAATTGAATTTTATAATTTCTAAGTTTACCCTTCAAATATTTTTCTCTTCTTATAGCAAGCTCTACGCTGCTATGTATTTCATAGTAAACAAGTTGATGTAAATTATAGGTACTCGTAAACCCTTTAATTAATTTGGATTTATGATCAAAGATTCTTTTAATGATATTGGTCGTAACACCAACATAGATTGTTCCTTGACGACGATTAGACATCATGTACACGACTGGCACCTTGCTTTGCATTGTTGTCCCCCTATGAGAGACTTAATTATACACTTAGGGATCCTTCGCTACGCTCAGGATGACGTTAACAACACCACTCAGGATGACGTTAATAACACCACTCAGGATGACGTTAACTCACAATGACGAATTAAAGCCAACTGATAATCAGCTTCAGTGTCGATTCCTATCGGCGCCGACTTAACTTCTAGCATGCGTATTTTAATGCCGTTCTCTAGCGCACGCAGCTGTTCTAGTCTTTCGGTTTTCTCAAGCTGGCTCGCTGACAGAGAAGCGAGAGTGAGCAAGGTATCACGGCGATAAGCATAAAGTCCTATGTGCTTCTTATACGCGATCCCCACTTTATCCCCGCGCAAAATTCTATCGCGCTCATAAGGAATCACCGCGCGCGAGAAATACATAGCAAAACCATTCAGGTCAGTAACTACTTTAACGTGTGCTGGGTTCTCTATATCTTCTTGTTCTGTAATCTCATAATAAAGACTAGACATAGCAAGCTGCGGGTCAGTAACAAAAGGTTCTAATGCTTTATCTATATCCTTAGGATCGATAAACGGTTCATCTCCTTGAACGTTTACAATCAGCTGCCAGTCAGGGTTTAAGCGAGCAAGTTCAGCAATGCGATCAGTACCGCTCTGATGATCCAGGCTAGTCATATAGGCTTCAGCCCCAAAACTCAACGCTGCATCTAATAATCTCTGGTCATCGACAGCTATCACCACTTTACTAAGATGCTTAGATTTAAGCACCTGCTCGTAGGTGCGCTGCAATATAGTTTTACCGCCTAGGTCAAGCAAAAGCTTGCGCGGGAGCCTAGTACTCTCATAGCGAGCAGGTATTACCGCCACCACTAAATTATCATTAGGCATTAACTGTTTGCTTACACTGATTATCGTTGCCGAGATTGTAGAACGCTTTGCGTCCTAGGTATTTAGCTTGCGCGCCCAATTCTTCTTCTATGCGAAGTAATTGATTATATTTTGCAACCCTGTCAGTGCGGCATGGGGCGCCGGTTTTGATTTGACCAGCATTCACAGCCACCGCTATATCAGCGATAGTGCTATCTTCAGTCTCACCAGATCTATGCGAGATCACAGCTGTGTATCTAGCCATCTTCGCCATCTCAATAGCGTTTAGAGTCTCAGTCAAAGTACCGATCTGATTAACTTTAATTAGAATACTATTAGCAGTATTAGAACCTATGCCACGCTCAAGACGCTTGGTATTAGTCACGAATAAATCATCACCAACTAACTGCACCTTATCACCCAGCTTCTCTGTCGCTAGCTGCCAAGTTTCCCAATCATCCTCTGAGAAACCATCTTCAATAGATATAATCGGGTAATCTCTCACCCACTCAGCGAAGAAATCTACCATCTGAGCGCCAGTAAGTTGTTTACCTTCTTTCTCTAGATTATATTTACCAGTCTTAATATCATATAATTCTGTGCAAGCACCATCTATCGCTAGTTGCACGTCAGTACCAGCTTTGAAGCCTGCAAGAGCAACAGCTTCTAAGATCACATCTAGTGCTTGTCTATTAGCTTTCAGGCTAGGGGCAAAACCACCTTCATCACCCACGCTAGTTGAGTAACCTTGTTTCTTCAGTACAGATTTCAGTGCATGATAAATCTCTGTACCCCAACGCAAACCTTCTGAGAAACTGCTAGCCCCTGTTGGCATCACCATGAATTCTTGTAAGTCCACGCTATCAAGCGCATGCTTGCCGCCATTAAGAATATTCATCATCGGCACAGGAAGTGTGCGCGCGTTAGGTCCGCCCAGATAACTATAGAGTGGTAATCCGCAAGACTCAGCCGCTGCCTTCGCTGCCGCTAGGCTCACACCTAAGATCGCATTAGCACCAAGCTTAGATTTGTTCTCAGTACCATCAAGTTTGATTAAAATATCATCGAGGTCAGCTTGCTGGGTCGCGTCTATGCCAATAACCTCAGACGAGATAATCTGATTAACATTGGAGACAGCCTTAGTGACGCCCTTGCCGCCATAGCGCTTCTTGTCTTCATCCTTCAGCTCACAAGCCTCGAATGCTCCTGTGCTCGCCCCGCTAGGCACCGCTGCCCTACCCATGCTGCCATCTTCCAGATAGACATCTACTTCTACAGTGGGATTACCTCTACTATCAAGGATTTCGCGGGCTACTACTACTTCAATTGTTGAACTCATATAAGTATCTATTTTAGCGTATTATTGCCTTATCCTGCCCCCAGACCGCTTTCATAAGCGCCAAGAACAAGGCATAGCATAATCGACACGTTGGTGTCGATTATGCGCTGTCAATTACGAGAGCAAAGTTGAAATTTTGCACTCGCCCACGGCAGCGCAAAAACGTGCCGTCGGGCACGTTTTTGCTAAAAAAAGAAGCCCACCTTTTAAGGGGCGGGCTTCAGTTTTTGACTTGCTCTAAATGAGTCTTATTGACGAAGTCTTAGCGAACATCGAAGCAGTCAGTCTGACGCTCAGATGTTACACAGACGAACTCTGTATCATCTGAAGCATCGATTGACGCAACGGTCTTCTTGTTCTTGAGGCTTACGTTAGCTTCAGTAACTACACCATCAGCATCAACTTCAAATACGCGAGTGCTGTCAAGGAATTTGTTTCTTGCTGCTCTGAACAAGATAGTTCCTTTAGTAGCACGCTTATCAGAAAGTGTGATCTTACCGTTAGGTGGGAATGAAGTTGTACTAATTGAAGCGAATACGGTACCGATCGTAATAGCTTTAGTAACTGAAGTACCGTCAACATCCACAGTTAATGTGAACGCACCAGCACCTGGTCTAACTAGAGCAGCATACTTATCAGTAGTACCGAATCTGATTACTTCAGCACCGTTAACATCAGCATTAGCTACTTCATCACTGAATGTGAATCCAATAGTGTTAGTTGAGTTTACAGTGAACACAAGTAACGCTTGGCTACCGCGCTTAACGAAACCATCTGCACCATCGAACTCAGAAGTGATTGCTGTGCTTGTGAATGATGGAGTGATAGTAGCAGCAGTAGCTGTGATAGCTAAAGCACCATTACCATTGGTTGTGTTAATAGATGGAGATGTAAGGTTGATAGTAGCACCAGCTCTAGCACGAACAGCTAACTTAACTGAACCATTAGATCCAGCAAGACCAGTCACGCTATCAGCAGTACCATCACCAGCAGTAGCTACAGTCGCAGTCACAGGTAAACCTGGACTTAGACTGTTCTCAGCAATAGTAATAGTTACCAACTTATCAGTATCACCAGATACAGAGCTAGCAGATGGCAATGAAGCCACAGCTACACCGTACTGAGTAGCAGTCTTAAGTGATTTAAGCGCTGTAGTAGCGTTAAGCACTGAAGCTGAACCGATAGTAGTACCTGTAAATGTTGAGAAGTAGTTAGCGTTACCTACGATAGTACCAGCACCATTAGCGTTTAAGGCAGCTTCTGAACCACCAGTAACACCTTGGCTTCTAGACCATTTAGGGAACACAGTGTCGCCACCGTTAGATGTGTAAAGAGCTACGAACTTAGCAGTTCCTGCAGTACCACCATTAGTAGTAGCTTCAGCACCAGCAAGAGTTTCTAGCAAATGACCATTAGCAAGAACGCTTCCAGCCACGAATGACTGTCTACGAGCTTGACCACGGCACTCTACAGTACCAGCACTAGCTGTTGTAGTTCCAGTAAGACCATTAACGAATGTTAAACCTGTAACAAGTAACTTAGAAGCCACAGTGTTAGGGTCAACAAGCGAACCAGTACGTCTACCTATGTTAACGATAAGCTGACCATCAGAGTTAACTGTAGTTTCGCTAATATCCACATCAAGATCAGTACCAAGTGGAATAACAGCTAAAGTACCGTTATCTAAGTGAGCAGTAGCACCATTAGATTCACAAGTAACTACAAGGTAAGATCCGTTACCAGCTAAAGTATCAGCATTAGCTGCGTAAACAAGCGTCGCACCGTTATTAGGTAAAGTGCTAGCAGGTCTAACAGCACTAGGACCATTAACTAGGTTCCAAGCACCAACATGTGACTCAGTAATTACTAAACCAGGGATTTTGCTATCACCAAGCTGTGATCTGTAACGAAGTACAGAAGACTGAGTACCTAATTGAGTTTGTTGAATAGCACCATCAGCAATAAGCTCAGCTTGAGTTTGAGCTTCAGTACTTACAGCTAAAGTAGCACCTGTTCTTAAAGATGAAGACACTAAATTAGTACCATTAGCTAGACCAACCGTTACCGCGCTATCAAGAATGCTAGCAGCGAAAGGAAGATCTGTAGTGGTAGTAGTACCAGCTAAAGGAACAATACCATCAGTTGCTGAAGTAGTAGTTCCATTAAATGTGTAAACGTTAATAGTTGCAGCAGTGCTTGAAGCAGCTGGAGCAATTATATTTTCGTGCTGTAAGTTAACAGAAAAACAAGATCTATTAGCAGCTACAGTATCAGTACCGTTGTCATTGATATGTACAGCCACACCAGCTCTAAGCGTTGATGATTTTTCTTGAGCATCAGCTGCCGCTGCTGCAACAAGAGTTAAACCGTTAGAAGTAGATGTAGTAAATACTTTAGGAATGTCAGTACTAGCAAAAGCAGTACCTCCGTTCTCTAAGTTAAGATCCCAACCACTTGGAAGAGCGATAAAGAAATCTTGACCAGTTGTAAAACCAGCTGCTGCAGTTTCGCAAACTACAACGTTCCAGTTCTGGGTTTGGTTAGAACCAGTGAATGCTGGCTGAATGTCAGTGTATAGTTTCTGACCAGCAGCAGCTACAGTAACTTCTAAAGTAGAAGTATTAGCAACTTCACCGTTAGCAACCGTTGTTAGTAAAGTAGAAGTTAAATTTTTAGCCGCCTCTGTTGAAGATGACGTCGCGTTAATATTCTGGGTAAGAATATTTGACGCTGTGCTATTACCTGGAAGCACGTATGCTGCCAACGTTGACGAAGTAGTATTTGTCGAGCTGATAGTAACAGCAGCGCTAGCCGGTAGTAAACTACCAAGACCGAATGCGGCAACCATTACTAGAGCAAGTCCTTTTCTTAGACTCATTTTCTCTCCTTTTCCTTTTGTTTGTTTCATAAAGTTAGTTTTTCCTCACCAACCCCAGATCGCAAGCGACCTAAGGCGAGTGCCTGAACACTCAGGTATATCGTCTCAGATTCTGAGGGGTGGGTCAATAGTCTTAATTAATTTTTTCCAATTGGGAATTTTGCTTTAATTCTAGTGATACAGAATTGATGATTTTATCAAAGCTAGTCACTGAGACTACTTGAACATTGTTTAATTAAGTTCCGCAATCTGTATTAAAGAATATTAATCTACATAAGCTGTTATTGATGCGTATTTGAGCCTTAGCAAGAACTGTCAATGCATAATTTTTAGTGGGTTCAAAATAAAAGATTTTGCATGAGATAAGATGCTAATCCTAAGTGCAGATTTTTTTGTTGCCGGGCCACAGATTTATAGTGCTCAAGTCTGAAAGCCTCATGTATAATGGGTTTTATGCTTAGTTATCTACGTGGCCTGATTACAGAAAAAAATCTCGACTCGAAAACTTTTATAGTGGACGTAAATGGACTTGGATATCAAGTACACAGCAACCTTAAAGTGCTTGGTCAAGTAGAGGTGTCAGAGCTTCGTGAAGTTAAGATATTCACGAGCGTACAGACCCGTGATGATGGGCAAACTCTCTATGGTTTTCTGGATCGTAGCTCACGTGATGTTTTCGAGACTCTCTTATCTGTCTCGGGGGTGGGTCCGCGTGGGGCGCTAAGTATTCTTCAGGTATTAGATATAGATAGACTGGTTTCGGCGGTCTTGCGTGATAAACCAGAACTAATAGCGGAGGCTCAGGGTATCGGGCTTAAGAGTGCTAAGCGTATTATCCTAGAATTGAACAATAAATTCAAACGCGTTAGTAAAACAAATACATATAAGGTAGGGGAGACGACTAGTTCCCTGAATTGTGTTTCCGAGGTTTCTGGGATCTTAGAGAACTTGGGCTATTCACCTATAGAAGTAGATGACAAGATAAGCCGTGCTATCAAAGCAGGGATAGAAGATGAGACTGAGATAGTGGTTAGGTATTGCTTAGCTGGGGTGGTTTAGAGGCCGAAGAACCAGACTTTGGTGTCAGCGAAGTGCTCTTCAAAGTCTTCTGGACTCATATGCTTTTTAGAACTTATCTCCATGCACTTAAAAGGCAAAGCAGCAAAAATATATATTAAAGCCCCAAAGAACAGAATTTGTACAGCTTGTATTAAAATTGGTTCTTGCATAACTCCTCCTTAAGGTCTAATCTAACTTCTATCATATGACCCTTAGACATAAAATACAAGCCAGCAAAGGCAAACAAAAAGCCAAAGAATAAATGCCAATAAAACAATTCATCATACTTAAAACCTTTTAGATATGCCTCTAGCATTCCTAGTGCTGGTGGTGTCCACAACGCAAAACCAATAGTCTTAAAAGCATCTGCTCTGTATTTTTCTGAACTTGTATATTTTATCCCCACAAGGTCGATGATTATCGCGTGATTATTTTCAAAACGAAAGGGGTCATTTTTCCTCTGGACCTTAAACGGATTTAATCAAAAATGACCCTGTGCAGCCAAAAAATAGCTCAACTTCGTTTGACTACAAAATTTTGGTCGAAATTTTTGGCTTTTAAGAACCCAAATAACGCAAGACAAAATTACGCCTGATATTTCTTCACTACCAGCACAGTATTATGCCCGCCAAATCCTAAGGCTTGCACTAGAGCGTAGTTAACTTTACGCTCGCGCGCTTGATTCGGCACATAATCTAAATCACAAACTGGATCTTTCTCACGGTAATTAATAGTAGGCGCCACTATATCGTGCTTGCAACCCAATGCCGCAACCGCAACTCCGCAAGGACCAGCAGCACCGATCATGTGACCGGTCATAGATTTAGTGCTCGATACACAAAGTTTATAAGCATGATCACCGAAAACTTTTTTGATTGCTAGAGTTTCGCGCGCGTCGTTCAGCGGGGTGCTGGTTCCATGAGCGTGGATATAATCTATCGCATCACGTCTATCAGCTATGCCAGCACTTTCAAGCGCTGCGGTGATCGCACGGGCACCACCACTACCATCTTCAGTAGGTGCGGTGATGTGATAAGCATCACAACTAGCTCCGCCGCCAACAAGTTCAGCGACTATAAGATGCTCTCTGCCTTGACTGCGCACTAATTCAAGTTCTTCGATAACAAAAACCACAGCACCTTCACCCATAACAAAACCATCACGGCGCGCATCGAAGGGACAGCTCGCTTCTTCGGGCGCACAGTCACGCTTAGACAATGCTGTCATATTAGCGAAAGATGTAATAGCAAGTGGATTCAAGCAAGCTTCAGTACCACCAGTGACCATGGCATCAGCCATATTGTGTTTTATATATAAGTAGGCATCAAGCATACTATCAAGCCCGGACGCGCAAGCAGTCGCATCAGACTTAGCTCTACCTTGAAGACCATGTTGAATAGCTATCTGTCCGGATGCAGCATTCGGCATCAAACGAATAATAGATCTAATACCTATCTTCTTAGAACCGAACTCATTTAAGAGCAAAGTATCATCAGAAGTAGTTCTAATACCACCTATGCCTGTACCCACGAAAGTCCCGATGCGGGTTCTATCCATAGCATCAAGTTTGATTTGAGAGTTGCGAATCGCTTCTGCTGCCGCTACTACCGCATACTGCGCGAAAAGATCCATGTCTTTAGACATACTGCGCACTTCACGTGGATCAGTGAAGTAATCTTCTGGTTTAAAATTTTTAATTTCGCCGCCGATTTTCACTGGCACACCAAACTGAGTTGGCTCGCAATTCTCAATCAGGCTAATACCACTATTACCTTTGGTGATGTTTGACCAGAATGTCGTAACGTCCTTACCTACAGGAGTCATGGTGCCGATGCCAGTTATAACTACGCGTCTTTCTTTCATAAACAAAGATCTTAGCTTAGAATTGAATCTGAGGCTGGTGTCATAAAACTTTTAAGAAAAGATTGAGAAAATATTTCACTAATTCTGTTTTAATTGCTGTT
>CAZQXM010000031.1:0-10911 GCA_964597205.1 uncultured Gammaproteobacteria bacterium
AGTATCAACAAAGCACAAAACGGTTTAGGTAGTCTTGTAATTAATAGTGCTCTAATCATGGCAGCACTTAAAGCCTTCTCTCATGGTTGCGCAGCTCTTACTGGTATAGAAGCTATCTCCAATGGTGTTAAAGCTTTTAAAGAACCTAGTGATAAAAATGCAAACCACACTATGGTACTTATGGGTTTACTACTAGGTTCTATATTTATCGGTGTCACCTATCTGGCTTTTCATTTTGGCATTATGCCTAAACACACTGAAACAATTATTTCGCAAGTTGCTAGAGCAACTTTCGGTGGCGATAATATTCTTTACTACCTAGTACAGATCACCACCATGATCATTTTAGTACTAGCTGCTAACACCAGTTTCGCCGGCTTCCCGCGCCTAGCAACACTGCTAGCTACCGACTATTATTTACCAAGACAATTAATGACTCTTGGCGATAGACTGGTGTTCTCTAACGGTATTATTCTACTGTCACTGGTTTCTACCGTTTTGATCTGGATTTTCAACGCTGATACTCATGCTTTGATTCCTTTATATGCTGTCGGTGTATTCCTCTCATTCACTCTTGCGCAAGCCGGCATGGTAGTTCATCACCAGCGAGTTCATAGTAAACATGCTGGTCGTGGTATCGCTATCAATCTAACCGGCGCTGTTGTAACTGGTGCTGTCACTCTACTACTCACCTATGAGAAATTCTTCGAAGGTGCTTGGATGGTATTACTAGCTATCCCTATATTGATTTGGTTTTTTATGAGAATTAAATCTCATTACCAATCAATGTCAAAACAACTCTCATTACCTATTGATGAAGCTGTCTGTCCAGTGGCTATTGAGCATACTGTACTAGTTCTAGTCTCTTCACTTAATCGCGGCACCATACCTGCTATTCAATACGCTAAAAGCATGTCACCAAGAGTTGAAGCAGTGCACGTGAGACTTAATGATGCAAGCACTGAACGAGTAAAACAGGATTGGGAAAAGTGGGGTTGCAATGTCCCCTTAGTAATATTAGATTCTCCATATCGTTCTATTATCGATCCAATCATGAAGTATGTAGATGAGGTTGAAGATCGTTATGAACACGATATAGTAACGGTTATAGTCCCAGAGTTCGTCACCAAAAAAGCTTGGCATAATCTCCTGCACAACCAAACCGCTATGATGCTCAAAGCGTTATTACGTTTCCGTCGTGGTAAAGTAGTAACTACAGTACGTTACTATCTTGATGAGTGAGCAGAAGCTATCTACCTATCTCCTTGTACTGCTCTTGTGCTTAGCTCCCGCACAAGCAAAGCAACAATTAATTTCAAAAAACACTATTAATCTAGACATCCCTATTACAGAGAAAGTCTTTCTCAGATTGGCTAGTAGCACTAGATTAGATGATGAGCTTACTAGCATGGATGTGCAACTCTTTCGCACTGCTATTAATTACGAATTCAATAAGGACTTGGTATTTACCGCCTCTCACGATTGGTTTAAACTTTTTGATCACAATGCTAGCTATGGCAACAGATTATCGCAACAAATTTACTATCGCCACGATAGCGGCTTAGAGAAACTTAGGTTATTCCACCGACTAAGAATAGATGAGCGCATGCTAGAAGATATCAGCACCCAAGTGCGTACTAGGTATATGCTTGGCGCAGAATATCCTCTAAGTAAAACTATCACCGCTGTAATCTCAGATGAAATCATCGTCAATCTTAATACGAACGAAGAGTCAGCAGCTGGCTTTGGTCAAAACCGAATTTATATAGGTTGCAATAAAAAATTTGGTGATAAAACTACCATGTCTCTAGGCTACCAGCGACAAGATTACTATCTCGACAGAGAGCTAACTAACCATGGCATAATACTTGCTTTGACACTAAGTCTAAGATGAGTAACTACGATGTAATTGTAATAGGTGGCGGGGCTGCTGGTTTTATGGCTGCTATCGAAGCCGCTAAGCGCAGACGTTCAGTGTTACTGATAGACTCATGCTCCAAAGTCCTAGAGAAAGTACGGATCTCTGGTGGTGCTCGTTGTAATTTTACTAATCTTGGCGCCAGTGCTGAAAATTATATTTCTAATAATCCTCATTTCTGCAAATCAGCTCTAGCACAATATCCAACTGAAAAATTTATCGCTTTAGTAGAGTCTTACGATATCGGCTATAACGAGAAAAAACTAGGTCAACTATTCTGCAACAATGGTTCTGGCGAAATTATCAATATGCTACTTAGTGAAGCTAGGATTCACGGGGTTAAACTTAATTACCCAACAAAAGTCACGAGCGTGAAGCGTGATGATAATGGTTTCAGTTTAATAACAAGCACCGGTGACTATCGTTGTAAGTCTCTAATTATTGCTAGCGGTGGACTTTCTATCCCTATTATGGGTGCTAGTCCTTTTGCTTATGAAATTGCAAGACAGTTTGGTCTTAATGTTATTGAACCTAGACCCACTCTGGTGCCTTTAACTTTTGATGGTTTAAGTGAACTTGCTGGACTCAGTATGGATGCCAGAGTTAGCTGCGGCAAAACAAGCTTTAGGGAGAATATTTTATTTACTCATCGCGGACTGAGCGGACCCGCGATATTGCAAATATCTAACTACTGGCAAAGTGGCTTGGCTATTACCATTGATCTTTGTCCAGATTTTAGTGTTTTAGATTTACTACTGAGTAGTAAGCACAAGCGCGAACATTCTTTAAATCAATATTTAAGTGAAGCAAAAAACTGGCCTAAACTGCAACTCAAAACTCTACTAAGGACCCTAAGCTTACCGTCTAAAGACAAAAACAATCTCAAGGATAAGATCAACCGTGAACATATACTCGCCGAGAAGTACTTAAGTTATCTTGGAAATCATTATGACTTAAATAAAATCCTTGCTGAATATCCAGATCGCGAACTTGAAGCAATAGCTAATGCAATTAATAAATGGCAGATAGTTCCTAGCGGCACTGAAGGTTATAGTAAAGCCGAAGTTACCTCTGGTGGCATCGACACTAAAGAACTGGATTCTAAAACCATGATGGCTAAAAAAATCCCAGGGCTTTATTTTGTCGGTGAGTGTGTAGATGTAACAGGTTGGCTTGGTGGCTATAACCTACAGTGGGCTTGGGCATCAGGCTATGTCGCTGGTAGTAATAACGTGACCTAAGTCACGTTATTACGCTGCCGCGGGCGAGAGCACAATCTTAATTACAAATTACTTAGCTACTAACATATTTCAAATGAAATTCCTTATAACTAGGAATTTCAAGTTTATGGCTACTCGGTTTAACTAATTTATAGGTCAGAATACCTGCCGCACCAGCTATTGCAAGAAACGGAATAGCAAGAATCATAGCAGATCCAGCCTCATAATCATAGAATAAAGTTGATGCTGCCGCAACACTAAGACCTCCAGTAGCTGCTGTTCCGACAGCTCCAGTAGCTTGCACTGCTCGCATCTTAGATCTGCCAAGATTTTCTTTTAATTCAAGTTGATGCTTTTTACCATAGACGTCGGTGATCTCAAACGCTGTAACCTTAAGAGATCCAGCACCACCAAAAAGAGCTTTGCCAGAAACTTTGGTTACTTGAGCCTTAGCGCTAGTTCCTTGCTTGAAGAGTAAACGACCTTCATTGTCTTTTATATCTTCAGTCACTTTAAGCACTAGAGGGTCAGCAACTTTTGTATTTTCTAATTCAATAGTCTGACTAAATCGTACGGGGATTAAGATTCTCTTACTATGAGCTTTAGCTAAAGCCATATTAGGCATGCCTATTAAAGATAGTGCTACGACTAAGCTTAATAAACATAATTTACGTATCTGGGCCATTTTTACACTGATTCTATTTATGAACATATTGTCCTCCTTTAATTGAACGATGTGTAATTATAATTATACACTGTTCAATTAACACAAGGTTAAGAACCTGATTTTTTTGACAAAATAATAGAAAAAGCTAGAAATAAGCCCTAAAACATGCAATATTCGCCTAGAATGTAGCTATATGAAGGTACTAGTCACAGGCGCCAACGGCTACATCGGTCAGAGACTAGTACTCTCGCTGCTCTGCCAAGGACACCAAGTTGTAGCTTTAGTTAGAGACCCTAGTAGATTCGATAAAGAAAAATTACTTAGTTATGATGGTTCACTCTACGTGCCAGATGGAGTAGAGCATTGTGTTGTTAAGCCAGGTGCTGGAAATTTAGAACTTGTACAAGGAGATTTACTTGAACTTGAGAGCTTAGGCTCTATACCTAAAGATATTGAAGTTGCCTACTATCTAGTGCATTCCATGAGTTCTCATAATCGTAAAGATTTCGAGCACCTCGAATCAGTTTGCGCTCAGAATTTTGTTACTGCTCTAAGAGAGCATTCTCTCAAACAAGTAATTTATTTAGGTGGCATTAGTAATGATCAAAACTTATCTAAGCACCTACGTTCTCGTCGTTTCGTTGAAGAAATCCTAAGACAAGGTAGTTATCACCTTACCGTATTGCGTGCTGCCATTATCATTGGCTCTGGTAGTGCTTCTTTCGAGATTATTCGCGATCTAGTTGAGAAGCTACCCGTGATGATAGCTCCTAGATGGCTCAATGTACGCTGCCAGCCTATAGCTGTCCGTAACGTAATTCAATATCTAACTGGCGTTGCGCTTAAGCCGGAAGCCTACGATAAAGTCTTTGACATTGGCGGTCCAGATATTGTTACATACAGAGATATGCTCTTAGGCTATGCTCGGGTTCGAGGACTTAAACGTTATATTTTCACAGTGCCTTTTATGACTGCCCATTTATCCTCATATTGGCTGCATTTTATTACTTCTACTAACTACACCTTAGCTAGAACCCTGGTTAGTAGTCTGCGCAATGAAGTCGTTTGTCAGCATTTGGGTATTGAAAAAATAGTACCTACTACTCTACTGGGCTACGAAGAGGCTATTAGCAAGACCCTCTATAAAATCTCACAAGATGAAATCCCCTCATCATGGACTGATGCACTTAATTTCAAATCACACGATATAGTAAATAATTTTTCGCATATACCTTTACCAGAACATGGTTGTCTATTTGATTTACGCGAAATTAAATTCACCAGCAACCCTGATCATGTGCGCGACAATATTTGGATGATAGGCGGTAAGCGCGGTTGGTACTATCTAGACTGGCTTTGGCAAATACGCGGTGAAATCGATAAAATCTTAGGCGGCGTGGGGCTAAGACGTGGCAGACGCGAAGATAAAGAATTAAAGACTGGTGATGCTTTAGATTTTTGGCGAGTACTTAAAGCCGACTATCAAGGCAGACATCTAATTCTATACGCAGAAATGAAAGTCCCCGGTGAGGCTTGGTTAGAGTTTCGTGTGCGTGATAACGCTGATGGAACTTATAGCTTTATTCAAAAAGCTACATTTAGACCCTATGGGCTACTTGGAAGGTTGTACTGGTACTCACTTATTCCCGTGCACCATATTCTCTTTGAAGGTATGGCAGAAAAAATCATTAACTACAAACAAGAGTAATTTGATTTTTACTAACCTTACTAATCTGTCTAGATTTTTGTAAACTCTTAAGAGCTCTTGAGAAAGTTTCTGGCACAGTACCTAACAAAGCAGCCGTATCTGCCTTAGTCAAAGGTAGCTCCACTACAGGCTTTGAGCCTAGAGAACGCAAATAAACCAGCACTCTATCGCTCACTTCATCAAGCACCAAAGTTTCTATCTGAGCTCTTAAAGCCTGCAAATCTCGCGAAAGAAATCTAATTAAGTTTTGCGATATTACAGAAGATTTACTGATAATCTTAGCGAAGCTTTCTCGCTTAAGCATCAATACAGTAGATTTGCTTAGACTTTGAATCGAGAACTCGTAGCTAGCATCTTCAACAAAAATATGCTCAAGACCAATAGCATCACCGCGATTAGCTATAGCGTGTATAAATTCTTTATTAGAATCATTATCACGAGCATAAATCTTCACTGCTCCTTCAAGCACAAAATATATCCACTCAGATTTAGTGCAGCGAGTCAAAAGATACTCACCTCTATCTCTATGAACAACATCAGCGATGGCACTTAATTTATGAGTCTCTTCTCTTTCGATGCCGGCAAATAATGGATGCTGCAAAATCACATTGCAAATACAAAGCACCCTGCGCGCCAGGCACTGCTCGATGTCGTTTTTTTTGCAATAATTAACTTTAGGCATATTTAAGTATTGAAACCCTTTTTCTTGACTTAAGTCAAGAGTCAATCTTAGAAACAGTCGATAATATATAGTACAAGGGCGTGGAAGTATAAGATAAGCCCATAGCAAAAAGGTGACATTAGTCACGTTTTTGCGCTCTAAATCAAGAGTGCAAAATCAATAGCTTTGCTAACCCAAAACAAGAAGGAGAAGATGGCAGCAGTGAAACATATAGACGAAGCAAAATTAGAAAGTGATTTAGGCTATAGATTTCAGTATCTTACTGAGTTTATAGGTTTAGATGCCGAAGACATAAAAACAATAATCGGTGCAGCCCCTCTTGTCGCACCGCTAGTCCCCAGTCTAGTAAATGCCGTTTACGACAAACTCTTCGGATACGACGCCACCAAAAGACACTTTATGATTCGCCAGCATGGTTATCAAGGCGAGCTGCCATCTGACCTTGCCTCCCTCGGGCACGATCATCCGATGATTCAATTTCGCAAAGAACATCTATCTAAATATCTAGCCAAGCTAGTTACTGGACCCTATGACGCTAATATGGTTAGCTACTTAGATCTAGTCGGCAAAATTCACACACCTGGCTTTGGTAACAAAGATATTAATATCCCACTAGTTCAAATGAATGCGCTAATGGGTTTTGTCTCTGATGCACTGATCGCAACTATCCAAGGCATGGATATTCCGCAAGCCGCTAAAAATCAAGCAGTTAGATCCTTCACTAAACTACTTTGGGTGCAGAATGATTTGATTACTAGGCACTACGCAAAATAGTAATCAACGGATCGCCACCACATGGTTAGCAACTGTAATGCACTCACCCACGGCAGCGCAGAAACGTGACGTTGGTCACGCTTCTGCTATACAATAGTTATCGTGCTCGACCCGCGTAACACCACCCTCACCATTCTTGCCGAAGGCTACTTCTCTAGCCGCGAAGCCAAGACTGCTATCGGTGTAATTCGTTATGGCGCATGGAATATTAGTTCTGTTATAGACTCTGCTTCAGCTGGCAAAAACGTGCGCGAAATCTTAGCGATAGATCGCGATATTCCTGTGGTCGCGAATCTTGATGCTGCATTAAAACTCAAAGCTCAAGCATTACTAATCGGCATCGCACCGCCAGGCGGGCGCATACCAGAAGCTTGGCTTGCAATTATCAAACAAGCTATCGCCAATGATTTGCATATTATTAGCGGCTTACATGAATTCTTGCAAGATATGCCTGAGCTAGTGAAGCTAGCAACTAAACATGGAGTTAAACTTTGGGATGTCCGTGATCCTAAGCTCTACTCTGCTAGCGCGGCTAATCCTATTACTAAATTAATTCCCCGCCCCGCTGGAACCCGCGTCGTAACTATGGTCGGAGCTGACTGCAATGTCGGCAAAATGACGGTAGCGCTTGAGCTTTGCCGTGCCGCTCGCAATGCAGGACATAGCACAAGTTTCATTGCCACTGGTCAAACTGGAATTATGATTTCTGGAAACGGAGTGCCTCTTGATAGAGTGATCGGTGATTTTATGGCTGGAGCTACTGAGCTCAGTATCCAGGAAGAACTTAGTCACGGCAGCCAAGATTATATTTTCGTCGAAGGTCAGGGCTCACTATTACATCCTGCTTATTCATCAGTGACTCTAGCCCTAATGCACGGCTCAACTCCAGACGATTTAGTGCTCTGCCATAAAGCTGCGCTCAATAAAATTCAAGGTGACTATGATATAGCAATTCCAAGCTGGACTGAATTAATTCGCATCTATGAAGAAGCTGTTAATTGGGTACGCCTGCCTGGTCAAAAGCCAGCACGCGTGAAAGCACTAGTACTAAATACCTTCGGTCTAAGCACCCAGGACGCAGACAAGCTGATAGCTAAAGCAGAATTGGAGACTGGGCTTGCTTGCACCGATCCAGTGCGTTATGGGGCAGAGAAAATATTTTTATCACTGTCTTGAAGCCGCTGACAGTATCTCTTGATTAGGAACTTTATAAAGAATTGACTCTGATACTGCTTGACTCATTGTTGCTTCATCAAGCAATAATCGCCCATGCTCAGACAATGGATTTTGTTGGGCAATTGTATCTATAAGTTTAAATAGTTTTGGAGAATTAGGATTTGCAAATAAAATATGGAAAGATTTACCAAGTTCCTTAGGCAGCGCAACAGTTTCATAGCTGCACCGAGAAGTTGCTAGTGCATCAGTACTAATATGCTCGCCTTCTTGAGAAGCAACTGCTCGAAAAGAATGTGCTGCTGGCACAGTATAAAGATGTCCTACAAGAGCCAAACCACGAAGATATAAATTATGATCTGCAGCAATAATCATCACATAAGGGTTCTGCCCCTCATTGTTTTGCAATAACTCCGAAACCAAAAGTGGGCTGCGTGCAAGCTGAGGATGCGTTGGCTTAAAGGCATAAGCCATTGCTGCATTACGATGCGGGCTTGCAAATATAAAACGGCCTTGCACCCCCTTAGCATTCCGACTTGCTCTTGGCTCGATTTTGCCTTCTATTTTATAAGGTGTACCAATATACAAAGGCATTTATATATAAAGCTAATTTTTTAAATTATTGATAAAGAGTATCATTAGTAATATGCGCCTCAGCTACCAAGCCCTCGAACACCCACTGGAATTTACTTTCACTATCTCGCGCTCATCGAGTTCTAGCACTCGCACAGTTATCGTCACTCTAGAGCATGAACAATACATCGCCAAAGGCGAAGCTGTTTATGCTCGCTTCTATAAAGAGACTGAAGAGAGTGTTACTAAGTTCTACGATAAAATCATCGCCGAAAAAACTCTAGAGAACTTAGACCCTTTTAATCATCAGGATTTCGAGAGCCGCATGCTGAGCCTCGCTGATGGCACTAATCATCAAGCTGCTATTGCTGCTCTTGATATGGCGCTCTATGATTTGCGCTGTAAAATCTTAGGACTACCTCTATACAGATATCTAGGTTTAGATCCTAGTCGCTGCCCGCGCACTTCTTACACTATCGGCATTGCTGATATGGATACTATTCGTCTTAAAACCGAAACCGCTCTTAAGCGCGGCTACGACATACTCAAGGTTAAACTTGGCTGTCCTGATGATATTAAAATCATAGAATTAATACGCTCACTAGCTCCTAAAGCTGTCATCAGAGTGGATGCTAATGCCGCTTGGGATCTCAAATCTGCCCTTGAAATATTACAACAATTAAAAAAACACAATATAGAATTCGTTGAAGAACCTCTTAAGCTCGATTCTAGTCTTAGTGATTATGAAGCTCTCTACGCTGCTAGCCCACTACCATTAATGGCAGATGAGAGTTGCCATACTCTCAAGGATATCCCTCACTGCGCTAAATATTTTCATTCAATAAATATCAAACAAACAAAATCCGGCGGCATCACTGAGGCACTACGCATGATTAGTGCCGCACGCGCGCATAATCTTAAAATCATGCTGGGTTGTTTTACAGAAACCAGTCTTTCGATTGCAGCTTTCGCTCATATTAGTCCACTAGTTGATTACAACGATCTTGATGGCAGTCTGCTACTTACCAAAGATCCTCATAGCTGTATTGACTTTGATGGTAATAAAATTGTATTAAGTGATAGACCAGGGTTAGGCGTAGCAGAAACGTGACCGACGTCACGATTCTGCGCTGCCGTGGGCGAGTGCAGAATCTAAGCTTCGTACTTGCTACAATATTCGCTATGAAAAATCTCAAACTAGCTTTAATAACCCTAATCACTACAACTCTAGCTGCTTCAGCAGCTGCTAGCCAATTTAAAATTGGCAATGTCCCTTTCAAGTCTGTAGTAGATCCAGTAACTACCACTATTAGTAGCGGCGAAGACATAACGGTTTCTATGACTGGCGTTAAAGCTGGAGCTGGCGGTGCTAGCACTGGCACTATGACTATTATTCTTAAAGGTATCAAATCACAAATTGTAAAAGGTGCGAGTTTCGATGTAACTACTGGTCAAGATGTAGAAAGTGGTAGCGTTAATCTAAATTTTGGCTACACTTCTACTGCTAGCAGCGGCAAATCCACGATACTAGCTAGCGATGAAGAGTCTGCTCTATCTAAAGGTAGCTTCAAAATTACTGCAGTAGATGATGATAGTTTCACCGCAACTTATAACGCTAAAATTACTAACGTTCTTAAGACTGTAACGAATCCACTTCAAGGCGATTTAACTGGCGATGAGACGCGTACAGCTGGAACTAATATTTCTGGCAAATTCTCTGGCGCACTCTAGTCGCCAATAATCTTCACTAATACCCGCTTCTTACGCTGCCCATCAAACTCAGCGTAGAAAACCTGTTCCCAAAGACCTAGATCTAACTTGCCTTTGGTGATAGGAAGTGTTACTTGATGCCCAAGAATCATACGCTTAAGATGAGCATCACCATTGTCTTCGCCAGTTTGGTGGTGTCTATAGTTAGGATTCACTGGTGCTAGTTTCTCTAACCACTCATCGATATCATGAATAAGTCCATTCTCCCAGTCATTAACATAGATAGAAGCTGTAATATGCATTGCTGACACCAAAACTAAACCTTCTTGCACCCCACTCTTAGAAACTAATTTAGCAAGCTCCTCAGTGATGCGAATATATTCGCGCTTTTGTTTAGTATTAAAAACTAAATACTCAGTTAAAGATTTCATAAGTTCTTATTTTAGCGGATATCTAGGCAGCTTTTTCAGTCTGACTTCCATTATG
>CAZQXM010000031.1:11011-14346 GCA_964597205.1 uncultured Gammaproteobacteria bacterium
CATTAGATACTTTTGTGATCTTCTCCCAACCCTTACGATCTTTCATTAAATCCATTATTCTTCCACCAAGACTAGTGGTGTTTGTATTCTTGGTCGCAGTTTCAACATTCACACCCTGAGTTTGTGAATTAGTCACAGTTTGCTCTGGACTATGTAAATCAGTCACAGGATTACTAATATTGCTTACAGCAGACTGTCCATTAGTCGATTGAGTAACGGTGTTGGAGTCCTGAACCGGTGAAGCAGAATTCGTGGTCAGAATTGTCTGACTTGGCAAAGGCGTAGCCGCAACTGGCTTAGTTTCTGGCCCAGTATGCGTAGCTGCGTTCAGTTGTGCCTCAATTGGCATTTATATAGATACAACCGTAGCTAGGCTCGCAAGCCTCGTCACAAGTTCTATCAATACACATTCTAACGTAAAGCGTATTAACTTATCTTTAAAAATTATTAAGTAGAAAAAGCCCTAGATAGAAGCCTTTTATCACAATAAATTATAACTTTATTATAATCAATTGTTAGGTCAAATAGTCTTAAAACCACTGTAAAGTACTAGTAGGGTCAGGAAAAGCAAGGGCATATCAAAAACATGAAGCTATGGTTACTAAATCTTTTACTCGCGATCTCTCTAAGTTTTTTCACTCAATCAACTAAGGCTGAAGAAACTAGCACCCGCATATGGACTAATTATATAGAGACTGTGCAAGCAATGATAACTGAGCAATGGAGACCAAAAGGCTTTTTGGAATCCTATTACACTGTTGTTAATTTTGAATTAAATCAAGATGGCAGTCTTAAATCAGTAAAACTAGAAAAAAAGAGTGGTAACAAAGAATTCGACGCTTATGCCATCAATACTGTTAAACTAGCCGCACCTTTCGCTGAAATGCCAAGCACGAATAAACCGATTAAAGTCAAATACTATTTCGATTATAAGTACCAAACTGAGGACTTCATCCTAGACAGCGGCGCCATTAAAAACTAGTGAGAGCCTGTATCTAAGTAGGCTGTAATCTTAGTAATCTTGCCTGCTTCACTATATTCAAGCAAATCTATAACTTCTATAAGTTTGCCATCGAAATGTATTTTAAGTTCAGCAATACAAGTATTAGAGAACTGATCAACAAACAAACGCTTAAAAAGAAACTTAATCTCAGCTGAGTTATCAAAAATAATTTTATTAGCAGTCAAAACTTTCTCTTTGGATTTAATTTCTTTAACTAATGGGTCATAAAGAATAATATGGTCATCGAAAAGATCAGAGAGCTTGTTTAAATCCTTAGTTTCAAAGGCTTTGAAATAATCTTTGGCTAAGTCTAGGATCTTGTTTTTATCGAGCATTGATATAATTATACTATGCCTTATTTAGGAATCAACTTAGAAGAAAAAGCCCAAATGCTCAGTGAGCTTGGCTTAAACAATACTGATGGACTTTTCGTCGATATTCCAGAAAATTTATTACTGGCACGCAAACTAAACCTCGAAGCAGGTTATAGCGAAGTGGATCTAGAAAGATATTTCGAAGATTTAGCTAAACTCAACAATCCTAATAAATATGATTTTAAGGGTGCTGGTGCTTACCGCCACCATGTGCCAGCTTTAGTTAGAGCAATTACGAACAGAGGTGAGTTCCTGACAGCTTACACTCCTTATCAAGCAGAAGTAAGTCAAGGCACACTAGAAGCTACTTATAGATTTCAGACTTATATTGCTGAACTTGCTGGTATGGATGTCTGTAATGCTTCTATGTATGATGGTGCTACCGCTCTAGCTGAGTCCCTGACTATGGCCTATCGTATTGATAAACGCCGTCCATTATATATCTCAAGCAAAATTCACCCAGAGTATATAGAAGTAGCGAGCAACTATCTAGCTGCCTTAGATTTAGAATTCAAAACTTTTAGCTGTATCGACGAAGTACCTGATGGCGCGATTATCGCTTTGCAGAATCCTGATTTCTCTGGTGAGAGATTAGATGCTGATTCAGCTCCATTAATAGCTAGTAAAATCAGCTCTAAGAATCTATTCCTGATCTATCTGGCTGTAGAACCATATGCTCTTGTGATGGGACCTAAGCCAAGTGACTTAGGTGCGCGCATAGTAGCTGGCTCGGCCCAATCTTTCGGTAACCCTGTTCACTACGGCGGTGCCCAATTAGGTTTCGTTGCTTGCCAGGAAGCATATATACGTCAATTACCAGGACGCATAGTTGGTAAGACTACAGATCGCAACGGTAAAGAAGGTTATGTGCTGACCTTCCAAGCTCGCGAACAACACATCAAGCGTGAGCGCGCTAGTTCCAACATCTGCACTAATCAATCAGTGCATGCACTTGGCGCTGCTATCTATCTAAGTCAAATGGGCGAAAGTGGTTTAAAAAATACTGCACGTGATATTTGGACTAAAGCTGAAGCACTTAAAACAGCATTGGCTGTATTTCCGGATATAAAAATATTGTCTAAAAATATATTTAACGAGTTTACTCTTGAAACTTCTGTGCCAGCTTTGCAAGAGTATTTTAGTAAAATAGGCGTAGCCGTTGCAAACGTAGAAGCGAAATATTCCTTAATGCACTCACCCACGGCAGCACAAAAACGTGACGTCAGTCACGTTTTTGTTATTACTGTCTCCGAGCTCCACCAACTTAAAGACTTAAACCAAGTATTGAAGCAGGTTTCAGAGCTAGCTGGCACGACGCTACCAACTCCGCAGATTACCGAGACTGATATTAGTGAATTAGCTAAATCCTTTACTTGCCTTGAGACTATTAATATTGCTGATGTTAGCGAACTGGGTATCTGTAGAATATTTACTCGTCTATCGCAGAAAAATTTCTCTATTGATACTAATTTCTATCCACTAGGTTCTTGCACCATGAAATACAATCCTAAAATTAATGATTGTGTTGCTAGTGCTCCTAATTGGACTGATTTGCATCCTTATGATGAGACCGCTAATATTCAAGGTGCTCTGCAAGTCTATGACGAACTAAATAAATCACTCTGTGAAATTACTGGCATGCATCAATTCAGCTTAATGCCATCTGCTGGGGCTCATGGTGAACTGGCTGCCCTACTAATGGCTAAGAAATATTTCGCCGAGCTAAAACAGCCAAGAGACATAGTTCTAGTGCCTGATTCCGCCCACGGGACGAATCCAGCTAGCGCAGCGATGGCTGGCTTCGAAATTATTACTATTAAATCATTGCCTGATGGTGATGTTGATCTTAATCACTTACAAGAAATAGTCTCTAAGCATCCTGAACGCATTGCAGTATTTATGCTCACCAACCCAAGCACACTTGGTTTATTCGTGCGCAATATCACTGAAGTAGTAAA
>CAZQXM010000032.1:0-13694 GCA_964597205.1 uncultured Gammaproteobacteria bacterium
GCTCTAGCAAATATCACTAGCTCAGTAGAGTCTACTATGAGAGGCTTTGGTATAGGTACTGGCGGTGGCGGAGTAACCCCTCCAGTTCTACCACCTGTAACTCCTCCAGTTCTACCGCCTGTGACACCACCAGGCAATCGCCCAAGTCCAACAGATAGAGTAACAAGTAGATTAAGAGCTCAATTAAGTGGTTATGTAAATAGCAGGCAGAACTATCAAAATATGCTTGCAAATCTAAGTCCTGGCAATAGAAGATATAGTCAATTAGAAGCACGCATAGCAACTCTTGATGCACGCATAGCAGCCCTTGAAGGACAGCTTGGACAGAGCGTTGTAGCTTAATTTAGATTTGAGAAATAGCAACTTCTTAACCTCGTCTTAACCTAAATTTGATACTCATATTAAGAAGGGGAAACCATGTCAATCAATTCATTAAGCAGCGCTCAACTCAAAAAACAACAAGAAGTAAATAACTTCCTAAGCTATCTAGATGGCGTTCAAACTGGCAAATATGATTTTCGCAACGAAGAAATTGCGATGCTTAACAGCGACGGCGTGGCTGGTCTATCAAATGCAGAAATTACAACTGTAAAAACTCGCCTCACTAATCTTGCTACTAATATTAGTACTTACTTTAATGAAGATGGCACTACTAAAGCTGCTTATGATTTAGATAATGATGGTAACACCGCAGATGATATTCAAGCCCTTGGATACATAGTCAATGGAAGATCTCAACCAAACAATAGTCTAAGGCTAAAAAATAATGATGAAGCTCTATCAACTGGACTCAAACATCAATTCGTAACCAAAGGTGGTTATAGAGTTAGCTACGAAGGAACCACTACTTATATCCACGATACCCAAGGTAAAAATCTAGCAGTAGTTCATGGAGACCCGCATGTAGATGAAAGAAATACCGGCGCTCAATGGCATTTCGGTGCAGATTCTACTTTTATACTTCCTGATGGTACTAAAATACTTTTTGATACTGTTGGCAGCGAAGAAAGTGGGGTCTATGTAACTCAAGGTCTAATAATTGATGATGGTTCTAAGATTATGTATGCTGGCAGAGTAGAGGTTGGTGGTAAAGCCTTTACCGCATATGACACAGCTACAGAAGTCAACAGCACTACTCTTGGTGCTGATGCTGCACTATTCACTGATGAGAACTTAAATGATCGTAGCTCACTACAACATGCTGGCGTATTCGTCTATTCTGAGGATGCCAATACTAATCGTGGTGGCTGGGCAATTAAAACTGCCGAAGGCGTATTCGAAGATGTTAAAGCAGAAGCCTGGGGGGATTATCTCTCTGCAAATGGTAAAAGTTTCGCAGGTCAAGTGGAAGGCACAGTTCAAGTTAGCCGCGAAGCACGCATCGCAACACTCGATGGTGCTAATGCTGCTCAAGCTAAAGCCCTAATCACTAAAGGTTCTAGCTTGGCTGTAGTAGATGCTTTCTTAGACCTAGTTTCAACTAATAACAGTCAAGCCTTAACTAATTTCCAAAAATTAGTTGATGGCAACTATAGTGAAGCGACTATAAAGGCTTACACAGCGTCAGCTAATAGTCCTTTTACTAATCCTTATGACAATATGCTAAATGGCGGAGTGTCGAAAGATGTAATAGAAGCATTAGCTACTATTCCTAATCTTGGTGACTCTAGCAAGCTTACCTATTCTATTATTTCTAATATTAGAAAAGACCTAAGCGTAGATGCTCTTAAAAGTTTTGTAAACGTACACAAGAATGCTATTGATGGTACTGGTAGTTTTGAAGCCTACCAATCAATCAATACAGCAATAAACTCAAACAATATAGATTCAGCTGATGTGATTAATTTTGCTAATTTTGCTAACAAACATAAAGCTATAGGAACAGCTGGTTATGATGCTTACGTAGATTTACTCAAAACTAATAAATCAGCATTAGCCTTAAGTATCTATGATTCACTATTAACCAATGGAGCTTCTAACGCTACTCGCTCTGCCTTCACAACATTACTTGAGGGTAATGCCAGCGACAAAGTATTAACAGCCTTCAGCAGGTTAACTAATGATACCCAGGTAAATGCATTTCTGTTTATCTACAACAAGCCTGCAAGCACTGCTACCAAAGAAGCTTGGTTAGAAGAATTTACCGATTATTCAACAAGCAATGCTACTGATAAATTAACCGTGCTCAACGACTTAATTAATCTTAACTATGCTGGCAGTAGAGCATTTATTGCTAATAGCGCTAATCTCAATCGTGCTCTTACAGTACATGGTTTAGCTAATAACACAACCGTACTACCAATGCTATTAATTCTCAATGATGCTGGTGTAAACGACGCAACTAAAGATCGTTTGGTTACTTTAGCTCAAACTGGTGCTAGCACTACCAAGCTGAATGCTTTCACCGTTACTAACGCTCGCAAACAGGCTAGCGAAATCACAGCACTCAATACCTACTTAAGCTTAAACGCTAGTGATGCTTTCTTACAATCATTCACAGATCTAATTACTGGCACTAATGACACTAGTACCGCTAAAGTAGGCATAGCGAACTCATTAGTAGGATTAAAAGAAACTATCGGTGCTCGCATCTATCCAGCCGTAGAGACTGGTGATATTAAATTCTCGAAGCATGCAGATATTGAGATGATCAAATTAATGGACGCTATGGTAGCGACCATACTTAGTAACAGTTCAGCTCATCTAAGTAATCCAGATGCAATGAATAGGGTAAAAGCTGAGCTTGCTAAGTTAAACCAAAACAATATCAATTCTAAGGAACAGTACATCGCGGTATTAACAGCCTCATCAGTTCTAAATAGTGGTTTAACTAATATCGATGCCCGTGTTGCAAATATACGTAGCACCGTAGACTCAGACTATAATCGTTACGTACCTAACGGCGGCGGCGGTGGAACAACCCCACCTCCAGTAACTCCAACAGATAGAGTTACCGTACGCATACAATCTAGAATTAGCTCTTACACTGCTCGCAAAGAAAGCTATCAAAGACTTCTAGATGCTATTCCTGCTAATAGTACCGATCGTAGGGAGATTAGTAGACGTAATAGTTACTTGAACCGTATAGCTTCTCTAGTAAGCCAAATCGCAAGTCTTCAAGCACAATTAGACGCTCGCACAACAGCTTAAAGCGCTCGCAAGAATTTAGCAATCAATCTAATCTCATCTTGTTTGAGTTTTTTGCCAACTTGGTATTCTGCCATAATACGTACCGCTTCTTCTAAGCTAGTAACATTACCATCATGCATATAAGGGAATGTAGAAGCAGCTTTGCGCAAAATAGGCACTTTAAATTTATAACGATCAGACTCTCTGCGCGTCACGTTATATCTACCGTTGTCTTCTTTGGCTTTAGCTAGTTTTCTAAGTCCATTAGCTCCGTTTACTCTATCTACGAAATAATCTTTAGCTTGCCCCATCTTCTCGAAGGACTGTCCGCCTAAAGCTGGACCAGAATGGCAGTTAGTACAGTTATATTTTTTGAATAGTTCATAACCTTTTTTCTCATCAGAACTTAGAGCCGCACCATCACCTCTTAAGTATTTATCGAAGCGTGATGGAGTCACTAGAGATTTTTCAAAAGTTGCAATCGCTTCAGCAATCTTATCGCCATTAATCTCTGGAGAATTATAAGCAGCAACGAAGAGTTTAACTATCTCTGGATCAGCTGTAAGCTTCTTAACCACCTCATTCCAGTTACTACCCATCTCCATTGGATTATGAACCGGACCAGCAGCCTGCGCAGCCAAATCATCAGCTCTACCATCCCAGAACTGTTTAAAGTTATAGCCAGAGTTATATACAGTAGGCGAATTAATATGTCCTAAATTACTTCTAACTCCTGTAGAGAATTGTTTTTGGTCAGTACCACCTTTAGCTAAATCATGGCAGCTAGCGCATGAAATAGTATTATCAACAGACAACCTCGTGTCGTGATATATCACTTCTCCCAGCGCAAGTTTAGCTGGATCTAAATTAAGCTGATCAGGATCAGGCAGAGGACTAATAATGTCACCGCGCAAATTACGAATCCATGCCAATAAAGCTTGCTTATCATTAGGTGTGAGCGAGTGGTCCCAATGCATCACCTTGTACTGTATTGGTGGCATTGAATTAGCATGGACAACATTTTCAATACGATTAAGAGTGTTTATTGGGATTTCATCGAGCTTTAAACCGCTTTTATCGCGCGCCAGAAAAATTTCGGTCTCCATATTGAAATAACGGCGACCCTCATCAATATCGTGTTGAATTAAATCACGCACTATAGGAAAATCTGCATAAAAAGGAAACTGAGTCGAGTTAGAGTGACAATCAGCACATTTAGTTTTAAGTATGGTTGCAACTTTAGCTGGGACTTTAGTGCGCTTAGGCTTAACTACTACTGGCTTAATAATTGCTTCGTCACCATTAGCAGCAGGTTTATCAGCTGGAAGCACGACTTGTTCTGCCGTTTTAGTAAGGACTGGACTAGTTGCAGCAAATACTGAACTACTAGCGAGCAAAACCAGTAATATCACTTGACCTAATTTAATAGAATTTGAATTATTCATTATTAACTACTATAACAATTTTAGAAAGTGATAGCAATTGATTTTGCACTCGCACTCAGAACGCAAAATCGACACACCGTATCGCTTTTGCTACAATGTTTGCATTATGGCAATCCGACCTGACGAAATTACTAGAGTACTTAAAGAGCAAATCTCTCAATATAAAGAATCTATCCAAGTATCTGAAGAAGGTAGTGTTCTTAGCGTTGGTGATGGTATCGCCCGTATCTACGGACTAGAGAACGCTATGAACGGCGAACTTCTAGAATTCGATGATGCTGAGCGTACTCGCGGCATGGTTATTAACTTAGAAGAAGATAACGTTGGCGCGGTTCTACTTGGCCCAGGACTTGGCATTCAAGAAGGTACCGCAGTTAAAGCAACTGGACAAGTAGCTTCTATCGGCGTCAGTGATGAAACTATCGGCAGAGTACTTAATGCTATCGGTGAGCCATTAGACACCAAACCTACTCCTAGAGCTGATCGCTATATGCCACTAGAGAGAGTTGCTTCAGGTATCGTCAAACGTAAATCAGTGCATGAACCAATGCAAACCGGTATCGCTGCTATCGACGCTATGATTCCTATTGGCAGAGGTCAGCGCGAACTTATTATCGGTGATAGACAGACTGGTAAGACTGCTATTGCTATCGACACTATTCTTAACCAGAAGAACGAGACTCCAGAAAACCGTCCTATTTGTGTTTATGTTTCTATCGGACAAAAACAAAGTACCGTCGCTCAAACTGTAAAAAGACTTGAAGCTGAAGGTGCGATGGCATACTCTGTAGTCGTGCATGCTGGTTCTACAGACAGTTCTGCCTTGCAGTTCTTAGCACCATTCGCAGGTGTTGCGATTGCCGAATACTTCCTTGAGAAAGGTAAACACGTTCTAGTTATTTATGATGATTTGACCAAACACGCTTGGGCATACCGTGCGATGTCACTTCTTCTTAAGCGCCCACCAGGTCGCGAGGCTTATCCTGGAGACGTGTTCTATCTACACTCGCGCTTGCTTGAAAGAGCATGTAAACTAAGTGATGCTTGTGGAGCTGGTTCTATCACTGCTCTTCCTATCATCGAGACTCAAGCTGGTGACGTGTCTGCTTACATCCCTACTAACGTGATCTCTATCACTGATGGTCAGATTTTCCTTGAGACTAGTTTATTCAACGCTGGTGTTAGACCTGCTATTAACGTTGGTCTCTCGGTATCTCGTGTAGGAGGTGCCGCACAAACTAAAGCCATGAAGAAAGTAGCTGGTCCTCTACGTTTAGGTCTAGCGCAGTTCCGTGAGCTAGAGGCTTTCGTACAGTTCGCATCAGATCTTGACGAGGCTACTCAACAGCAAATCCGTCGCGGACAGAAACTAGTAGAAGTTCTTAAACAAGGACAATACAAGCCTCTAACCGTAGGTGAGCAAGTTTCTATAATTTTTGCAGGCCAGAATGGTGTGCTCGATGATATTGAAACCTCTAAAATCACTAAATTTAAAGAAGAGTGGTTCCAGTATTTCGCTTCTAATAAGCCTGAGCTGAAAATGAGCTTGGATAGAGGTAGTGCCCTTGATGATAAGGGTAATGCTGAGCTGCTTGAGACGCTTAAGAAGTTTAAAGCTAACCTTTTTGCATAGCAAAAAGGACCCATACCGGTCGTTTTTGCGCTTGCCACTTCATACACGAGGTTTTCACCTTATGTATATACACTGGCTTGTTACCATCTATAAAATAACTATGAAATCTCAGTCCCAGAGCTGAATAATGGCTCTACTACGCTAATTGCAGGTGCTAGAATAAGCGCTTGTCACTTGAAGGAGTGATACCGATATGGCAACACTAGAATTAATCGATATTAAAGGTAAAAAGAAGGGCCAAGTTGAGGCAGCTGCGTTATTTAGCGCTGAACCTAACACTCATCTAATTTACCTTGCTGAACTTTTACAACTTGCTAACGCTCGTCAAGGATCTGCGCACGCTAAAACCCGCCGTGAAGTTCGTGGTGGTGGTGCTAAGCCTTGGAAACAAAAAGGTACCGGTCGCGCTCGCGCTGGTAGTAGCACTTCTCCACTTTGGAAAGGTGGCGGTGTTATGCACGGTCCTAGAGCTAGTGGCACATTTAAAGGTCGCAACTGGACTAAGAACATGAATAACAAGGAAAAAATCCTTGCTATCGTTTCAGCTATCGCTCTTGGCGTTCGCGAGAACAGAGTTTCTGTAATCGAGTCACTAAGTGACAGCGGCAAAACTAAAGATTTCGCTTCTACTGTTGATGCTATTGGTGCTAACAGACTGGTATTGTTCGTAACTACGAGCACTGATGCTAACCTAGCTCAGACTCGTCGTGCGGCTCGCAATATCATGAATGTGAAACTTATCACTGAGCAAGAACTTAACGTTCACGATCTACTTAAAGCTGAGAAAATCATTTTCACTCAAGCTGCTCTAGAAGCGACTCAAGCTCGCGTAGAGAATAGAGTTACCATCAAGGAGGCTGCATAATGGCTCACGCAATCGAAGAAGTACTAAAAAGACCTATCATCACAGAGAAAAGCACTATGCAAGCAAGCTTGCTTAAGAAGTTCACTTTTGAGATTCCTACTTGGGCTACTAAAGACCATGTACGCGAAGCTTTCATCAAGTTCTTCCCAAATTCTAAAGTGAAAAAAATCAACGTAGCTAAAATCTACGGTCATGAGAAACGTACTCTTAGAGGTTATAAACTAAGACCTGATCGCAAAAAAGCCATTGTTACTGTTGATGGCGATCATATTGAGTACTTCCCGCAGATCTAATATACAGACTTAGAACCCGAGTGTCCGCCTATGTCGATAAGCATAAGTATTGCTTTGCCACTGGCATACTCCCAAATTATTCTTACATCACCAGTAACTCGCGAACTATAGACTTCACCAAGTCGAGGTAAAGTAACCTTATGAGTTTTAAGGCTCCTTTGCTTAGGATTAATACTTAACTCCATTACGGCTTTATCAATCCTAATCTTCATTAAGCTATTATTCAGAATTAACTTTGCGTACTTTCTACGAAAAGCTTCTGTAGTTTCAATTTCAAACATCCTAATAGACTACTAGTCTAAATCTTCTAGAAGTTGCTCTGATATTGGTCTAGAAAAATCAATTCTTTTCGTCTCTCCCCTTTCATACTCAGCCCTCGCCTCAGCAACCAGCTTTTCTAGCTCTTCAAGATTCTCAGTGTGGGGATTCACTGGAGCAAATGATATTGGCAACTTACCTTTGGCAAAATTGGCAATGAACAATCTTACCACCTCATTTAACGAGCTAAAACCAAGCTCCTCGGCCTTAGCTCTAGCCATATCATTGAGTTTTTTGGAGATTGGTACTTGTAATTTGAATTGATAAGCCATGATAGTAGTATTATACCATAATAAGAGTATCTATATACCATGCTTATACTATCGCATTAAAGCCTTCAATTCTGGGTCTAAAGTATTTATAGGGTTTTCACCCATTATGCCAGAACCAAGCGCCTTCAAAAAGAAAGCCATAGCTGCAGCGACTAAAGCTGAAGAAGCGCTCGCGGGCCTAGAGACTCGCGTCTGGGAAGGTTACGTTTCTAAAGTCGTAGGTTTATTACTCGAAGCACAATTACCCGGTGCGATGGTTGGTGAAGTATGTGCTGTTATCACTCAAGCTGGTGTCCACAAGACAGCAGAGGTAGTTGGATTTCGTGGTGATGTTTGTCTGCTCTTGTTACTAGAAGAAGGTAAGGGCGTTTCGCAGGGTTGTAAAGTTATACCTAGCGGCAAAACATTTCAGATAGGTCTATCCAATGAATTACTCGGACGAGTAATCAATGCTGTCGGCGAGCCGCTCGATCATAAACCAGCACCTCAGTATAAAGAATGGCGCGACATAGAACAGAAGCCGCCAGATTCTTATGGGCGCCCACGCATCACTGAAGTTTTCTCTACTGGTGTTAAAGCTATCGACGGCACTCTCACTCTAGGACGCGGTCAGCGAGTGGGTTTGTTCGCTGGATCTGGTGTCGGTAAAAGTACACTCATGGGCATGATAGCCCGCTACTCAGAAGCCGACGTTAACGTGATTGCACTGGTGGGTGAGCGCGGACGCGAGGTGCAGGATTTTATCGAAGCGAGCTTAGGACCAGAGGGTATCAAGCGCTCAGTTACAGTTATCGCGACTGGCGACCAGCCTGCGATGATGCGCATGAAATGTTTATTTACAGCTACAACTATTGCAGAATATTTCCGCGACCAAGGCAAGAAAGTATTGTTGATGGTGGACAGCGTGACGCGCATGGCAATGGCAGCACGCGACGTGGGACTAGCAACTGGTGAACCACCAACTATGAAAGGTTATACTCCAAGTGTATTCTCGATGATACCTAGAGTACTCGAGCGCGCTGGCAACTCTACAACCGGCTCTATAACAGCAATTTACTCTGTGCTTGTTGAAGGCGATGATATGAATGAACCTATCGCAGATACTACGCGCGGAGTACTTGATGGACACATATTACTATCACGCAAGATAGCAACTCGTAATCATTTTCCATCAATCGATATTCTTGGTAGCGTAAGTAGGCTCTTCACTGAAATCGCAGATCCACAACACCAGAAAGCTGCCGGTAAACTGCGCAACAGCATGGCAATCTACAACGAGAACGAAGATCTAATTAACATTGGCGCCTATGAACGCGGTAGCAGTCAGATGATAGATGCCACCATCGAACAAAAACCACGCATAGATACTTTCTTGCAGCAGGGTATCAATGAGACCGTGCCTTATGCTGAGAGCATTAGGCAGTTGAAATCTTTGTTTCCCAACTGACGCGAAGCGTCATCCTGAGCGCGAAGCGCGAAAGGATCCCCATGCTTTATCTAAAGTATGTGGATTGCTTCGCGTAGCCCGCAGTGAGCGTAGCGAATCTGCTCGCAATGACCAATTCAAGAACTAACGCTAGAATAAATTTATGCCCCCTGCTCTAGCCAAAGCTAATGAGATAACTAAACGCATATTGGACATTTTAATGTCATCTTCAGCGCTATTCTGCATACTACCTTTCTGGGCAGCCATTGCCTTGCTTATTAAACTCGACTCGAGAGGTCCTGTGTTCTACACCCACACTCGCGTCGGTAAGGACAATAAAGAATTCAACTGTTATAAGTTTCGCTCTATGCGCACAGATGCTGATCCCAATAAATTAGCAGATTCAGAGGATGATCCGCGCATCACTAAGCTTGGTAAGTTCTTGCGCAAAACTAGCCTTGACGAAACACCACAAATCATCAACGTTCTATTAGGTGATATGAGCATAGTAGGTCCGCGCCCTGCCTTACCAGTGCAAGTTAAACATTTCACAGAGGAGGAGAAGCTTAAGCTTGCTGTTAAACCCGGACTCACTGGTTGGACCCAAGTCAATGGACGCAATTCTATACCTTATGAAAAGCGCATGGAGCTTGATGTTTGGTATGCGCGCAACGCTAATGTCCTCTTAGATCTCTGGATTATACTAAAAACCATAAAAGTTCTTATAATGGAAGATAGTGTTTACGATTCTAACAGCAGTTCCCCAACCAGCTAGCACATGGTTTCATTCACCGGGCTCAGTCTTGCTCGAGCTAGGTCCATTAACCATACGCTATTACGGACTAATGATCGCTATTGGATTCTTGTCGGCGCTTTATGTAATGAAACGTTTAGCCCGTCATCCTGAGCGCAGCGAAGGATCCCCGTGTCTTGCGCAAAGCTTGGGGGATGAAATTGACAACTTCGCCATCGTCGGTCTTATGCTCGGTCTAGTCGGCGCCAGACTTTGGTTCGTCTTATTGAATTTTAATTACTATTTAAATCACCCTGGAGAAATACACCAGATCTGGCTCGGTGGTCAAAGCATACAAGGCGGACTCATTGGTGGCGTGCTTGGAACTTGGCTCTATGACTGCATTATACGCAAAAATAATTGGAGCTCATATCTCCATAAATTATCCCTTATTGCCGTAGTTATCCCACTAGCTCAAGCCATAGGGCGCTGGGGGAATTTTTTCAATGAAGAAGCTTATGGTGGCGTAACGACTTTGCCATGGGGTCTGTATATAAGTCATACTGGACATTTGCATCATCCGACTTTTTTATATGAATCGCTTGGTAATCTTTTGATTTTCACACTAATGCTACGCGCATATAAGTTACTAAATTCAAGCCAAATTATAGGACTGTATTTATTTCTCTATTCTAGTTTGCGTTTAGTAATTGAGAATATGCGCACTGATAGCTTGATGCTAGGCGGCATACCAGCAGCGACGGTGCTGAGTTGGATTGGACTAGCACTAGGGCTAATACTTATATTCCGAACTAAAAAAACTAACTCTCTTAACTAGATCTTAACCTCATATTGTTATCCTGGTTTTATCATGGAGAACACTAACAAATTAGACAGCCTAAGCTCCGTCTACCTTGCAAGCAACAACTCAACTGGAGATGAACTCTATGATCAACTGCTTAGCCTTAAGAATCCAACAACCAAGACTGGCAAAATAAAATTTATAAACATACCATTAACAAATAGATATCCAGAAGAAACCGGAGGTCTTGGTAAAGAGCCGCCGGCCTTCGAGCCTATTATTAGCCCTGCTCCAATTGCAACGACCATGGCTCTTGGTGAAGAAGACGGTGGCATAGGCTGCAAACCTCCTCACTTTAAACCAGTAAAACCAATCTTTACAACTGGTGGTTGCGGAGAAGAAGGTGGTGGCATCATTGCACTTCCACCTCAATATACAACCATGGCCCTTGGCGAAGAAGATGGTGGCAGAAGCTACAAACCTCCACATTACCAACCTATAAGACCAGCACCTATTAGTCACCCTATTAATACAACTTATGCAATAGGCGAAGAAGGTGGTGATCATGGCTGCAAACCTCCTCACTTTCGTGGTAAACCAGTTGACCGCATAACAACATTGGGTCCGAATGGGGAGGAAGATAGTAGCATTGGGCACAAACCTCCACATTACAAACCTATAAAACCAGCACCAATTAGTCACCCTATTAATACTACTTATGCAATAGGTGAGGAAGACGAAGCCCCTATTTTAAAACCACCTAGTATCATAAGCCCTATTAAAATTAAACCTATTAAAAAGCCTGTAATTCCGAGAGATATGGTTACAACTATTGCACTTGGCGAAGAGGGTGGTAGCATCGGCACCATGAGACCTCCACAATTTAAACCTCTTTAAAATAATCAGTGTAAACTTTAATGTTCGTTATGATATAAACTGTGACCAAAGAGAAGAAAATCTTAGTATTCGGTGGTGAGAAGGATTTCAATCTGGCTCGCTTTATTCCACGCTGCCAAGCACAAGGACACCAAGTTCTGCCCGTTCTCTTCTCGCAGGCTCAATATCCAATCGTTGACTATAATTTAATCACCAATTCACTCACCATTAATGACGAACTAATCGATGTAGACACAGTCTTGATTCGCTATAACACTTTCGAATATATCGAAAGCGAAAAAGACATAGACCAATTCATCGCCACCGCTTGGCAAACAGCTATGGTTGGCTGGCTAATAGCTAATCCGCAGATCAAAACCTTAAACCGCAATTTCATACTTAGAGCCAAAACCAATAAAATCTATACCTTAGCTTTAGCGCATAAAATTGGGTTAGATGTTAATGAAACCCACATCACTAATGACCTGAGGTTGATAAACTCTCTACTTAGTCAAAAATCACAAATTGCAAAACATCTTGAAGGGGGGAGAATTACCGAAAAACTAAGTCCATATGACTTGGATAAACTGGGTTCACGACTTGAATTCCCCTTCTTCGTTCAGGAAGAATTAGTGCCGCCAGAATTAAGGGTATTTAGAATCGGCAATGAGCTTTTCGCCTATCATATAGTTTCAGATTTACTTGACTATAGAGATGATAGAAATGCCCAAGTCATAAAAGTAGAAATTCCAGCAGAACTAGGGGCTAAAATTATCGAACTAACTGATCTATTACATTTGGATTTCACGGCTCTTGATTTCAAACACAGCAAAGATACTGGTAAACCAATGTTACTAGAAGCCAATTCTCAGCCTATGTTTACAGCTTTTGATCAGGTAAGCGATTTTCAGTTAGTTGACTCTATGATTAAGTTTCTTACAGCTTAAGAATCTAGTTCTCGTCAGATTTCTTAAGCATGTATCCCTCACCACGCTTAGTATGGATAAGTTTGCCGTACTTCTTCTCTTTAAGTTTAGAGCGCAAATACCTGATATAAACCTCAATCACGTTACTCTCACCAATAAAGTCATAACCCCATACTTTATTAAAGAGAAACTCGCGGCTAAGGTATTTCTCTGGATACATCATAAACACGCGTAATAGAGAAAACTCTTTACTGCGAAGTTCCAGATCCATATCACCACGACGCGCAGAACGATTCAACTGATCCAACCAAAGATCTTTATACTCAAGAGTTCCAGCTTGAGATATAGGCTTACGACGTAGCACCGCACGAATGCGTGCTAATAATTCTTCAGTAGCAAAAGGCTTAGTGAGGTAATCATCAGCACCATAATCTAAACACTTAACTTTATCTTCGACACTGTCCTTCGCAGTGATCATAATCACTGGAGTTTGATCAGCATTCTCGCGAATCTTACGGCAAACTTCTTCGCCACTAATATTCGGTAACATGCAATCCAAAAGAATTAAATCTGGCTGAATGTCTTTAATTTTGCGCAGACCTTCAACGCCATCAACAGCAGTAGAGACGTCGTAGCCCTCATACTTCAATTCAAGTTCGATCAAGCGAGTGATCTGTGCTTCATCCTCTACTATAAGGATCTTAAGTTTTTTCGAGTCCTTAAGCTGTCTATCCTCTGTAGTACCTTGGGCTTGCAATTGAGTTGTAGTCATAAAAGATTAGAGATCATTGTAGCAAGAATAAGCGTGATAAAATCAAGTTTATGAGCACCACAACCAAGTTCAGAACCGAGAAAGACACAATGGGTAGTATAGAAGTCCCATCTGATAAATACTATGGCGCCCAGACCGCGCGCTCACTAATGAACTTTAAGATTGGCGGTGACAAAATGCCTATAGAAGTGATAAGGGCGATGG
>CAZQXM010000033.1:0-13453 GCA_964597205.1 uncultured Gammaproteobacteria bacterium
CATGAGTACCAATAGCAACAGCACCATTAAGAGCGGTATCACCATTAATAGTTAAAGAAGCACCATTAATAGAACCATCAATATCAGCATTGCCTAATACTTCTAAGTTATCAGCGAGAGTAGCAATACCTTGAAGAGCGGTAGTGCCATTGATAGTTAACGAAGAACCATTAATAGAACCATCAATATCAGCATTGCCTAATACTTCTAAGTTATCAGCGAGAGTAGCGATACCTTGAAGAGCAGTAGTACCATTGATAGTAAGTGAAGAACCATTAATAGAACCATCAATATCAGCATTGCCTAATACTTCTAAGTTATCAGCGAGAGTAGCGATACCTTGAATAGCAGTAGTACCATTGACGGTCAAAGAAGAACCGTTGATAGAACCATCGATATCAGCGTTGCCTAATACTTCTAAGTTATCAGCGAGAGTAGCGATACCTTGAATAGCAGTAGTACCATTGACGGTCAAAGAAGAACCGTTGATAGAACCATCGATATCAGCGTTACCTAAGACTTCTAGATTGTCAGAAAGAGTAGCAACACCGGCAACAGCAAGGGTGTTAGATAGAGTGGTAGCTAAAGCAACACCTAAAGTACCATTAACTTCTAATAAATATTCTGGAGTAGTTTCGTTAATACCAACATCACCATTAGCAGCAACTATTAAGTAGCTACCGTTAGTACTTTCACCATTGGAGATCATGAAAGCAGTAGTAGCGCCATTGCGTACTAATTCTAAACTAGCGTCAGGACTAACATCACCAATACCAACAGAAGAAGCACTAACATCAACGACTAGATTGTCACCATTAATAGCCAGGTTGTCATTGAGGTTCAAACCACCATTAACAGTAAAATCAGTGCCCGCGTTACCAATATTAGAAATTAGCTGGCTATTCATGTTTAAGCCATTGTTAAAAGTCATCTCACCATTCATGGTAAGAGTGGATTCGATGGTTAAAGTATCAGTGTGAAGATCACCAAGATGAATATTGCCATCTACTTCAAAATCACCTTCTACATAAAGATCACCATTGCCGTTAGCATAGTTGATTAAGCCATGAGTGCCTATTGCTACAGCTCCATTGAGAGCGGTATCGCCGTTGATAGTTAAAGAAGAGCCATTGATATTAGCGTCAGAATCGATATTGCCTACCACGTCAAGGGTGCCGCCCATAGTAGTGTTGTTGGTTACAGCAAGAGAATTTAAAGTAGACGAGTTGCTAACTGTAAGAGTGCCACCGATAGTAGTGTTGCCAGCGACTCCCAGAGTAGTGTCAGATATCAAGGCTTCACCGTTAATAGTTCCTTCTGAAGTTAGATGAGTATTGAAAGTCGAAGCACCAGTGACATTTAGAGTGTTTGAAAGAGTAGTTGGACCTGTTACACCTAAAGTACCATTAACTTCTAATAAATACTCTGGAGTAGTTTCATTAATACCAACATCACCATTAGCAGCAACGATTAAATAATCACCGTTAGCACTTTCACCATTAGAAATCATGAATGCTGTAGAGCTGCCATTTTGCACAAGTTCTAAATTCGCATCAGGAGTGGTGTCACCGATACCAACTGAAACAGTGCTAACGTCAACATAGAAATTATCACCATTAACGCTTAGGTCACCATTGAAATCACCAGTGCCACCTGCATGTATATTGCCGTGAGTGCTTAGATCACTATTGAAGCTACTAGCTCCCTCTACTGTTAAACTACCATTGATATGTAGTAATGCTGTTGGATTGGTCATATTAAGACCGATCATGTTAGTGCTGCCATTAACATAAAGAAGATCATCATTGGCAAGACCTTTAACTCTCAGATCATTATCATGGGCATTGCTGTTGAATACCACTGAACCATTGGTAGTAACAGTATTGTTCAAATTAGAACTGCCTGTGACATTAAGATTGCCGCTCATTCCAGTATTGTTAGTAACAGTTAAAGAGTTTAAAGTAGAAGCACCAGCATTGAGAGTGCTTGATAAGGTAGTCGCACCAGTAACAGCAAGAGTGCCGCCTATGCTTCCATTAGTAGTAACAGCTAAAGAATTTAAAGTTGAAAGACCGGCAACATTTAAGGTACCAGCTAAGTTGGTATTGCCGGCAACACCAAGAGTGCCATTAACATCGAGTAGATAATCTGGAGTAGTATCGTTAATACCGATGTCGCCATTAACCAACATGGTTAAGTAATCACCGTTACTACCATTGCTGATCATAAATGGTAGTGTAGAATCTTTTCTTACTATTTCAAAACTAGCATCAGGACTAGCATCGTTAATAGCGACTGAAGAACTACTCACATCTACGTATAAATTATTACCGTTAAGAGCTAAGTCGCCATTGAGGTTGAGTCCGCCGCCATTAACGAAATCGGTGCCAATATTACCTATGTTAGTAATGATATTGCTATTCATGTTCATGTCATTGTTGACGGTAACACCACCATTAACAGTTAAAGAAGCTTCTATGGTTAGGTTATCAGTGTGAACATCACCGAGATGTATATCTCCATCTACTTCCAAAATACCTTCTACGTATAAATCACCATTAGCGCTAGCGAAGTTTCTTGTGCCGCCCGCACCAATTCTAGTAGAACCTTCGATAACAACATCACCGTTGGTATTTAAATCACTAGCTAATGAAGTATTGCCGGTTACAGCTAAAGTACCACCTACAGTAGTATTGTTGGTTACGGCAAGTGACGCCAAACTAGAAGCTCCAGCTACACCTAAGGTTCCAACTAAAGTAGTATTGCCAGCAACGCCTAAAGTACCATTGACGTCTAAGTCATAGTCAGCGCTAAGGTCATTAATACCGACCTTGCCATTATTAGCTACATAAAGAGCATCAACTACATCGCCATTGTATGAATTTAATGACCATACGTCATGAATTTGCCAGTCAGCTTTACCATTGGAGTCTGAGACTAAGATTTTACCGTTAGCGTAAGAGCTGCCGGTGAATAGAAAATCACCATTAACTCTAAAGGCGTTCTCTGAAATTGTAGTGTCAATTAATCTTGTGTTACTTAGAGTTTTATCAGTAATGATTTGTGAGCCACCGGTGCGAACCACATAACCAGGTATAACGTTGCTTGGAAGCTCACCGTATAAGGCACCAGAATAAATATGATCCAGTGGTGGAATATCGTTGATTGTTGCTAGTTGTCTGCGTTCTGTAGCAGTACTGACCCAGAATCTCCCATCGTATTCTACAGCACCTTCTGTGAGTATTGAGGTCATTGCTGCAGCTTTGCGTAAACGTAAGGATGGTACAGAACTATTACCAGCTGCGATATCGAGATATGCTGTTGGGCTAGGCACTCCAATACCAACGTAGCCGTTAGAGTTTAGTACGATTTGTTCGGAACTTGCACCAACAATCTTAAAGCCCATAGAATTAGAGCCAGGGAAATAAGTAATTCTGCCACCACGTGGATTGGTTAAGTCAGCAGCATATTGTCCAATACTAATACCATTAGCATCTACTAATAGTGAATTGAGATCGTTATCACTAAGCCCGCCGCCTTGACCGCTGCCACCTTTGCCACCACCTTTACCGCCGCCTTTGCCGCCACCTGAGCCGCCGCCGCTACTGCCGCCACCACTGTCAGGAGCGGAATAGTATTTGGTCATGGTTTGTTGTACAACTTGAGAGCTGGTTATAGGATAGAAGATTTTATAAGAGCCATCTCTGGTTTTAGTGTAACCAGCCGCTGTCTTTTGAGTTTTACGAGCCTCGAATTGTAATTTACTGAAAATATAATCTAATTGGCAAGATCCGAAACTAGTGTTGTCGCACTCTGCTACTTCAGTGCCTGGATCTGCGGTGTCATCGACTGCTGCTGTTTGAGTTGCTAAATTACTTGCCTCGACAGTGGTCTCATAAGTATTATAAAGATTACCAAGTGTATCGTAGATGTCTATTTCTATATTCTTAGAAGAAGTATCAAAATAGTTTAAATCTAAATCTATATATGAAGTCTTGGCACCTTTAGACACCGTTACGTTCTGAGTAGTTACGAATTCTCTTGTGCCGCTGGTCGTATCGTATAAATTAACTTTATAAGTAGTACTTTTCTCTTTGGTTTTATAGAGTGGTTTAGGATTAATCTTTAAAGTTACTCTGCGCCCTTTAAGTAGATCTAAGTCCTTGCTCTTAGTGGCAATAGAGGCTTTCATCGTCTCATCTTCACCAGCAACGAATTCAAGTGGGGTATATAGTGGTACTTTAGCGACTGTAGCTGACTTCTCACTTGAGCGACTAGAGCCAAAGCCACCAGTTAATGAAGAGGTCTCTAAGTTAGAATTGATATTCTCAGAATCAGTATTCTGGGAATCAGTATCTTCAGGGCTAGGATAGTATGCTGCTGGACTAATAGAATCTGATACAGATTCCGAATTAACAGGATTTGGTTTCGGACTAGCAGGCTTCGCAACAGGTTCTTGACGAGGTTCTTCAATTGGATTTGCAACACCGTTACCACTTAAATTAGCTGCTTGAGCTGGGGCCATCGTTGGTGCCAACAACAGCATTGTGGTTAGCAATGTTGCTAGAGTGCGGAGAATTTTTGAACGATGCTTGATCACTTTTGAGTGAACTCCTACATATCGTTCTAACGGCTGCTTAGCTTAATAGCTTGAAGCTTTATCCGGAAGATCAACTATTCGGACTAGGGGTGATGCCTAATACAAATGTGGTGAATAATTCTTGAGTTCTTTGTCGAGTTTTTTTGCGCTTTGCCCTAGCTCTGCTAAGCAGAGGCTATCTAGTAAAGCCCAAAACTTGGGACTGTGGTTGTGCTCCTGGGTGTGAGCAAGTTCATGCAGCACTACATAGTGCATTAAAGCTTGTGGTAGTCTCATCAAATGAAGGTTGAGGCTAATATCGTTACGTCCGCTACAGCTACCCCAGCGAGTTCGGCTCGCTCTTAAGCTAAATTTACCTAGTTTAAGTTTGTGCTTGCTGGCGTAATGACTTAATAGAGGTAGTAAATGTATTTGTGCTTCGCTGCGCAGGGCTTTTTCGATAGCCTTGCGTATTATGGCTTGGGCTTCTTTAGTTTCAAGTGATTCTTCGGAATTGTAGTAGATATGGATTTTAGTTTTGCTTAAGCGTGTGTGAATAGTTTTGCTTTCTAGCTTTGACCACTCCAGCTGACGTTCGCGAGTTCTAAACTCTACCCCAGGCTTAAAAACAGTTTGCTTGGTTTCTAATTTGCTAGTCTCTTTGCTGGCTTCTTTAATCCAATCTCCGCGACTATTGATAAATCTTTCAGCCTCCTGCCAGCTAACACTATAAGGCACGGTAACGCTAATACCTTTAAGCGGGGCTAAGCGTATACTCAGTTTGCGCGAGCCTTTAACTTTGCGCAAAACTATTTCGCCATGTTCTGGGTGCTGGATAGTTTTTGTGGCGTCTTTGCTTTTGGATAATATATTATTTTTGAAATAATTAAACACTATTTACCTAGCTTTTTAAGCGCTGCCTCTACCTCATAGTCAGAGTCTTCTAAGGCTTTTAAAGACCTGGCTTCATCAGCGCCGCTTAGCTCTCGCACGAGCCTTAAGGCGCGAGCTTTAAGTTTATCGTTTTTGGCTCTCATGCTGGTCATTAGATTGCCGCGAGTTTTACCAAGTTTCACCATAGCGCAAGTGCTAAGCATATTAAGTACTAGTTTCTGCGAGGTGCCAGCTTTAAGCCTAGTGCTACCTGAGATTATTTCAGCGCCTGTGTCCAAAAATATACTTATCTCTGCCGTAGCAAAACTCTGAGCATCTTTATTATTCGCAATCGCAATAGTCTTGATACCAGCTTTGCGTGCTGCTTCTAGTGCAGAGACCACGTACGGCGTAGAGCCGCTAGCAGTTATGCCTACCAGCACATCACCGCTGCGCATTCTCTCTTCTACGATTGTGCGCGCAGCTACTCTATCATCTTCGGCACCTTCGACTGCTGATCTTAGGGCGATATCACCGCCGGCGATAATTCCTTGCACCAGCTCTGGCTCAGTACCGAAAGTCGGCGGACACTCCGACGCGTCGAGCACCCCTAGTCTGCCGCTAGTGCCAGCACCAATATAGAATAGCCTGCCACCTTTAGTAAGGCTCGCTGAGATAGCTTCAATAGCCTCAGCTATTTGCGTGCGCGCGCCAGTGAGTGCCTTGCGCACAGCATCTTCTTCACTTATGAAGAGGTCCACCATCTCAAGCTCTGAGAGCTTGTCGATGTTGGTGCTATTAGAGTTTATATTTTCGGTTGCTTTCATTATTTAACTAATAGACAGCTTACTTGAGTCTCACCATGTTTAGTAAAAGTAGGTTTAACCCGCGAGCAATCAGCGATCGCCACCGGGCAGCGAGTATGGAATGGACAGCCGCTAGGTATGTCAGTAGCTTTAGGAATCTCGCCACCTAGATAAATTCGCTCGCGATCACGTGCGCGCGGGTCGGCTATTGGTGCTGCGTTAATAAGAGCCTTAGTATAAGGATGCAGTGGGTTGCGGAAGATTTCATCCTTAGGCGCAAGTTCTACTATCTCGCCAAGATACATCACTGCGACTCTATCTGCGACATATTTAACTACACCTAAGTTGTGTGCAATGAATAAAAAACTTACGCCTAACTCTGATTGTAGACGTTTCATTAATTTGAGTATGCGCCACTGAGTGCTAACATCCAGCGCGCTTACCGCTTCATCAGCTACTACTAGTCTAGGATTGAGAGCTAAAGCCCGCGCTATGCAAACTCGCTGATTCTGTCCGCCCGAGCATTCGTGCGGGTATTTATCGAGCACAGTTTCATCGAGTTCGACTAGTTTGAGTAATTCGAGAACGCGTTGGTTGATAATGTCATCGCGAGTTAGGCTTCTGTCATTGCGAGCGAAGCGAAGCAATCCATTAGTGGCAGCTTGGGGATCGCCACGCCGCTCCGCGGCTCGCGATGACGCCTCGCAATGACTAGCCCAGTGAACATATAAGGGCTCAGCGATACTATCCCGTACTTTATAACGCGGATCAAGACTACTAAAAGGATTCTGAAAAACCATCTGCAGTTCTGGTCTCAGTTTGCGCAAATCCTCATCGCCGATCGCGAGAATATCCTGCCCCTTATAAATCACAGAACCACCATCAGCTTCGGTTAGTTTAAGAATAAGACGCGCGAGCGTAGATTTACCGCAACCAGATTCGCCTACTAGAGTTAGACATTCACCAGCTTTAATATCTAGTGAAATATGGCTCACTGCTTGCAATGATTTAGTAGTCCTACCCCAAAGATCTTTAGCGACCGGGAAGGATTTGCTGAGGTTTTTGATTTCGATAAGCGTTTCAGCCATCTACTTTATTGTAGTCTGATTTATCTGTCATTGCGAGCGTAGCGAAGCAATCCATTAGGCAAAGCTATATATGTTGCACTCGCTGTGGCAGCGCAAAAACGTGACGCCAGTCATGTTTTTGCTAACAACGCAGATGGGACTTTTCGGACAGGCTCTAGACTAACTGCGGCCCAGTAGCCAGCTCTAGTACACGGCGCAGACTCTTGTCTACTAATACTCTGCCTGTACCAAGAACCACGCAGCTAAGAGGATCATCAGCTACGTGCACAGGAACTTCAGTTTCTTGAGTGATACGCTCATCAAGTCCGCGCAGCAGTGCACCACCACCAGCAAGCATAATTCCGCGCTCATAAATATCAGCAGCTAGCTCAGGAGGTATACGCTCGAGAGTACGTTTTACTGATTCTACGATAGCTGTTAATGGTTCGCTCATTGCTTCGCGAATCTCAGGACGCGATACGCGCACTGTACGCGGCAAGCCATTGAGTAGATTCAGTCCGCGCACTTCAATTTGATCTTGCTCCGATTGCTCGTCGAGCCTATAAGCAGAACCCATTTTGATTTTAATAGTTTCACCGGTAGTTTCACCGATAGAGAGGTTATAAACTTTTTTCATGTAAGCCATAATCGATTCATTCAATTCATCGCCAGCGATGCGAATGCTCTCAGAGACTACGATTCCAGAGAGTGAAGTTACAGCGACTTCAGTGGTACCACCACCGATATCTACGATCATACTTCCGATAGGATCAGCAACAGCAAGTCCAGCACCAATAGCAGCAGCCATCGGCTCCTCGATTAGATAGACAGCACCAGCACCTGCGTTTTCAGCAGCTTCGCGCACAGCACGGCGCTCAACTTCAGTAATTCCACTTGGGATACCGATAGCGATGCGCGGTTTGCTTAGCGGACGGAATCCACCGCGACCGTTTGCTTTCTCGAGAAAATATCTGAGCATCATTTCAGCGTGACGGAAATCTGCGATCACACCATCACGTAATGGACGAGTGGCAATAATATGAGCTGGCGTGCGGCCGATCATCGCGCGCGCTTCTTCACCGACAGCGATTACTTCGCCGTTGTCGCGATTAACTGCGACCACACTCGGCTCTCTCAAAATAATCCCGCCATCCGAGGTGCAAACCAAAGTGTTAGCAGTACCAAGATCGATACCGATGTTGTGTGACAAATTACCAAATAAATTAAAGAAACTCATATTACTTATTCTAGAATAATGGGGGTGATTTTTGCCCGAGAAAGTGTATGTATTAACAATATTTAAGTATCGTACCTTGGGGAGGGTATGATGGATCCACTTTTATTTGAGTTGACAGATAATACTTTGCCTTGCTATAACTTGCCCTATGTTGCAAGCGCAGACCGCCCCAGATATTAAGTTCCACTTGGTTGGAATTGGTTCTCAGCGCAGGGGTGATTTGGAAAAAAATCTGCAACAGAGGTCTAGTGATTTTGCTGTATTCAAGACGGTTCAAGACTATGAGAAATATGCTTCTGCTGCTCATAAACAAGGAGAAGCACTTGGTAAACCAGAAATTTTAGTTCTAAAAGAGGGTCCGGATGTACGCGCTGAAATTGAAGCATTATCTAGGAGCCAAGGAAATGTTAAAGCTGTTCTTATTCTTTCGTCAGATCCTCGTCGTGAGATGAGTGAGTTGCAGAGATTAGCTCGAACTGATTTCCAGATACTTGCTGTAGATCAAGCTGCTAAGCCTGAGGTAGTTTTTCATTCATTAGATGCTCTGATAAAGAGGGTTATACCTGATGTGGTACGTCATTCTGTGCCATGGGGAAGAGAGGGGTAACAAGCTTAATCTGCTTCTTAAAAAGATCATTTATACATGCTAAAGTAAACCCCTGTGACTCTCCGTCAGGACCTCAGCTCTAATAAATTCATTTTCACAGCGGAATTAAACCCGCCTAAAGCAGCTAATGCTGATACTCTTATCGCGCGTGCACGTCCGCTCAAGAATCTAGTTTCGGCAATTAACATCACTGATAATTCTGGAGCGAGCATGAAAATGGCGTCCCTAGCAGTCAGTTACCTCATGCAGCGTGAAACTGGCATAGAAGCTATTTGGCAGATGACTTGCCGTGACCGTAATCGTTTGGGTTTGCAGTCTGACCTATTAGGCGGCTGGGCGCTAGGTTTGCGTAACATACTTATACTTAGTGGTGATCCGGCTGATAAGGGTGACGCGCCTACTACTAAAGGTAGCTTCGATCTTAAAAGTGATGAATTACTTCAAGCTGTTTCTAAACTTAAGCAAGGACAAGATTTCGATAATAATAAAGTAGATGGGTTAATTGATTTTTGTGCTGCCGCTGCTGCTCACCCAGGCGCGCCTGACCTGAAGGCGCAAGCTGAAACTATGCAACGCCGGCTTGATACTGGTGCTGAGTTTTTCCAAACCCAAATAGTTTTTGATATAGATCAGCTTAAGCGTTTTGCTGATTCTATTCCTGAATCACTCGCGCGTAAGACGCTAGTAGGTATTACTCCGCTGAAGACTCTTGGGCAAGCGAACTTCATTAACAAGAATATCTGGGGAGTAAATATTCCAGAAACTAATATGGTGACCATGACTAATGCGATAGGCACGGATGATGCTAAATCTCCTGACGCCATGAAACGCCAACATGAAGCCGGACTTAAGATCGCAGAGAATTTAACCAGCGAATTACGTAAACTACCATTCAAGGGCGCGCATATCATGGCAATCGCTCAAGAAGATAAATTGGCTGATATCATTAAGTACCTTAGTGTCTAACCCCTCTAAACCTAAAATACTTATCATTGGCGGCACCCATGGCGTCGAGCCGCAGAGTAGTTATTACGCTGAACAGCTGGCTAAAGCTCTTAAGCAAGACAATATTCAAATCATTCATACTCTTAATCCTGATGGTATTAAAGCTAATACTCGCGGCAACGCTCGCGGAGTGGATCTTAATCGCAATATGCCAAGCAAGAACTGGCAAGCAACGCCATCGATATTGCCGAATAATAAAATCAATCCCTACTATGGCGGCGCCAAACCAGCCAGTGAACCAGAGACTAAAAAGTTATTAAAGCTAATTTATGATTTTCAACCAGACTTGATTATTTCTTTTCATACCAATCACTATGTGCAGAATCCTAATCCACCGCAGGTGAATTTAGATATCAGAATAGATAAAGCAGCTGATATAGTTGAGCGTAATCAATACGGGCGCGAAATGGCGCAGCGAATCGCTGATATTCTTGAATTGCCTGTTACTGAAGATATTGGCTATGCTACCCCTGGCTCTTTAGGATCTTACTCTAAAGATATGGGGCTACCCTGCATCACAGTTGAGTTTGATGATGATTTAAATGGTAAGCAATTGTGGAAGCAACATGGGGATAAATTCATTGCGCTGTTAGAAAAAGCCTAGGACGATAACGATTCATACCACTGATGCTCAGGTACGAAATAAGCACGTGACCATAATTCTTCTAAGTTATAAAACTCTCTAGCTTTGGCGTCGATAATATGGACTATGAAATCACCGTAATCCAAGAGAAACCAAATATCACCTTGCTTGCCTTCTTTCTTAGTCGGCTCGAAACCTTGCATAGATAATTTTTCTTCGATATTGCGCGCGATTGCTTTTAGCTGCGCTGGACTATCGCCGGAAGTAATCATTATGTAATCAAAAATATCAGCACATTCTCTAATATCGAGAATTTCTGTGTCTTGAGCTTTTTTCTCTTCAGCGAGCAAAGCTGCTAAGAAAACTACTTTACTTTCTTCAAGAGTATCTTTGATGCGTTTTAAGAATTCTTCTTGGCTGGAAGCGGTGCTGCTAGTTAAATTGTTCATGTTTTGACTGATCTATCTAATTATATACACTTCACGCAAAGCCCTCAAATCATCGATTAAAGCGACTTTTACGGTAAGGTCCACCTGATTAGGGTCATGTTTAACCTCTACTACCTGTCCTACCAGCATATCAGGTGGGTAAGGGCAGTCTGAAGAGTCCACGCAGATCCCAGAACTAAGTACCCAATCACCAATTTCAATGTCTGAATCCATGGGAATTAATTCTAAATGTGCAGTAGCCGGATAGTCACCAACTAGAACTGCGAATTGTCCACTGCGCTTAATCTTGATTCCCATTTTCCAGTCACGATTTTGTGTTAATTGAACAATTGCAGTATCGTTACCAACTTTACCAATTTGTCCGATTATAGATTTATCGCTAATTACACCTTGTCCAACCCGTAAGCCATGACGGCGACCTTTATTGATAATTACTTGTCTATGCCAGGTATCAGGGCTGCGACCTATTACTTGTGCTGCAGTGAGAGTGTACTGAAATTTAGTAGCGTAATTCAACTGAGCGGTTTGACTTTCAAGTTCAGCGGTTTTGGTTTTAAGAGTAGAATTCTCAAGTTCTAATTCTTTCAAGCGCTCTTCTGCTTTTTCTAATTGCTCTTCGGCACTTAGTAGATTTAAAGCGTCTTTCTTAACTTCACGGACATTACCAGCGAATTTGTGTAGTTGCGCGCCGGTGCCTTGATAGATCCAGAGTAAGACAGAACTCAATGGGCGTGAGAAAACCCAGAGCAGGAAGAATAATATTAGTATCGAGCTTACACGTTTGAATCGCACTAGTTTTAATTTAGCAGATTGAGACTATGCACTCGCTGTCACAGCGCAAAAACGAGCCGTCGGGCTCGTTTTTGCTCACTCAGCCTTCTCTACTTTAACCTCCGCGGAAAGTATCGCTTTGCCAGCATCAGCTAAGTGATTAATAGTTGCTACACCAACGTAAGTTAGCAGCACGAATACTACTATGCCGATTTGAGTAACTAGTTGTTGAGATTTCTTGCCGACTGTAATACCCCAAGTAATGCAAAAACCCCAGAGTCCATTAGCGAAGTGATAGGTAATAGAAGTGAGTCCAATAATATAGAACCAATAAACACTAAACGGATTAATTAACGGTATTGAAGGTAAGCCAGGAATAGCTTGAGTGCCAGCCATCGCTCGCGCGATATAGTCATAGTCCAGATTCTCGACGATTTTGAATTGCCAGATATGGTACGCGATATAAGCAAGTGCCACAAAACCAGTTATACGTTGCAGTATATATCTAATATTCTCTATGCCAGAGTACTGCATATGATTAGGTTTAGCCGTGGTGTAGATTAAGACACCATAAATAGCGTGGAAACCGATAGGGATATACAAAACTAACCATTCGATATATTCAACGAAAGGTAATTGGCGCAAAAAATTAATTAGAACATTGTAATTCTCAGGATGCTCGATAGCGGTAGAGTTGGCAAGTAAGTGGAATACCAAGAAACCACCAATTGGCACTATTCCACTAAGTGAGTGCAGACGGCGTAATAAGAAGTTACTCTGTAAGTTTTTGAGCATACCAGTATTATATACTGCGTATGGCTAAATCTCTAAGCGGGTATTTAATCAGCTCTTCGAACAGCAAATAGGCATCCTCACGGCTTTTATAGCTATCACCTATTTGTAAAGTGTAGTAGTTACCAGTTTTGATAATGCGCACTTTATCACCAGTAATGCGCTCTACCTCGGTTTGCATAGCTTTTGCTTCTGAGCGTTTAGTAAAAACTCCTGAGCTAACAGCTAGCGGTCTATCAGCGCTTGCTACCACTATAGTGTTGCTAATCACGGGGCTCTTAAGACTAGTTGCCCACCAGTTATAAGCAAAAATCAATAAGCCAGCGACAATTAAAGCACCAGTAAGGAAAAACAAATAATCAGGCTTGCTAGTAGTGTAGGTTTTTTTGCTTGGAATCTTATAACTAGGTTCTGCCTTAAGCTCCTCTGCGACTTGTTTATAATCATCAGCAATTTGAAGAATACGTGGACTAATTTCTTCTCTTGCGCTAACGTTGCTTGCTATAACCCGGTCACTTAACTTACGCTCAAGAGCTGCTCTGAACTTTTCTGGACTAGTACCAGTTGTGAGCATCGGTTTTAGGCCCAATTTGGCATGTCTTTGATTCAATAAAGTGTTGGCTTGATTCAGAGTATCTAGCTTTTCTGGGCTGAGCATATTAGAAAAAAACTGCTCAAGAGCGG
>CAZQXM010000034.1:0-2367 GCA_964597205.1 uncultured Gammaproteobacteria bacterium
CCTCGCCGCCTCCGGATTTGCAAAAGGCTTGAGATTAACCCGCATCTTAGCTAAAGCATCAGGCTGTGCGATTAATTGTTTGAGCACATGCAAAACTCGCTCCTCGATAAGAATATCTTTTTGATCGAAACTAAAAGCCGCACCCTTATCTACTAAGTATTTTGCATTTTTGTTTTGATGGTCATTAGCTGCTGTAGGCAGCGGCAAGAATAGCGGCACCACGCCAGCAGCTGCCATTTCTGCGATAGTCATAGCACCAGACCTACAGATCGCCAGATCCGCCCAGCTGCAGAGTTCTGGCATATTGTGCGCGTAAGGCATTAACTCATAGTAAAAATATAGTTCTTCGTATTTATGCACTTGCCCGTCCATATACTCAAGAATATAGTTTTCGTAATTTGCTTTACCGGTGATATGTTTGATTTTCAGTTTCAGCGACTCGCCAGTTAAGTGCCTCAGACTTTCTAAAAGCCCGCCCATCAAATCATTAATCGCCTGCGCTCCCTGACTGCCGCCAGTCACGAGTATATGAAGCTCACGCATACCAGTATTAGTGAGACGTTCAGCTGCGCGCGGCATAAAAAACTTAGAGGAGATAGGATTGCCTATCACTCTCAGCTTGCCTGAATTCTCTGATAGTCCAGGAATAGGGAAAGCCAGCGAAATATATGCTGCATGATTCAAAAACATCTTATTAGCCAAACCCAAATGCGCGTCAAGGTTATGCAAGATATATGGGATGCCTAATTCTTGCGCAGCTTTAAAAACGGGACCAGCTATATAACCGCCAGTACCGAAAACGACGTTAATGCCCCGAGCTTTCATCTCAGCTTTCGCGCGACCAGTCTCCTGCATAAAATGCAAAGACCAAGGAATATATTTAAGTGGATTATTTGCTGGCGGCAAAGGCTGCCCGCGCACCGGCACAAACTCTATATATGAAGAATAACTAATGCCTTTATCATCCTTAACTTGAGAATTTTGTAGTAGATCAGCTTCTAATTTCTCTGGGTGACCGAAATAATAAAGATCAAGATCCTGCCTAAGCTCACGCAAAGCAGCCGCCACAGCAAGATTAGGGTATATGTGTCCGCCCGTGGCTCCGCCAGTGAAAGCTACTTTTAATCTGCCGCTCATTTGTTTTATAGTAGCTTAAGTTTTAGCAAATACAGTCCACCCAGCCACTTTGCAGCTTTCGTCACTTTGCCTTAATACATATTCGCGCTATAATAAACCTATGAGTTTCAACTGGACCAACGCTCTTTATCTTATCTTAAGCCCCTTCGTTGCCGTATTCGGTTTATGGTGGTGGATCGCTAGCGGTCAGGCTAATTGGGCAACTGTTATCCTGGCGTTTATCTATGCTGTATTTTGTGAGCTTAGTATCACCGCTGGTTATCATAGATTGTTCTCACATCAAACCTATAAAGCACACTGGTTAGTGAGAGCTTTCTTTCTGGTTTTCGGTGCTTGCGCGCTTCAGGGTTCTGCTATCTGCTGGTCTATAGATCACCGTATTCATCACCGCAATGTCGATGATAACGAGAAAGATCCATACAGTATCAATCGCGGTTTCTGGTGGGCACATATGGGTTGGTTACTATATAAAACTGACGAACAGCTTAAAGAAGATGTAAGCTGCCAAGATTTACTCGCTGATAAATTAGTTACCTTCCAATATAAATACTGGGTAGGTATTGCTCTACTAATTGGCTTTTTATTACCAGGTCTTATCGCTGGTTTTGGTTGGGGAGATTTTATCGGTGGCGTTTTAGTAGCTGGCGTAGTGCGCACTGTTGTTAACCACCACTCTACTTTCCTTATCAACTCGCTTTCACATATCTCTGGCAGCCAGACTTATAGCGACACTCATAGCGCTCGCGATAATTGGTTTACCGCGTTCTTGACTTTCGGTGAAGGCTTCCATAATTTCCACCATGAGTTTCCTTCTGATTACCGTAATGGTGTTCGCTTCTATCATTTCGACCCAACCAAATGGCTTATCAATGGTCTATCTCGCATAGGACTTACTAGCGATCTACTACGTGTGCGCCAAGAAATCATAGTGCGTAAACGTATCGCTATGAAAGAAAAACGCCTCAGCAAGCGTTTTGCTAAGCAATGGTCTCTACCTGAACTTAAACTGCCTAAGCGTGCTTTAGTGCGCATCCGCAAGCGTATAGAACTTGCTGGCAGACAGCTTAGTGAGCTGCGTAACCGTCACGAAGCTATTAAGCGCGAAAAACGTGATTTAGCTGATATTCAAGCCAAGATAGCTGAAGCTAGATCAGAGTTTAAACACAGAGTCTATATGTGGAAGTCTATGTCGCGTAGATTCCGTAAGCTTGCGTATCAGTACGCTTAGAT
>CAZQXM010000034.1:2467-4539 GCA_964597205.1 uncultured Gammaproteobacteria bacterium
ATTTTCAGATCCTGCCAAGTTCTTTCATTACGCAAGTAAACACCATCTTTAAAGCCATCAAAGAAAAACTCCACCAAAGGATGTTTGATTTCTTTAGTATCTTCACTAGCTTCTAAATGCTCTTGAGCCACATAAGCAATAGTTTTCATACTATCAACTAGCACGTAGTACCAAGGACTATTCTTGTCAGGTAGCCTTGGATCAGCAGCATAAAGCTTCTCATCGTTAAGGAAGTACATATCGTAGTCAACAACTACACCACGCAGATCTTCGTGTTTATGCTTAACTATAGCTCCGCGTTGAAAACTATTAGCCGCGAATTGATTAAGGTTATTAGCTAGATAGAATCTTGGGATAACTACGGTAAACTCACCACCATTTCCATCAGCGAAGAAATAACTACCTTCCATAGTGCCAAAATTGGTTTTAAGATTACAGAAACTGTAATAGGTATGATTCTCACCTGGAGCTAATACTGGTTGCTTACCGAGCACACCATCACCCACTACTTCATCTCTATGCGAGTTGGAATCAATAATAATCCAGTGGCGAGACATCAACTGTACGGTTTTGTCGCTATCATTAGTAATAGAGACCCGATAACAGAATAGGAATTCATTTTTCTTCGGCTTTGAGTAATCACTCAAATAAACCGAGCTGGTTTCGATGCGAATCTGGGAGCTAGTTGAACAACTTGTTGCCATAACTTAAAATATACAATAGGTGGGAAACTTTATACAGAGATATATCGGTAATTGTTCACAGTTCTTGAGGGCAAGAAGCTCATGGCTTCTCTGTATTCTAGCGACTTTGGTACTAGTGTTTAGGCTAGGTGATTACTATCTACTAGACAAGGATGAGCCCCGATATGCCGCCGCAGCGCGGGAAATGCTAAGCCTAGGGGAGTTCACGATACCTCAATTTAATTTCGAGCCCCGTTTTGAAAAACCCATATTATTTTATTTAGCTGAAATGTTTTCATTTAAACTCTTTGGTCTAGGTGAGTTTGCCGCTCGTATGCCTTCTGTCGCAGCAGCGATCTTATTACTGCTTCTGCTCTACTATGTTGGCAAAAATTTTAATATCTCTTTAGCTGCTCCCCTTATACTACTAAGCTCAGTAGAGTTTTTTGTTATGGCGCGCATGTCAATTATCGACATGCTGCTTAACCTATGTTTTTCTGCTGTAATTTTATTCTTCTATCAAGCCTGCCTCAGCCCTCAGCATAAACACTATCTTTACTACGCTGGCATCGCTGCTGGCTTAGGTGCTCTTACCAAGGGTCCTATAGCCGTATTATTACCGGGTTTAATCATAGTGATTTTTTTAGTACTGCAAAAAAACCTGGTAAATTTTATCAAAGAGTATAGTCGCGAAATTCTAATTAGCCTGTTATTGATGCTAGTTATAGCTTTGCCTTGGTATATTTATGTTCATATACAGACTGGCGGCGAGTTTAGCCAAGTATTTTTTGGCGAAGAACACCTAGCACGCTTCACTGGTAATCTCACTGTCCATAAAGCTGCAGCTTACTGGTATTACTTGCCGGTAGTTGCTATAGGTTTCCTTCCTTGGTCTTTATTCTTGCCTAGCATCATCTGGGACATTATTCGTCCAGTGTTCAGGCGCCAAGCCATAGTGATAGAGAACCCACTAATCACTCTTAGTTTAGTTTGGGCATCAGTAGTGTTTCTCTTCTTCTCGGTAGCTGGAGTAAAACTAATTAACTATATTTTGCCTATATATTTACCTCTAGCTATTATTACAGCTCTCTGGCTAATCAATCATCCTAAACTCTCAAAGCTAGTTAGTAAGATAGTTAGCGTCACTTTAATATTATTCATCCTAGGCTCACTTTTAGTCTTAGAGCCTTACGCCAGTAGAAGGCAGGAGAATATGGTTCTCTTCGCACGCACGGTGCCTGAGCACGCTCAATTAATAGCTGTAGATTATTTGCCACCTAGTTTAGTTTTCTACGCTAAGCGCAATCGTAAAATAGATTTAATCGCGCCTAAAGATTTTATGACTAGAGTCGCTATTGCTGAGCCTGTCTATTTCATCGCTAAGCGCGA
>CAZQXM010000034.1:4639-13340 GCA_964597205.1 uncultured Gammaproteobacteria bacterium
ACCCCATACCTAAACTGTTTCTGTGGGATAATGCGCACTAATTTTTCACCAAGCTTAACTCCCAGCATAGAAACAAGCATATAGACAAGAAATAAACTAGGGCTAGCTATGCTGCTAAAACTCGCTCCCTCTCTAATGTACGTAATCACGCGGGTAGAATCTATCAAAACCAAAATTAAAGCCGAATTCGCTAAATAGACAGCCTTAGGTAAATCAAAAGCTGAGAGAAAAGCTGCCCTAACTGCTCCACCAATACCGAATAAACCAGCTAAAAAACCAGAAAGCAGCCCAGAACTAACTCCAGTCATAATAGAAAATTTAATTTTAAACTGCGGCGAGAAGAATAAAAATATTGCATAGGCTAATAAAAATCCAGCAACAGTTCTAGTAAGCAGAACTTCATCAATATGAAAAGCCATCAGCGCACCATAGTAACTAGTAATAATGCCAGCCAGCCCGAAGCTTGCGACCAATCTTAAATCAAAACCTTCACGAAATAAAGCTAAGCGAGTAAATCCTGTTATCCAGTGTAATAATGAGACGAAGAATAATGCCTCTTGAACTGGAAAAAACATCATGATAAAAGGCATCATAATAGTAGAAGTGCCAAAGCCAGTCACTGTACCGGCTGCGCTGGCTAATAAGCACAGAGCGGATAATAATATTATTTCTTGCATAGAGTAAGATTGACAGGAACTTTCGCTGCCAAAGCTTCTATAAGCAAAGGATTTGCCTTCGGCAAACGTGTCACCCTAAACCTCTCTATCCCTTGCTGCTCAGCATAATGCTTATACTCAATATTAATCTCACTAAGAGTCTCGATATGATCGCCAACAAAACTAACTGGCACCACAATAAGATTACGCAGACCTTCTTCGCGTGCTAGACGCTTAATTTCTTTTTCGGTAGCTGGTTGCAACCACTTCACTGGACCTACTCGACTTTGATACGAAACACTGTGACGGTTAAGAGGTAATCTAGCCATGACTTTGCGCACAGTAGCTAGAACTTGTTCCTGATAAGGATCTCCATCAGCCACATAACTCACCGGCAAACCATGTGCTGAAAACAAAATATGTATCTTAGACTCACTAACACCCTCTGCTACCAAGGTTTCTACTTGATCTAAAATACGCCTAACTAATAAATCTATAAACGCTGGCTGCTCATACCAAGATTCTATATAGTTAATCTCTAATTTTTTATCAAGACCACTAGCTTCAAATAGTTGCTTACACTCTATAACACTAGAGCCAGAAGTAGCCAGTGAATATTGTGGATATAAAGGGATAACATACAGCTGATCTAAGTTATCCTTTTGGATTTCTATTAGAGTCTCACTGAGGCGCGGATTAGAATAACGCATCGCTACATATGTAGAATAATTAGCATCACCACGCTTATTAAGATACTTAGCCAAGGCTGCTGCTTGCGCTTGCGACTCGAATAATATTGGCGAACCACCGCCGATTTCAGCATAAAGTTTTTGTACTTTAGGGCTGCGGCGCTTCGAAACGAAATCAGCAAATTGATTCTGAAATGGTTTCAAAAACCAAGGCAATTGAATAATATAAGGATCGCTAAATAAGTTATACAAAAAAGCTTGCACGCCCTCTAGATTAGAAGGACCTCCCATTTGCAATAGTAGAACGCCAATGCGCATCACTATACTATAATAACCTTATGCAGGAACGAGCAATCAGAGGAGCCATAACAGTCAGCAGCGACAACGCTGATGAGATCCGTACAGCTTGCTCAGAACTGATGAGCACTATTATCAGAGATAACGATCTTATCCCTGAAGACATTATTACTATCTTTATTACTATTACTGAAGACCTGCGTTCACTTAACCCATCAGCCTCTATACGCACCACTTTTGGTTGGAACGATGTTGCTTTTTTCACATCGCAAGAACCGACTATTAATGGCATGCTGCCTCGTTGCGTGCGCGTGCTTATCCAATGCCAGTCCAAGCGCAAAAAATCAGAAATAAGACATGTCTATTTGCGTGAGGCAGCCAAACTTAGACCGGATCTAACTAAGCACTAATGTATTTTACTCTGCCAAATTTAATTTGTTATTTTCGCGTGCTTTTAGTGCCCTATGCTTTTTGGCAATTCCTTGCTAATCACAATGCCACTCTCCTAGCATTATTAACCTTAGTTGTTATCGCTCTTGACGGCATCGACGGCATAGTCGCGCGCAAACTTAATCAAGCTACAGAATTTGGTGCCAAGTTAGATATATTTGCCGACAGACTTGTAGAACTTGCCTACTGGTATTTTTTCGCTTATATCGGTGTATTGCATATCTGGGTTTTTTGGTTTTTTCTAGTACGCGGAATTACCGTGGACTATCTCAGTCGCAAAGAATCTAAACCACTTGGTATGAGTTTTTTACGTTCAAGTAGGTTTATGCGCGGAGCTTACGGCACGTTGAAATTATTGAGTTTTGCTTTGTTGATATTAATACCTTCTTACTCAATAAGCGGAGTGAATATCAGCTTAGTTGTGACTTACTTAACAGTATTTATCTGTGCTTTGAGAGCTTTGCCTGTGCTAATTCCACAGCACTAACTTTAAACCCCTAGCAAAAACGTGACATTAGTCACATTTTTGCGCTTTCAACCACGAGTTGAGAATCTAAAACTCTGCAATAATATAATTATGACCATCGACCCCAAGTTCATCGGCAAAATCTACCCAGAACAGCGTTACGAAATCGGTACCGCCAAAATTCGCGAATTCTGCAAAGCCATTAAAGCTGACTGCGAAAAATTCACTAAGATCGCTCCACCTACTTTTCCAGTGGTTTATAGCGCAGAGTTTCTAGCAGCGATACTTTATGACCCTGAGCTTAAACTTAATCTACGCAAACTAGTACACGGTGAGCAAGAATTCACTTATCATAAGCCTGTTCAAGCTGGCGATACTATCACTAGTAGTGGTCGCATTGAAAAGATTTTCTCTAAAGGCGCACATGACTTCGTAGTCTCTAAAGTTGAATCTACCAATCAGCGCGGAGAACTAGTCTGTGACTCGGTTTGGACTTTTATAGTTCGTGGTGGCAATGATACAGATTTCAGTGCTAAAGAGAAACTCATGATGAAAATAGCTAGCCTATTGCCTAGTGAAGAAACTAAACGCCTTAATCAAGCACGTAAAATTTTTGGTGCTAATCTTTGTCCTATATCTGACTCTAAACCAGTCTACAGAACTAACCCTGATGGCACTAATCAACTAGAAGTATTTATCGATAAATATATGCCACAAAAATACGCTGGTGCTAGTGGTGATTTCAACGCGATACATCTCGATGATGCTCTCGGCAAGTCCGTAGGACTCGGTGGCTATATACTTCACGGCATGGCAACCATGGCTATGGGTGTTAATCTTGCTATGCAAGGTAAGGCTGCTGACAGTATTCGTAAATATCGAGTACGCTTCTCAGCACCAGTTAAACCTTTTGATGTGCTGACTTACACTGGTAAACTCTCAGACACCGGTAAAGAGTTCGCCTACAAAGCTAAAAATCAAAACGGACAAGAAGTGCTGAATACCTGTTTAGTTGAGTTTAATTAGACTTGTTGCAAAATCGTCCAGAACAAGGCTTGCGAGTTCGAGCTAGCGGAGTTGACTCATCTCGTCAATGAGCATAGCGAGGACGAGCATAACGCAGTTATGGGCGATTTGGCGACAAGTCTACTCTGCCGCTTCTTCGCCTTGAGTACCTTGCAGACGCGTAATATATTTTTGTTTAGATTCTGAAAGTGCCTCTTGTGCTGCATCCTTCTCTTCAACAGTCATTTCATGCGGAATTAAATTCTGCACACCACCATCATTTAATAGCAATATTGTCATTCTACGATTAATAGAAGCATAAGGTGTTTCTGGTGCTTTAAGCTGAGTATCAGCATAAGCTTCCACGCGCGCCAAACGATCACGCTCAACACCACGCGACATCAATTGTCTTCTTAGTGTTTGTGCTCTATCAGCACTTAAGTTCCAGTTATCATAGTTGCCGGTACCATAGCGAGCAGCATCCGTAAATCCAGAAACCACCATTTTATTATTCGAACCTTTAACAACTTCAGCGATAGCATCAAGTAAAGCTAAAGCTTCTTTAGTAAATGTTGTAGAGCCTGATCTGAATAAAGGCTTACCTTTCTCTTCATGTAGTTCTACCAACACCCCTCTATCAGTGGCTTTGATCTCTACTGATTTTATTAACCCTTCGAGCTTTGCTGACATCAATTTACGTTCAAGTTCATTTTTCATGTCTTTAGCAACTTGCTCTTGATTAGCCTGAGTAATTTTTAATTGACGGAATTTGAAGAAACTCGCACCACCATCCATATTGCCTGGCTCACCAGGTTTTTTAGATCCGCCCATAATACCATTGGTACCTTTCATTGGACCATTCATTACCGGCTCTTTAAAAATATCTGCAATTGCACTTTTGGCACTAGGATCCATATTCACAATCCACAAAAGCATAAATAACGCCATCATCGCTGTTACGAAGTCAGCATAGGCAACTTTCCAAGCACCACCATGGTGACCATGACCAGCAACTTTCTTAATAACTTTTTTGATTATTATCGGCTGTTCTTTATTGTCTTTATTAGCTGCCATAGATACTTTATTCCTCTTCAACCCCCATTAAGTCCACTAGACCATTTGGGGGATATTGGCCAAATTAGGCTTGTGCTCTCTATGCCAGTTGCCGAGAACTTTATAGGTAAAGGGTGGATTTGCGGACAAAATAAAAAATGCAAAACCCAGATCAAGATAAATCTAATGACTTGCCAAGCGCACGTAAAAATAAGTTTTTGCGTGACATGATCACTACTGCCAGCTCTGAGCAGTTAGTAGTGATGCTCTATGATGGCGCCATTCAATGGTTACAGATGTCCAAACGTGAGATCTCTAGTGCCCAAGGTGCTATTCACGACTGGGCTAATTTCAATAAATATATGCACATGAGCACGCGAGTGATTAACCACCTGCAAGAAAGTCTAGATTTCAACGTTAAAGACGAAACCGTAAATAACTTATACGCTGTCTATAATTTCCTTTACACCAAGATCACCAAAGCCACCATCTCTAAAGATGAAGCTGAAGTAGAAGCTATTATCGAATTCCTTAGAGATCTTCGTGGTACTTGGGCTGAAGCTATAAGAATCCAACAACAAAAACATCCTATTGCGCAATAATATGATCAGTGCCTGCACTGACTCTACGCAATGTCTCCAAAGCCTACGCTAAACAAAGCGTATTAGAGAATTTCAACCTCGATATTAATGAAGCAGAATTTCTGGTTCTGGTAGGACCTAGTGGCTGTGGTAAAAGCACGCTAATTAGATCTATAGCTGGCTTAGAAGAAATCGACAAAGGTGAAATTAATTTTCATAATCAACGCATAGATCAGCTCGCTCCTAAAGAGCGGCAGTTAAGCATGGTTTTCCAAAACTACGCTCTCTATCCGCATAAAACTGTTTATGAAAATATTGCGTTTCCGCTAACACTAGGCAGTCACGAAAACATAGACACTGAAGTGCGCTCCATTGCCTCCAAACTCGGTCTTACAGAATTCCTCCAACGCAAACCCAAAGAACTTTCTGGCGGACAGAGACAGCGAGTGGCACTAGCGCGTGCACTAATCAAAAACCCCGAGATATTTCTGCTCGATGAACCACTTAGTAATCTTGACGCTAAACTACGCACTCAAATGCGTAGTGAAATTCACCGACTGCATCAAGAAACAGGCAAAATTTTTATTTATGTAACTCACGACCAAGTCGAAGCACTCACCTTAGCTGATCGCATCGTGGTTCTTAATCACGGTGAGATACAACAAATCGGCAGCCCTGAAGAAATTTACAACAACCCTGCTAATACTTTTGTTGCTGGTTTTATTGGTTCACCACCAACTAATTTGATTCCACTTAACCCAGAGACCCTCTCCAAGTTCAGAAATTTCAGCCCAAAATATCCTGATGCCATTCTGGGCCTTAGACCCGAACGACTTAGCCTTGAAAGCCAAACAGGCGACGCCAGTCTTGAAGTGACGGTAGAGGGTTTAGAAATGCTGGGCAGCGAGCTAATTGTACATACATATCTTACCGGCCAAAAAGATCTCAAAATCACTGCCAGATTGCCTCTAAACGATAAAACTCGAAGCCTGCTCAGCAGCAATTATAAAGATATCAAACTAAACCTGCACTTTAGCTTGTTATCCCCATATTATTTTGATACAATAAAGCTAAGCAGATTGGGGATCTAGCGGCTAAGCTATATCATATATGAACAAACAAATCGATCTTAATCTAAACATCGCCGAGGCCTGTGGCTACGGTAGAGACTTCCTTGAGCGTGATCTTTTGCCAATGGCAAGTTCAGTCAACGTTGCTACTGGCGCGCACACTGGTGATCCATCACAAATAGACAAAGCTCTTAAATATTGCAAAAATTTTGGTCAACTACAAGTTGGCGCATTAATCTCTTATCCAGATATTCTAGGTTTTGGATTACGCAAAATTCAACTTAGACCAGATGAGCTTAGAGCGAGCATACTCTCTCAGCTTGGTGGACTGGCAGCACTTGCTAAGTCACATAATTATGAGCTAGCTCACGTTCGCCCGCACGGCGCACTATATTTCGATGTCGGCAGCAACTATTCAGTAGCTGAGACTGTAGCTAAAGCGGTGCAAGAATTTTCTCAGTGGTTAATCCTAGTAGGACCTAGCTCGCAGGTATTAAGCGAAATTGGTTCTTGGACTAATATTCGCACCGCGGCAGAGGCAAGATTTGACCTTAGATACCGCAATGAGACCCTAAGATTCTGTGAATACGATGCTGATAAAGATCAGGTACTAGACCTTACTAAGGTTGCTGAAAGAGCACGCAACCTGGTATTTAGCGGCACTGTAAACACAGAAGAGGGGCAAGACGTCGCAATCAAATTCGAGACAATTCATATTCCGAACAGCCGTGGTAACTGCATTGAAGCTGCTAAGTTAATACATGGTATGGTCGGGGAACTGCAACCTATGAAAAGTTTCGATTACGAGCCTTATTTGTCGGAGTTCATATAAGGTGTTAAAGTAATAAATGGGTGGGTTGTTATTAAAGATAGGATAAGAAAAGTTTAGGAGAAAAATTGTGCCATTAATTAAAAGCTTAGTTGAAGATTACGTAAATGACTTGCAAAAAGACAACGACACTATCAAGGCGTACCGCCTCGATCTAGAACGTTTCGTTGATAACTTCGGCACTAGAGAAGCCGACAAAATCACTAGTGATGAAATCACTAAATATCTTTTAGCTCTAACCACCAGAACTGGTAAGCGCGTTAGCGTTTCAACCCAAAACAGACACTACGCAACACTTAGTTGTTTTTACAACTGGTTGATCCGCAGATCATCTGTTTCTGAGAACCCGATGAAAACTATTCTACGCCGCCGTCCTAACAAAGATGCTGGTGAAGTGAATTCTAAAGACATCATCCGCCACTTGGATAAAGACACTATCGCTAAGATTATGGCTAACGCTAAATCTGTACGTGAAGAGTTCTTATTCGACTTGCTTTATAGCAGTGGTCTTAGAATTTCTGAAGCGCTAAGTCTTAACGTACAAGATGTTAAGAACGGCGTTATTACTATTCGCCAAGGCAAAGGTAATAAAGCTCGTGTAACTTACCTTTCTAAGCAAAGCGAAAAACTACTCAAGAAGTACCTAGAGAAGCGCACTCCTGATCGTGATGTGATGGCAACTGCTAAAACACCAGAAGAAAGAGAGCGTGTGCGTAATGAAGGCGCGTTGTTTACAACTAACAACGGTACTCGTCTTGGCTATCACAGAGCTAACCAGTTATTCAAGCAAGCTGCGATTAACTTCAAGAATGCTGATAACAGTGTGCTTACTATTCACCAACTTAGACATACTTTCTGTACTGAGCGAGTTGGTCATATCGACATCCGTGTTCTTCAGAAGCTAGCTGGTCACAGCGATATCAGAACTACTCTTCGTTACGCGAAAGTAGTTGATAAAGTAGCTGAGAACCAGTTCCACAAATTCAACGAAATGCAAACCAAAGAGATGTTCCAAGATTTGCAAGAGAATATTGCGGCGAGATAAGTACAAAGAGGGGATTTGATGAAATTGAGTAAGCCAGGAGGATGGTCAGGGGTATTTAGTAATGTGCGTGCCTTGAGCGGTCCTGCAGCTTGGTTGTCTGCCACCTTGGCGTTGGCTGCAACAGCAATGAAAGTTGAAAGTACTAAAAAGCCAAAACCTGAGTGGAGGGCTAATGGCGTAACTATTGCTGTTCCAGCTCAGACGAATCCTCCAGCACAAATCTATACAGCAAGCCCAGGTCCGCGTGGTGGGGTTCCGGGTAGCGTATCTACTAACAAATAGACTATTTACGGCATTATCGGGTACTATTCACCCAACTTATCAAGTGATTTACGATGTCTCTTAGACAAGAATTGGTAAGCACCTTCTATCCCCCATAGTTCTTGCAAAAATTTCTTGTAGGGGTAGATTTCTATGCGCGCGTTGCCGATGCTGACGGTGCGCGCTTGCGAGTCTCTAGACACTAGTATCAATCTAGATTCCGGGTATTCTTCGTGATAGGACAATAAGCCTCTATAATCATCCCTATCAACCTGCTCAGAGATTTTAACTTCTATAGC
>CAZQXM010000035.1:0-13257 GCA_964597205.1 uncultured Gammaproteobacteria bacterium
ACTTCATAGGTCACACTTTCTCCGAAGTTCAGAGGAACCAATCTTTGAATTGAAAACTAAATTGTCTAAAAATTTGAAGAGGTTAAAAAAGAACATAGTCGTTTTTATTGATGATGTAGACAGATTAGAAAAGCACGAGATTTTGCAAATTTTCAAGTTGATAAAAAATACGGCCGACCTCCCTAAAATTATTTATGTCATAGGCATGGATGAAAATGTAGTCGAATCAAAGTTGATAATGGACTTTGGGTCTAGAAATCAGGACTCGTTTCAAAGTAAAATAGTCAATAAATTTATACAAGTCCCAATACATGTACCTGAATCATTGGATCTTGATATTTATGAGGCTCTGGCTAAAAGCTTAAATAGTCAGTTAATCTCACAGCTCGACGCAAATAATCTTGATAGTGTCTGGGACGAGAAGGATTTTAAGAAATTCTTTTTTCACAACAATTTGGCAAATATTATTAAAAGTATCAGAGATGTTAAAAGACTCATAAACTCTTTAAATATTTCATTGCCAATAATGATGCATGAAAGTACGATGGAAGTTAATATAAACGATTTCATAGCTCTTGAAATACTGAAAGTTTTTTACAATGATGTTTATGAGTTCGTAAGCATAAATGTCAATAACATTGTCTACTATGGTTTCAATAAAGACTTGATTGACAATATATACAGCAGAATAAATGAAAATAAGGTTAATACCCCATACACTAGACACTATACCGAGGAAGATAACCAGAATATAGAAGCACAAATTATTGAGATCTTCAAAACAGACTTTGCACAGGAAAGGATTCAAAGTCAAGTAGCGCCAATTATTAATCATCTGTTCCCGGGGAGAACAGCCTTAGGGGCTGATAAATATAGAGACTTTGTTGCGAAAAATAAAATCGCATGCTCCGAACATCACAACAAGTATTTTTGCCTTTCAACCCTTGAGTCAAGGCAGTATGAGTACAGTGATACAGCTAGAATTTTACTAGCAAGTGATTTACAGAGGATATTCGTGCATTCAAATAATTATAGCGAGTTAATTGCTGCTACTGATGAAATCTTGAACAAGGGGATCTCATTGCCCGACTTTTTGCTAAGGCTTAATGGAAGCTTGCGGCAACATATGTGGTCTCAACAACAATCATTGAATATTATCAAATGGTTATTCAATGTACTTGAGAATAGGACATCAACAGTGTTTGCCGTAAATAAACAACTTCGGGATATTGAAGAAGAAGTTTCTCTAATTGTATCTAAGTTCATCAGAGGCAATAATGCTGATGAACTTTTGCTTGCGCAAGAGAGTCTGTATGGGACCTCATGGTTCTTAAATTACAAACTTTTTGAAGCTTATGGTACATCTGCTGCACGTGACATGCAGGAGTTACAACTTAGTTGCAATAGTAAGCTTGTTGAGAAATTTAAACAACTGTATGAACAAGACAAATCTATCTTTTTTAGTCAAATAAAGATAAATGATATCCTTCTGCTTTGGTATCGTATTGCACAAGAGGATGACTTAGATAGAGTCACATCAATTATTAAAGACTATATAAGCATTAGTAATGAAAATTTACTTTGTATATTGAGATCAAGGCTGCTTTATCATACCGTTGGAGTCAGCACAGGAAGCTATAGCTATAATGGCTGGAGCCTCATATCTGAAATGTTTAATAAATTAATAGTATTTAATGATCAATTGAAAGAACAACTTTCCTCTTTATTGACCAATAATAATCTTACAAGCAAAGAATTACAATTTATCAGCCAACTAAAAGATGGAACTCTCCCTAGTACCGTCAATATCAGAGAGGATCAACCAAATTTATAATAGGTATAATTATACAAAAACTTGCACCTGAAGTAGCCTAGTTATTTCTTCGGCTTCTTAGTAGCCAAATTAACCTTAGAAACATCCACCACGAATATAGATTTTAGGAAGCGTCTTCCTAATAAGACTGGGTAACGCATAGCACTACGATCAGCGAGTGAGAACTCCACTGTGTATTCTTTCTCAAGTATGCGCACTGTAGATTTAATAACAAAGCGCTGCTCAGATTTACCATTAGAACTTTTAACTAGTTTAGATTTAAAATCTCCGACACGATAAGTTTTGCGCTCGTAGCGTGGGTGCTGCGGGTCTAGTAATCTGAACTGTAATAGTTGCGCGCCTTTACGAGTGATGATTTTAATATCGTGACAATGCAGAGCTGCTGTGTAAGCACCTGTGTCGATCTTGGCATCGACTTCAGTTATCCCTAGGTCAGGTAAGTCCACCTTTTCGCGGCGTCCGAGGGTTTGTTTGGGCTTTTTTTTAGCTGGACGTATGGGCATGGGGATAAGTTCTAGCTATTATAGCCAAAAACAGCTCATAAATACGCAATTTCTAGCCTGTACTAGAATGAAATAGATGAGCAATCTTGCTTCTAAACTCGAATCTTGGGCAAATATCAATTCTTATTCCTATAACCTTGAGGGTTTAGCTAAGATGCTCGCACTATTGAAGTCTGAATTTGCAAGTTTTAAAACCAAACTAAGTATTGAAGAAATAGAACTGAAACCAGAAGTTCATATTAATAATCGTGGTGAAAAAGAAATAAATCAACTAGGCAAGATGCTAGTGGTACGCAAAATCAATCCTCAAGCCAAAGTCAAAGTTCTTTTGGGCGGACATATGGATACTGTTTATCCGGCGCATCATCATTTCCAAACTTGCAAACAGCTAGACGCTAATACTCTTAATGGTCCTGGTGTTGCTGATCTTAAAGGCGGATTGATTGTAATGATCGAAGCTTTGAAGCGCCTAGAAGCTAGTGAGCATGCTGGTTCTATTGCTTGGACTGTCTATGTTAATCCTGACGAGGAGATAGGTTCTTTTGGTTCTGCAGAGATATTCCCTCAACTTGCTAAGGAGCATGATCTTGGCTTGATTTATGAACCTAGTCTTGCTGATGGTTCGCTTGCCTATAAGCGCATGGGTAACGCGAATTTCACTTTTACTATTCACGGTAAAGCTTCTCATGTAGGTAGAGATTTTCAAGCAGGGCGCAGTGCTGCCATTGCTAGTGCGGATCTGGCACTTGAATTACATGCACTGAATAAGAAATACCAGGATAATAATATTATTCTTAGCGTTGCTAATATTATTTGCGAAGGTCCAACTAACGTAGTGCCGGCTTTAACTGTATTAAGGATAAATATTAGGGTCCCGGATAATAAATCAGAGAATATTATCCAAGAAGAATTGAAAACTATCAGCGATAAGATCGCAGCTAAACATGAAGTAAAAATATCAGTAGACGGTCAGTTCACTCGCAAAGCTAAGGTGCCTGATGCTAGGTTAGAGAAACTATATAAATCACTGCAAGACTGCGCGCGTGAGATGGGTTTAGAAATTAAATTATTTAATACTGGTGGTTGCTGTGATGGTAATAACCTTTGGGAGCATGGACTTGCGAATATAGATACGCTTGGGGTGCGTGGCGGTAATATTCACAGTGATGCGGAGTTTGTTTTATTGGATAGTATTGAAGAGCGCGTAGAACTCTCATATAGATTTTTATGCAAGCTGGGTAGTATATAGATAGTGTTTATTATTCGACCAGTTAAAGAATCTGATTTAGAGCAGCTCTTAGTGTTAGCAGCAGAAACTGGTCCTGGTATGACTAGTCTTCCAGCTGATGCTGAACTCTTGGGTAAGAAAATTAAAAATTCTGTTCTTAGTTTCGCTAAAGAACCTTTTAAGCCAGGTGAAGAGTCATATATGTTCGTACTCGAGGAAGGAGGAAGGCTTAGAGCATGCTCGGCGATAAGAGCTAAGATCGGTGGTTTTGATACTTATTATTCTTATGAAATTAAAATTGCTGATCATAAATCAGAAGCTCTAAATGTTCATAAGCGCATAGAGTATTTGCAACTTAATACTGAGCATGATGGTCCTACTATTATTAGTTCTCTTTTCGTTGATCCTAGCGAGCGCAGTAAAGGTTACGGTAAATTTATGACCTTAGTCAGATTCTTGTTTATGGCAAGTTTTCGTCAACGTTTTGAAGATACTGTTATTGCTGAGATGCGCGGTTATATCGATGCTAATAATAAGTCGCCATTTTGGGAAGCCACAGTTAGGCATTTTATGGATATGGAGTTCGAGCGTGCAGATTATTTAAGCAGCAAGGATAAAGGTTTTATTGCGGATCTGATGCCTAAGCATCCTTTATATATTCCTTTATTGAACCCAGTTGTACGTGATGCCATAGGTGCGGTGCATAATGATACTTTAAGTGCTTTAAGATTTCTTGAGGGGCAAGGTTTTAAATGGGATAGACATGTAGATATTTTTGATGCTGGTCCGCGCATCGCTTGCAAGACTGACGAGATTAAAACTGTTAGGGAAAGCATCAGTGCTAAAGCTGGAATAGCTTTTGGGGGCGGTAAGAATAGTAAGAACTGTTTGATAACTAATTCTAAAGTTGATTTTAGAGCCATGGTTGCGCCCTTGGAATATTTTGCTGCTGATGGTAACGCTATGATAGACAGTGAAGTAGCTGCTGCGCTAAATTTAAGTCAAGGAGCGGCGCTTAGGTTTGTAGAGGTCTAGATGGTGGAGTTCGGTGAACAATTTAAATCTATTAACCCAGCTACTGGTGGGGTGATTTGGCAGGGTGCTGCTGATACTGAAGCTGATATTGCTCTTGCTATAGAGAATGCACGCGAGGCTTTTAAGACTTGGTCTAAGTTGAGTTTTGAGCGTAGGGTGGAGTATGTCGCCAAGTTCATAGAATTGCTCACTAGGGAAAGACATTTTATTGCTCATGCCATCTCTAAAGAAGTAGGTAAACCATTATGGGAGTCAGAAACTGAAGTGACTACCATGATTAACAAGTTCAAACTTTCGGTTGAATCCTATGAAGAGAGAACTGGTGATAGAGATCTAGGGCTTTCTGTTACTCGTCATAAACCAATAGGTGTGATGGGGGTATTAGGTCCTTATAATTTTCCAGCGCATGTGCCGAACGGCCATATTATTCCAGCACTATTAGCTGGTAATACTGTGGTCTTCAAGGCAAGCGAGTTAACACCGATGGTGGCTGAAGATGTAGTGAAACTCTGGCATCAATCCGGCTTGCCGATTGGGGTTCTCAATCTAGTGCAAGGAGGAGCTGCAGCTGGTAAAGCTCTTATTAAAGATGCTAAATTAGACGGTTATCTATTTACTGGTAGTTCGCGTACGGGCATAGCTATTCATAAAGAACTAGCTGGCAAACCTAATAAAATGTTAGCGCTAGAAATGGGTGGTAATAATCCACTGATAGTTCACGATATTAATGATATGAATGCTGCTGCCTATTTAACTGTGCAGTCGGCATTTCTCACTAGCGGACAACGTTGCACTTGCGCGCGCCGGCTGATATTGATCGAGGGCGAAGAGTCGCGCAAATTCATGGAAGTATTTATGAAGATGACTAGTCGTCTTAAGATAGGTAGCTACCATCAAGATGATATTTTTATGGGACCGGTGATTAGTGCTCATCAAGCTATGAGTTTACTGGCTAGCCAAAAAGCTTTTGTTGCTGGTGGTGGTTGTGCACTATTACCTATGGAGCGCAACTACCTTGGCGAGCATGAAGACAAGTCGCTAACTGCTTTTCTGAGCCCAGGGATAGTTGATGTTACTGACTGCAAAGATAGAGCAGATCATGAAAATTTCGGTCCGCTCTTGCAAGTAGTGCGCGTCAAAAACATGGACGCGGCGATAGCTGAAGCGAATAATACTAGCTATGGTCTCTCTGCTGGACTTATTAGTAATAATGCTGGAATCTTCGAGCGAGTGCGCAATGAAGTTAAAGCTGGACTTATAAATTGGAATCAACAGCTGACTGGTGCTAGTAGTAATGCTCCTTTCGGTGGTATTGGTATGAGCGGTAATTTTAGACCAAGCGCCTATTACGCCGCTGACTATTGTGCTTATCCGGTAGCGTCTATGGAGAGTCCAGAACTTAAATTGCCTGAGAAGATTAGTCCGGGGGTAAGACTTGATTGACAGTACAAAGGTGCACTCGCCCACGGCAGCGCAGAAACGTGACGTCGGTCACGTTTCTGCTATTGAAGTTAATTTTGATGGGCTTGTAGGTCCCACGCATAATTATTCTGGTTTATCTTTCGGTAATATAGCTTCTACTTCTAATCAAGGACTAATCTCCAGCCCTCGCAGAGCGGCTTTGCAAGGATTAGAGAAAATGAAATTTCTTTATGACTTAGGCATTAAACAAGCCATATTGCCGCCGCAGCCTAGACCAGCTTTAGATCTTTTGCGTAATTTTTATTTAAAACCTTGGTTAACTGTGAAACATGAGCCTGTTTCTGCTGATCTTAATGATGAAGGTTTAGTAGCTGCAACTTATAAACTAAACCCACAATTGCTCTCTGCTTTTTCTTCAGCTTCTTGCATGTGGACAGCGAATGCTGCCACTGTCTCACCTAGTGCAGATACCGCTGATGGGCGCTTGCATCTTACTGTTGCTAACCTCGCTAGTGGCTTGCACCGTTCGATTGAAGCCGGCTTTACTTATAGTGTGCTTAAGCAGATTTTCTCAGATGCTGATCGTTTTGCTGTGCATGAAGCTATAGATTCTAGGCATGGTGATGAGGGCGCTGCTAATCATTGCCGCCTGGCTGCTAGTCATGGAGCTAGTGGTATAGAACTCTTCGTCTATGGTGCGACTAAAGATCTAACACCTACTAAATTTCCAGCCCGTCAAAGTCTAACCGCTTCAATGCTAGTTGCTGAGCAGCATCAGCTTAATCCTGATAAATGTATTTTTGTGCAGCAGAACCCAGTGGCTATAGACGCTGGAGTTTTTCATAACGATGTTATTAGTGTTAGTAACGCTAATGTCTTTATCTACCACGAGGATGCTTTTGTTGATACTGAGCGAGTGATAAGTATTCTTAAAGAGAAATATGCTTCTGGGGATTTGCATTTGCTTAAAGCTTCTCGCTCAGATCTTTCTCTTGAGGATGCTGTTAAATCATATATTTATAACTCTCAGCTGCTTAGTCTTGCTAATGGCGAGATGCTATTAGTAGCTCCGCTAGAAGCGCGTGAAAACCCTAACGCTTATAAATATATACATAAAATTATCGCTGCTGATAATCCCGTCATGCGAGTAGAATTCCTAGATCTGCGTGAAAGTATGCGTAATGGGGGTGGACCGGCTTGCTTGAGATTGCGCGTAGTGATGAGCGAGCCAGAGATGGCTGCCATGAAGCAGTCGGTGGTTTTGACTGACAGTTTGTATAAGGAGCTTAAAGAGTTTATTAGTCAGAGTTATCGTGAGGAATTGAGTCCTCAGGATCTTGGTGATATTAAATTTATTAACGAGAGTATAGAGGTTTGTTCGGGATTGTATGAAATTCTTGGTTTAATTAAGGTCTAACTTTAGGTGCCATTGGAATTGTAATGCTGAATTGAAGTAGTACTTGATCACTATTACCAGTTAGTAATTTATGAACGGTACCTCTACTGTCGGCGATTTGTTCTATCTTAAAAGCATATCCGTGAGCTCCTTGTTGCTGAGGGTAAGCTTGTTTCATTAAGCTTATAAAGCTATGAGTTTTATATAAAAAATCTGAGGCTCTGTAAAAAGACATATGATTTTTAAGAGGGAGAGTCGCCTTAAGTTCTGAGCTTGGTGCTCCTAATAAATTTACATGATTTTTGAGTCCTGGAATGGCACTTGAGAGGTCGGTGCTAATAGTTATAGTTTGATTAGCTCTGTTGATTTGTGAGGAGAATTTTATGCTATCTTGTGATTCCTGAGTTAAAGCATAGATAGCACCCTTGAACTGTTGTAAGCAACCATGTAGTTTGGTGGGATCGTAGATGAAATCATAATTCTGAATGCTCGTGGGATCTACTTTTAAGCCAGGGCTACCAGAAATAATAAATTCACTTATAACATCAGTTTGAAAATCTTCTGCAGATTTTGTAAGTAAATGTGGCAAGTAATCTTTAGCTAATAGTTTTTCCTGTAATAGTTCTAGTCTGGCTATTGCTCTTGATTTAACCTGATCTCGATTGTAATTAGTGGTAGCTTCCTTGCCGTATTGAGCTTTATAACGATCACAGAGTTGAAAGACGCTATCGAGCCATTGAGAAATCGATTTTATTGATTCGGCAAATTTTCGCTTAAGAAGTGACTCATCTTCTAGATCGCTGACTTCAATTTCCGGTATTCTTGGTGTTTTGTGTATTCCTTTATGAAATTCATTTTTAGTTGCTTGATTTAAATTCAGTTCATTTCTGATGATATCTTCAAGGTCATCGTGCAATTCGCCTACTTGTATGTGGCCTGCGTGAGACAAATAGCTACTAAGTATTGCGGTATGGTCTATACGTGTGGGCATGAAATGAGTCAGATAAGACTATAGCAGTATAAGATAGATTTAACCCTACCTCCCCCTGAAACCCTGCTATAATAAGGTTTATCAGAGGTCAAAAATGGGCATAACCAGTATATCTAGGTTCTATTTAACCATGCGCGGTTCATATATATAGCGTGAATATTTTGCCAACTATATCATTACGATGATGTAGTTGCCCTGTTTTTTTAGATAATTAAGCTTCTTTTGAAAGTGACAAGAAGGTGGCTTGTGAGCCCGAGTAAGTGTTTTCAGAAGAAGCTCTCACAAAAGGAGTTCCTTATGCATTGGCTTTATCTAGCCTGCGCTGTTGTGCTTGAAGTGTTTGGCACGGCTCAAATGAAATATTCTGACGGTTTTACCAAACCGCAGGCTTCGCTATTAACTATGATCGCGTTTGCACTGAGCATTACCTTGGCTGCTCTTGCTTTCAAACGTATAGATATGGGCATAGCTTATGCGGTTTGGTCGGGTATGGGTACTGTTGCTGCAGTTGCAGTTGGTATTTTATATTTCGATGAACCGTCGAGTCTAATTAAACTTGCTTGCGTTGCTTTGATTGCGATTGGGTTGATTGGGCTTAATGTTAGTTCGTAGTACGGCGAAGCTTAGCGGGTGCACTCGCTGTGACAGCGCATTTTCGTGACTTAGGTCACGAAAATGCTGTCTTCGCGTTGCGCGTGATGATTAATAGTTGCGATGAGATTGTAGGCTGGGTAGAGTAGCGTGGTTGTTAGGTCGCGCTCATTAAGGTCGTTTGTACTTAGTATTTTAAGTTGCTGACAAGTTGCCAATATGCTTTGATATTTCTCTTTGATCTCTTGATGATCGTTGATTAGCCTTGTAGCCATTTCACTAGCTGGCAGACTAGGAAACCAATCGCGCTCTTCTATACTGAAATGCTCGCTAAGTAATTTGCCAACATAGTTCAGTAATTCTTCAACTTGTTTTAGTAAATAATTATTGTCAGGCTGATTTTTGACTTTACTGATAGCGAGCATAAACTGCTCAAGGTCTTTGTAGATTTCTTGGTGTTCAGCGGTGAGTTTTTGTTCTAGGTTCATTAGGTATCAGTTTAAGCTAATGTGGAAGTTTAGATGCTGCACTCGCCAGCGTAAGCGCAAAAACGAGCCGTTGGGCTCGTTTTTGCTATAAAATGAATACTGATGAAACTCAGTCTCTCTTGGTTGGATGATTACGTAGATATTAAAGGCATTAGCCCTAAGGATTTAGCTCATGAACTAACCATGAGAGCTTTTGAAGTTGAGGATATAACTAAAATAGGTGATCGCCTAGAAGGTTCAGTGGTATTAGGTGAGATTCGTGAGATAGCTAAACATCCTGACGCCGATAAACTGCAAGTCACTCAGACCTGCATTGGTTACAATGCTGACGGCTCAGAAAATATTCAACAAATAGTTTGCGGTGCGCGTAATATCGCTGTCGGACAAAAAGTCCCAGTCGCTACTATCGGCTCTAAAGTTATAGACCGTCATAGTGGCGGAACTCTAGAAATAAAAAAATCTAAAATTCGCGGCGTTGAGAGTTGCGGTATGCTTTGTTCACCTGATGAGCTGGGTTACTCAGAAGCTGAATCTACTAAGATTAAAGCTAAGCTGGGTGATGGTATTTATCTGCTCTATGATGCTGCTAATCCAGCTGTGGAGAACCTTGCAGCCAAGCACGCTATCGGCACTGATGTGCGTAAAGTTCTTGGATTTAAAACTGATTACGTGCTGGATATCGGTGCGCGCAGTAATAGAGGCGATGCACTTTCTATCTACGGACAAGCGCGTGAGATATCGGCACTATTGAAGACTCAAGTCAAAGCCCTAAAACCTAAAGAAGCTCAATACAATAAACAAGTTAAAGCTATTAAGCCAGTTATTACTGATACTAAAGACTGCGCTGTCTTCTACACCATAGCTATTGAGAATCTTAAAGTGGAAGAATCTCCGCAATGGCTTAGCGAGCGCCTAGAATCTGTTGGGCAAAAATCTATTAATAATCTGGTTGATATTAGTAATTATGTTCTTTTGGAACTTGGTCAGCCTTTGCATTTTTATGATCGCGATAAAATTACTGGAGAAACTTTAACTATTCGTAGAGCCACTAATCAAGAGCCTTTTAAGGCTTTAGATGATAGTGAGCATAAGCTTAGTGAGGTAAATCTAGTAGTGGCTGATGCGCGCGGCGTAGAGTGCCTAGCTGGAGTGATGGGCGGACACAATACCCAAGTTACTGACTCTACTACTAATATAGTTATCGAAGCTGCTGCTTTTAGCGCGGCGACTGTGCGCCGCAGTGCTAGAGCTGCTGGCATAGAGTCTGAATCTAAACGTAGGTTCGAACGTGGAGTTGATAAGGCTAATACTAGAACAGCGATTCTTAGAGCTGTAGAATTGCTAAGCCAAATCTCTAACGCAGATATTAGAATAGGTGAGCTGCAACGAGCTGGTGATGATAAAGTCGCAGAACTTAAAGTAGAACTGCCTTTGAGTCAAGTGAAAAGATATTTAGGGATAGAAATTTCCGCTAAGGAGATTAGCGTTTTATTAGATCCATTAGGAATTAAACTCACCCAAGAATCTAAAGAGGCTCTGATTTTTAGTATTCCTAGTTTCAGGCAAACTGATATAAGTAGAGCAGAGGATCTAATAGAGGAGATCGGTCGCTTATATGGTTTCGATAAGATTCCTATGCAAGCTCCGCGCGCAAGCTTAGGGCAAGTCGAAACTGAGTCTGAGAAAATCCAAAATCAAATCAAAACAGTAATGCTAGCGAATGGTTTTTCGCAAGCTATATTAAGTAGTCTTATCGGTGAGAGCCTTAAGACTTTAGGTACTCAAGATGAGGCGTCTGAGATAACTATGCTCAATCCCTTGTCTCAAGAGCATTCTAGTTTAAGACAATCACTCTCTCCTGGGCTTATTCAAGCTACTAGTCGTAATTATGCTTATGATAGATCGAATAATATTAAATTATTTGAGCTGGGTAAAGTTTACTATAAAGCGACACCTGAACTCGCTAAAAAACTTGGCGCGCAAATCAATAAAGATACTAATACTATTGAGAAAAATAAATTTGCTGTAATTAGTTGTGCGCGTGATGAAGCTTGGGATGCTGCTAAACCTGGGCAGCCATTAGATTTCTATGATCTTAAAACTATAGTTGAGCAATTGTATCCACGCGCTAAATTTTCAAGTGCTGTAGCTAATGCTTTATTGCACCCTGGAATTTCGGCACTGGTGAGCCAGGATAAGCGTGAGCTGGGTTATATTGGTAAATTGCATCCTAGTGTGACTAAAGCGTGGGATCTTCCTGATGAGGCTTACTTATTAGAGTTAGATTTACCTAAAACTGTTAACACTCAATTCAAAGCTATTTCTACTACGCCAATAATCGAGCGTGATATTACGGTAGATATTGCTGCGACTAGTAATACTGAGTCCTCTGCTATTGAGCAAATCCTTATTAAAGAAGCTGGTGCTGATCTGATTAACTGTAGATTATTGAGCCGTTATCAAAAAGACAAGTCTAGTCCTATTAGTCTTAGTTATAGGCTTAAATGGCAATCAGCCACTGAAACACTTAGCGGCGCTGCTATCGATGAGGCGGTTAATAAAGCCAAAAACTTGCTTGAGCGTGAGCTTGGGGTTACATTTAGAATATAAGCTTGCCTAACTAGGTCGGCTGTTTTGAGATGTTCGGCAGATTGGTTATTACTATTATATGTGCTACGGTGGCTGCTGCCATCTCGGCCTTTGTGCCGGTCTTTTTTAATATCACTAAAAGTCTCCCGGTTCTAAGTCTTTGTTTAGCGCAGTTAGCTTTGGTTTTTATTTTCGTTTTGCTAGCTTTCCCTAAAGCGCACTACCAAGGACTAATGCGCATGAGCCGCTACTATATTAGTTTTCTTGTTATTAACTTCTCCGCGCTAACTTTCTTTCCAGTGCCGCATAAACTATTTAGCTTCGGTGAGATCACTGATACTGTAACTTGGATGCCATTTCTTTTCCCTGAGCTGGTTTCAGCGAATGTCACAAGTCTAATTACTATTAATATTCTGAGTTTTCTTTTCCTTGCGATATTGCCGCAAGAGAGTCCCGATTCGGTGCGAGTACCTCAAGGGCGTATGCCTGCTGCTGGTCCAGTAACTATCGAAGATGATTTGATTATTCATGCGCCTAGTGATCATGAGTATGTCGGTGATGTGAGTCAATCTGAAATTAGAATTCCTGAACATACTAAAGCTGAGCAAGTTGGTGTGCTTGAAGAAGTGCTCGCTGCGCGAGCTGCTGAAAAAGAATCAGTGACACCGACAGCTGCGACTTTAAGTCCTGAGCAGATAGCTTTCTTAGAGCAGATCAGTGCCGCTGAAGAAGCGCCAGCAGAGATGCCGTGGGCTAATAAGGAATCAGTATTAGAGCCATTCAGCCCTATTGCCCCACAAACTCAGTACAGTAGTGCTGATACATTAGGATCAGTCTATATGGGCGAAGCTAGTGATGCGCCAGCAACTAATGAGAAACTAGCTCATCTTGAACAGACTCTACTCAATAATATAGATTTCAAAATTGAAGAAGCATTGGTGATCAACACTAAGGGTGAAGGTCTTGAAGACACTATCTTCCACTGGCATAGCGGTGACAAGGCGCGCATACTAAAACTATTCGAGCGCTTCGATAAATATGCTCAGAATACCGAGCTCGGTGGACTCTGTCAGCTCGCTTTCAAGCAAGGACGTGACTGGTATATGATCAGCAAATACCAAGGTTCATATCTGGTGCTTAAGACTTCGCATCCTGAGCCGGCGCCGGTGTTGGAGACGAC
>CAZQXM010000036.1:0-13168 GCA_964597205.1 uncultured Gammaproteobacteria bacterium
CTAGGTGTATTCGGCATTAATCTTGTCGAAATGCTACTAGGCGGATTCGGAATGGCAACTACTATAGTGTATTCACTAATTGGTATAGCTGCTGTTTATCACGTTATCCAAGGTAAAGTATTCTCATAGTCCTGTGAGATAAAAATACAAGGATCAAATAATCTACAGCGCCGCTTTCAGCGGCGCTTTTTTTTGTACTAGTATTGACCAACACGCAACGCTTGTGTTATCTTGGCTTTTTATGGAATTACCTACTGTCAGAACAAATTTTACCCCTGAAACGACTTTCTCACTTAGGAAATTATATGAAAGTCTAAAAAACGGCCGAGGAAGTGTTGAGGGTACTAATAGCGTCACAGCTAAACTTCACGAAGCTCCTGCCCAAAATGAACGATTTCTGTTTGAAACTAAAATGATAAATGATGCCGTTGCACCTGTAGTTAAGGGGCTTACTGACTTAATCCAAAAAGCTGTCGAACTGAAACTACCAGTTAATGTAAAAGCTCCACAAACTACGCCAGATGCACCGATTAATACTCTCCCGAACGCAATAGGTACTCTAGAAATTCCATGGGTTACAGAGGAAGGCAAAGCAGAAACCACAGTAGAGCTAATTAAATATTCAGCAGACTTAAGTGAAACACAACTAACAATACTAGATCAAATGCATACTGAGAAAAAAATGAAATCAAATTTCAATGATGCAACAGACTGGAGCCAGTTAAATGATATACTCTCTCAACCTGGTTCTATATTTACTTTTAAATTATCTAATGGCACTCAATCAATGAACGTATCCATAGAACAACCTTTGGGTAAACAACCCATATACAGAATTAGTTCTGATAATATTTCTCAAGAAAGAAAAATGCCTAGGCGCACAGATTTCTCTCCTGGTAGCACAGCTCCTAAAAAAGTAGACCAAATCTCACTAAGCTAGGATGGTCCGAACCCAGGACAAAGCTACTACTCAGCATTAACAGCTAAGAAATACCTTGCTGAATATACAAGTAAGACAACAGCTTAAGTGCCTACACATACTCCTAATTCCACCTTTGAACAACAATTACGCACCTCTTAGATTTGTCGAATGTCGAGCTGCGACCCCTATGCGCGTACCGGTTCATCATGCCCAGTAGAGATACTTTGCGCTAGTTGACCTGTGTGCATAAGATTAGCTAAGCAAGCGCCTCCTATCATTCCTGAGTCGTTACCTAGAGTACCTTCGATAATCTTGATATGGTCTTTAAGTCCATCGACGACTTTAGCGCGCACCTTCTTATTCAAGTCTGGATAGTTAATGAATTTCGCCATGCCGCCACTCACAACTACAGCTTCAGGGTCTAGTGAGTTAATTACACTGCTCATACCTTGCGCAAGATACTCGTGCCATCTATTAATGACGTCAGCTGCAATTTGGTTGCCGGCTTTATATTCTTCCATGAGTTTATAGTTATCGAAATCAGAATCTGTGAAATATAATCTAGCTGTATTCTGCAAGCCAGTGCCAGAAGCATATGCTTCCCAGCAATCCCAATCTCCGCAAGTGCAGCGACGATGCTTATTAGCAGAGAGTTTGATGTGACCGATCTCACCGCCACCGAAATGTGCGCCGCGCCAAATACGATTATCCCAAACCAGTCCGCCACCAATACCAGTGCCGACTATAACTAGAAGAATAGGATTATATTTCTCAGCGCTGCCCACCATATACTCAGCGAAAGCCGCACAGTTAGCATCGTTCTCAACTACTACTGGAATTCCAGTTAGCTTCTCGAGTTCTTTTTTGACTTGGGTGTCTTTCCAGCCCTTGATGTTGCCGCAGCCGCCAACCATCTCACCGCGATCATTAACCATACCCGCTGTGGACATACCGATGGCTTTTACGTCGTGGTTTTTTTGGACGGTTTTTACCATCTTAGTTATGGTGGCAAGGATATCCTGAGAACCAGTCTGCGGAGTCGGCTCTTTGAGCATTTCATCAGTGAGTAACTGACGGTTAACGAACGGTGCAACAGCTATCTTAGTGCCGCCCATATCTATACCGATGGTTGTAATCTTAGTGTCTAAAGGCATAGAGGCTAATATAGCATTTGTCACAGAATGCGTGCTATTATCTTCCGCATGGCTAATGTTAAACCCGCTCTTATTTTTGCTAACAATCGTAGAAATGCTATTTATTTTGGACTCAATCAAATGGGATTAAAAACGAGAGAAGATGCTGAAAACATATTCTCAGAAATAGAGGAGCCTCAGACACGTGATTATCTACTAGAACGATTAACTGATCTTCACCGCAACAAAGGTATTAATGATTTTGCCGTTATCACTGGAGTATTTTTATCAGAGTTTGGTGGACTGGCGCAGCTACTGATAACATTAGACTCTTTTATTAAAGGCAATCCTAAAGCACGCATAAACCTAGGACTCGCACATGCAGCTTCCAAGGGACCAGCAACAAACTTAGGAGCAGCTAATTATAAAAACTACAAACTAAGTGCAGCTAATTCTTCGCAAGTCCTTGAACCCATTCAAGGAGGAATGAGCTGTGTCTATGATCCTCATACGACTGACGCTATTGAGCTGCTCCGTGAGCTCAAACTACTAAGCATGCCAACACTTGATTCAAGAACTTTTGAGACAAGATCAAAAGCAGAGTTTGTTAGAGCTATGACTGACTTCACACCAGCTCCTGTAAAGATCGAAAAAGCCGTTATGGCTTGAAGTTAAGACTTTGTCCAGCAAAAGTTCCCAAAATGAGCTACAATTAATCTTCAAGGCCTTGGCCGATTTTGAGTTCGGCCCTTCAATAGATATAGATAGATTTTTAGATTTCCTTAATTAATGAGGAATTCCAGAAAAATATCAGAAATCAAAAGGTCGAATAAAAACCAAGGGCCCAGAAAGCCCAAACAAAGGGAGACACAAAATGACAGACTTCAGAGTAGAGACAGGTAGCATATCCGCTAAAGACATCAAGAAAAAGGAATTGGTGCTGCAAATCAAATCATTGCAGAGATTTTACGCAGATATGGGTATCAACTCACCAAATATACAACGGATTTTTAATTTAGTAACCGATTACCTAGAAGCCAAGATCGACAAACTAGTCATAAAGGCATTCTTCGATACATTGGTGTACCAAAACAAACTAGAAACTGACAAGGAACTAGATTTGCTAGTTACCTTCGATCAGCTACTAGATGGTATCGAAGAAGACTTCCACAAGAGTGATTATCAGTCAGCGTACTATGGTATGCAGATTGATCATGAACTCTATCAAGAGGCGGCGTAGAAGCATTGCAAAGCCAAAAATAAAAAAGGAGCTGCGAGGCTCCTTTTTTGTTGCACAAAGCCTGCCACTACAACATATTATTGGTTATAAATACTCAGAAATTGGTATAATATTGGTAACATGTACCAATTTAAGCTACAAATCCCAATATCCCGGAAGCTCAACACCAAGCTCAAAGACATGGCCGAGGATATGGGTCTTAGCTCAGTTACAGATATAGCAAGAATGCTACTAACTGGTTTTGCTGCAGGCAAGATCAATCTGGCTTTTATACCTGAGACTAGAGAACCAGAAATTGCAAGCGCGGCACTCGAGCAAATCATCGCAAAGGGTCTAGAAGAATACAAACAAGGTAAAACTAAAAAACTTGATTTTTCAAAGCCACTCCACGAACAGTTATGCGAAGATTAGGTGGATCATGTGGGGACTTGATACAACTAGTAATTTTCGTAGAAAGTATAGAAAACTAGCTAATAAAAATTCTGCTCTTAAGAATAAAATTCAAGAGAGTATTAAACTACTTACCAAAGACCCTAGAGACAATAGACTCAAAAGTCATAAGGTTATCACTAAAGATCATGGCGAAGCTTTCAGCTCCTCTGTCACTGGAGACATCAGGATTATATGGCAAAGAGTAGACGAAAGGTTAGTGCTACTACTCCTTGATATAGGTGGACATTCAGGATCTGGAAGCGTTTATTAAGCCGCAACAGCACCAGACAACATCGATGTACCTGTTGATCTTAGATCTTTACAAGCTTGCGCAACACGTTTAGCCATGCCAGTTTCAGCAGCCTTGAGGTAAGAGCGCGGGTCGTAGACTTTCTTATTGCCGACTTCGCCTTCAATCTTAAGTACGCCATCGTAGTTCTTGAACATATGCTCAACGATAGGGCGAGTGAACGCATACTGAGTATCAGTATCAACGTTCATCTTAATTACGCCGTAGTCTAGAGTCTCGTGGATCTCAGCTTCAGACGAACCAGAACCACCGTGGAATACTAGGTCTAGAGATGCACCAGCACCGCAAGCTTTAGCTACAGCAGCTTGACCTTGGCTAAGAATCTTAGGCTCAAGTTTAACGTTACCTGGCTTATAGACACCGTGCACGTTACCAAAAGTAGCAGCAAGCATAAAACGACCACCGATAGGGCTTAGTTGTTTGTAAACTTCAACCATATCCTCTGGAGTAGTGTAGAGCTTGTCGTTCTTCATGTGTGAGTTATCAACACCATCTTCTTCGCCGCCAACTACACCAGTTTCGATCTCAAGAATGATTTCGTTAGGTACGCAGAGTTGAAGCAGTTCTTTAGAAAGCTTGAGGTTATCAGCAAGGTTCAACACAGAACCATCGAACATATGAGAGTTGAATAGATTAGGACGACCTTCACTGCGGCGCTTCGCGGTCTCAGCGATAAGCGGTCTAAGGAAGCTATCGACTTTCTCTGGGTGACAGTGATCAGTGTGAATAGCCACCATAATGTTGTAGCGCTCAGCAAGTGTGCGGATCGCGTCAGCCAAAACTATCGCGCCAAACGCTGCATCTTTATTAGCAGTACCAGAAGCGAACTCGCCGCCGCCGGTTGAAACTTGGATAATACCGTCAGACTTAGCATCAGCGAAACCTTTAAGGGTAGCGTTGATAGTCTCAGTAGATGTGATGTTAATCGCAGGATATGCGAATCTGCCTTTTTTGGCTCTGTCTAACATTTCACAATATTCTTTATAAGTTGCAACTGGCATTATTTGGCTCCTTTGTATTTGCCCAATCTATACCATTTCATTTTAGCGCCTTTGAGAGGGGCTTTATACATTCTTAATAATGACGAAACATAGTATTGATGCGGCTTCTACAATTAGGGCGATCATGGTTGGCTTAGCATAATCGACACCGACGTGTCGATTATGCGCTTTCAAAGCGAGTGCACTAATGATTTAGAGCGCAAAAACGTGACGTCAGTCACGTTTTTACTAGGATGCCGAGCGAGAAACAACGCAGAGATAAGTCGACCTGGGTCGCCCTACACAGTTACAAACTGCCCTACAATGCGAGGCTCCGGGGTCGAACTAACTTGCATTAATATGACTTCTAAGAGTGGATGCCTATGCATCTGATCGTCTATATAACGGTGCAACTCAGAGCGCACATCAGCTTCAAGCTTCAACACATCTTCCTTATGCTTACTATCAATAATCGCTTTAGCTGCAATACCTTCAATATTATTCAAAAGTTCATCACGCTCTTTAGCGGTGGACATCGAGATACCTTTAGCGTGAACTTTGATCTCGCCTTGCACTTCAGCATAAGCATTCACCGTAGCAACTACACAGATCATGCCTTCGCCAGCAATCATACGGCGCTCAAGCATAATGGCGCTATCAAGTTCACCAACATCGGCGTTATCTACCATGATGATACCGGCTTCTACTTTGCCGACTATCTCGCATTCACCATTCTGCATTTGCAGAACGTCGCCATTGTCCATAATAAAAATATTGTCTGGATCAACGCCGCATTTAACGCCGGTTTCACCGTGCTTCATTAGCATTCTATATTCACCATGACAAGGCATAAAATTACGTGGCTGACAGAGATTCAGAAGTATTTTCTGCTCTTCTTGGCTCGCGTGCCCAGATACGTGCACTGATTGACCAGCACCATAAATCACTTCAGCGCCCAAATTAAAAAGCATATCGATAAGATTATTCACCGACTTCTCGTTACCAGGAATTGGAGACGCGCTAACCAGCACTAGATCACCAGGTTGTATCTTCACGTACTTGTGTTCATTGCGAGCTATGCGTGAGAGCGCAGCGAACTGTTCACCCTGACTGCCAGTAGTGAGTATCACTAAATCTTCTGGGCGCATCTTGCCGATGTCTTCTTGACGTACTATAAAATTCTCTGGAATCTTGATATAACCCAGATCCTTAGAAATAGAAGCTAGGTTAATCATCGAGCGTCCGAAAATACAGACTTTTTTATTAGCCTTCAAAGCCAGTTCTAGAATGAGTTTTACCCGGTGCACCTGCGAAGCGAAGGTAGTAATAATCACGCGGTTAGACTTATTCTCGATAATTTCTTTAATCTTAGGAATAACTGCTTTCTCAGACGGGGTGTAGCTCGCTTTCTCTGCGTTAGTACTATCACTCAGAAGTAGATCCACTCCTTCTTCGCCAGCCTTAGCCAGTGGTGCCATATCGAAATAAAGATTATCAATAGGACTGTGATCCACCTTGAAATCTCCACTATGAACTATGCGCCCAGCCGGAGTATCGATAATTAAACTAAAGCTATCAGCAATACTATGATTGTTACGAATATAAGTTACAGCGAAGTGTGAACCTACTTTAACGGTTTCGCGCGGTTGTACTTGTTTGGTTTTCTGGTAATCAATCGCCGCTTCTTTCAGTTTAGACTTGATCAGCGCCAAAGCCAGTCCAGGAGCGTAAATAATAGGTACATTAACTTCTTTAAGCAGAGGGACAATACCACCAATATGATCCTCATGCCCGTGAGTAACTATCATGCCGCGAATTTTTTCTTTATTCTCTAATAAGTAATTTAGCTTAGGCAATACAATATCAACGCCGATCATATCGACTGACGGGAAAGCTAAGCCAGCATCCACTAGCATAATCTCATCGCCGCACTCAAATACCCAAGTATTTTTGCCGATCTCATAAAACCCACCAAGAGGAATAACTTTTACTTTCTTGTCTGGATCGAGAGTAATAGCGCGATTACGTTTTAGAGTTTTAACAGAAGCGCCGTTCTCGGTCTTGAGAATTTGGCGAGTTTGCTCGGTGATTTTATTTACTTTATTCATAGTTTTCTTTCTAAAAGTTTAGGCTTCAAGAATTAGGCAGCAACTCTAGCCTTAATGCCGAGGGCTTTAATTAGCTGCTCTAGTGTTTTACGCTGCTCAGGGGCTAGCGGCACCAGCGGTGAGCGTAGTTGCTCAGAGCATATAGACATTATAGCTAATCCAGCCTTTGTGCAAGTAGGGTTAGGTTCTACGAACAAAGCGCTAAATAGCGGGAAAAGCTTACGGTGAATAGCATCAGCTTCCTTAGCTTTACCCTCAGCGAAGGCTTGTATCATAGCTTTCATCTCGCTGCCAACGAAATGCGAAGCCACCGAAACTACACCCTGCGCGCCCACAGCCATCATCGGTAGGGTGAGACTGTCATCACCTGAGTAGATTTGGAACTTAGAGGCATCGAGCTCTTGTCTAATGCGGCTAACTTGATCGATATTATTACTCGCTTCTTTAAGCGCAATGATATTAGAGTGAGCTTTGGCTAGATGAATAATAGTCTCAGCTTTCATGTCGATTACGCAGCGACCGGGAATATTATAAAGAATAATCGGCAAGCTAGTTTTAGCAGCGATCTGTGAGTAGTGCTCTATAAGACCTTTTTGGTTAGGCTTGTTGTAATAAGGAGTAACGATAAGCAAACCATCGACGCCTAGTTTTTCTGCGCGCTGACTAGACTCGATAGCAGTAAGCGTGCAGTTAGAACCCGCACCGAAAATAACTTTAGTGCCTTTGCCTAGAGATTTGGTCTTGGCGATTACAACTTTAAGAAGTTCTATTTCTTCATCATGAGTAAGAGTAGGACTCTCACCGGTGGTGCCAGCTACTACTATAGTGTCTGTGCCGGTCTCGACTAAATGCTCAGTCAAGCGCTCAGCAGCCGCTAAATCCAGAGCATAAGCATTGTCAGCCTTAAAGGGGCTGATCATCGCGGTAATTAGGGTGCCGAACTGGGACATGCACTTAGTATCATAGCAAAATGATAAGACTATTCAGCCTATTTAATTCTATGTGGCTAACTTTGCCAATTTAGCAGGAAGATCATTCTTGTCACCAGACTTAGTTATAGCAGAGGCTTGATAAATAGCAGTGTTTCTATCGCCAGGTGTTGGATGCTTAGCAGCTATCAATTCTTTTGCTTGTTCAACCAGATCAGAATTGCTAAACTGATATGAATTTAAAACCAATCTAACATTCTCTAATAAATTCAACCGTTTCCTTTCTGGAATTCCAGGATTCTCATGGCCAGAGGACTTATAGCTAGTGTAACCACTAATAGCAGATTTTAGTAAATCATTCGTACTATGCCAATCTCTCAGCTCTTCAGGACTCAACTTCGCTACAGCTTTTTTGTGTGCATCTATTAATCTCCATATCACAGTCGGATGATCCCCTCCTGTATAAATATCTACTTTATCCAAAGAATTTCTCAACCGATATTCAAGCCTTTGGGCTTGTTGCTTAGGTGTTAACGCCTGCATATTACGCACAACCAGATTAATGCATTTATCAACTTCATCTTTCTCCTTTGCAAGTGAATCACCGCTAACCTCACGGTTTTCATAGCAAGGACCACCAAATATAGCCCATGATAGAGCCTTGCTTACCCTGTCACCAGGTATACCTCCCATCGCTCGAACCATAGTCTCGGCTACTTCATGATTTTTATTTCGAAGAGCATTATCAAGAGGTATTTTCCCTCTACCGTCCTCTACTGACCAGTCAACACTTGGAGTTTCGGCTAAGACTCGCGCGAAATGTCGATTGCCTTCCCAGCCAACCCAATGTGCTGGACTGCCATGACCATCTGCTACATTTGGCTCAGCCGCTAAAGCTTCTCTAAATTCCTCAACATACTTTGGACTATCTGGGGCATATTCTGCCATCGCCCTAGCTTTTGTTTTCCCTAGATCTGGTGGTGACCAAGGGTTAGGTCGAGAAGGCTGATTAGCGTTTGGGGTACTCATAATCAGTCATAATAACACTCGCTAGTATTAACGTCAAGACCTATTCTGAATTAATGCTAAATTTTCTAAATTTCTCCTAATTATCCAGGAGAATTAAAGTCAAAAGCCCATAACAGCAAGCAATCTATACTTTCGCCGCAGCCAGCTGCTTGATAAGTGCTTCAGCTATCTTCACGGTGTTTAGTGCCGCACCAATTCTTAGGTTGTCAGAAACTATCCACATATTAAAAGTATTAGGGTTAGACTCATCAGCGCGCACGCGACCAACATAAACTGGATCTTTACCAGCAACATCTAACGGCATTGGATAAATCAATTGTGATGGGTCATCTTGAAGAACTACCGCTGGAGTTTTCGCGATCAGGTTCTTAATCTGATCAACCGTAGCAGGCTTATCAAGCTCCACGTTCACTGATTCTGAGTGGCAGATCTCCACTGGCACACGCACTGCCGTGCAAGTAACGCGCAGTTCAGGCTTGCCGAGTATCTTACGGCTCTCATGCACCACTTTCATTTCTTCTTTGGTGTAGCCATTCTCTGTGAATTTATCTATTTGCGGAATAACATTAAAAGCAATCTTCTGGTTCATTACTTTATTAGTAAAATCTTCGCCTTTAAGTGCTTGCGCAGATGTAGCGCGCAACTCATCCATCGCTTCTTTACCGGCGCCTGAGACGCTCTGATAGGTGCTAACTATCACGCGCTTCACTCCATAGTTATCATCTAGAGCTTTCAGCACTACTACTAAAGGCGCAGTAGTGCAATTAGGATTAGCGATGATGCCTTGATGTTTAGCGATATCATGCGCGTTTACTTCTGGTACCACTAGAGGTACGTTGTCATGCATTCTAAAGAAACTAGAATTATCGATCAAAACAGCACCGCGCTTAGTGATTTCTGGAGCGAGCTTTTCGCTAACAGCACTTCCAGCAGAAGCTAGAACTATATCTATATTATCGAAAGCACTTGGCTCAGCCAGCTCGACTACATATTGTTTGCCGTGTGATTCCATCACAGTACCCACAGAGCGCGGGCTAGCAAGTAGCTTAAGCGACTCAAAAGGGAAATTACGCTCGTGAACTATATCTAAGAGCAAACGGCCAACATTACCTGTGGCACCTAAGATAGCTATTCTATATTTAGAGCGGGCTTGCATAAGCCAATATATTAGCAATCTTAGCCATTTATCAAGGATTTCACGGCTAGATAACAAGATAGCAATGTTAAAATAAGAGGCATGGTAGAGCCTCCTAATAGTCCATCGACACCCCAAACAACAGAGCCTAGCTCGGGGAAAAGAAAACCCGGGCGTCCTCGTGGAAGTCGCAATAGAAAACCAAGTCCAGACCTACCTCGGAGCTCCTTACACACTTTAAGAAGGACTCATCGAAGACCAGTAAATCACACAGATGCTCCTCTAAGTTCAGCAGAAAAAAGAGATTTACTCAGATCATTACATCAAGTATATGCTGCTGGATTAGATTTGATGAAAAATTATGATACTAGAATCCCTACAGATGCTCTACCCCAAGACATACCAAGTCGACTTCTAAGAGCAGAGGATTCAATAAGAAATGCTCTTGAAGTTTTTCCTGATTCATGGCATCTAGGAAATCAATTGAAATCAATCAGGCATCAAGCCAAAGCATTACTTGAACCTACATACGCTGAAATGCGAGAAAAGAAACCAGAACTTTATGAATATCTAATCCAACGCAACGGTTTTGCAGCAGGTATAAACTTATCTAACGATGCAATCGAAGCGGAAAGAAGCTTCTTTGGTCATCTCGATGCACTTATAGAGCGCGTTGGCTTACCAGTGGTAATCTTGCCTCAGGCTCTATTCTGTACAAAAACTGGTGAATTAAAATACGTTTATTTCAATGCTAAAGATGAAGAATTAGGTAACATGACAATAATTATCGACTTACTAAATAAAAAAAGTATCTTTTGCTCTAAAGAATGGGTTGACCCGAGACGATTCCCTGTTGGATTTGATACTTTAGTGGAAGTTCCAAGTGAAAACAGAGGGGACATTATAGATTATGTCAAAGCGAATCTACTAGAGCAATTCAAAACTCCTAAATGCCTTACACCTCTAGAGTCCTTAAGACCTAAACCTTAGCAAGTTTCTCAGCTTTGAAATACTCAAGCATCCCCTTCGCTGCTTCGCGTCCTTCGAAGACTGCCGTCACCACCAGATCTGCTCCGCGCACCATATCGCCGCCAGCAAAAATCTTAGGATTGGAAGTTTGGAATAATTTCTTGGAGACTTTAACTCTATTTTTAGAATCAAGCTCTACACCATAGTTACCAAGCCAGCTTGGTGGGTTCGCTTCAAAGCCGAAAGCAAGAATAACAGCATCAGCGAGTAACATTTCATCGCTATTAGGAATTATCTCAGGCGCTCTGCGACCCTTAGCATCAGGCTCACCGAGCCGGGTAGTTTGCACGCGCACGCCTGTAACTTTAGTACCGTCGCTAATAACTTCTACCGGCTGCTTATTCCAGAGGAAATTCACCGCTTCTTCTTTAGCATTAGACACTTCACGGCGCGAGCCAGGCATATTAGTTTCATCGCGACGATAAACGCAAGTTACACTCTGAGCACCTTGCCTAATAGCAGTGCGAGTACAATCCATCGCCGTGTCACCACCACCTAGAACTAATACGCGCTTACCAGCAAGGTTAATATGATCCTCGCTTGGATTCATAGTGTGTTTAACATTAGAAATTAAATATGGCAGCGCTTGATAAACACCTTGCACATTAGCTTGAAAACCACCATCTATAGATTTATAAGTGCCGAGACCTAAGAACACCGCATCATAATTATTCAACAGCTCCTCAAAGTCAATATCCTTGCCTATTTCAGTATTGAGCTTGAACTTGACGCCCATCTCTTCAAGAATAATTCTACGCTGTTTAATTATCGACTTCTCTAGCTTAAATGGTGGAATACCGAAAGTCAATAAGCCACCAATCTCAGATTGCTTATCGAAGACTTCTACCTGCACGCCATTGCGCACAAGAATATCAGCACAACCAAGTCCAGCTGGACCAGCGCCGATCACTGCTACTTTCTTACCAGTGTTAACGTTAATAGGATTAATTTTAGGGCGCCAGCCTTGCTTGAAGGCTTCATCACTGATGTACTTCTCTATGCTACCGATAGTGACAGCACCGAAACCATCATTAAGAGTGCAAGCACCCTCACAGAGTCTATCTTGCGGGCAGACACGACCGCAGATCTCAGGAAGACTATTAGTAATATTAGAAAGCTCAGCCGCCTCGAATAAATTTCCTTTCTCTATTAGTTTAAGCCACTCAGGAATATGATTAGCTACCGGACATTTCCATTTACAGTATGGGGTACCACAATCTATGCAACGCCCAGCCTGAGCTTTTACTTGCTGCTCATTATACTGGCGGTAAATCTCATCGAAACTCTTAACCCTAGTCTCTATAGAGATCTTGTCTGGATCAATGCGCGGAACTTCGAGAAATTGATTTGGATTTGTAGTCATTTATCACCTCTAAGGATAGCGTTTTGGCTTTCACTACATAGAATCTACATAGTGTCTCAGTCCAAGTAGCTAATAGCTCCTTAGCCCAAGCACTATTAGTTAGTGCAGCGTGCTCTTCGACCAGACCCTGCAGGAATTCTGCGTAATCAGACATCACGATTTCATCTATGCGTAAAATTTCAACTAAATCTTTATTGTAGCGGCTTTCAAAATCACCTTCAGTATCCAGAACAAAAGCTAAACCACCAGTCATACCAGCCCCGAAGTTATTACCAGTAGTACCGAGCACCACCACCACACCATCAGTCATATACTCGCAACAATGATTACCAACACCTTCTACTACAGCCACAGCACCAGAGTTGCGCACCGCAAATCTCTCGCCTGCTTGACCGGCAGCGAAAAGCTTACCATTCGTAGCACCATAGAGGCAGGTGTTACCAATAATAGTAGTGTCTTGAGTTTTAAAGCTACTACCAGGGTGCGGGTAAATAACTACAGATCCGCCCGCCATACCTTTACCGACATAATCATTAGCATCACCCTCTAGGCGCATAT
>CAZQXM010000037.1:0-12457 GCA_964597205.1 uncultured Gammaproteobacteria bacterium
CCGCCCGCCATACCTTTACCGACATAATCATTAGCATCACCCTCTAGGCGCATATTGACACCACGAATATTCCAAACCGCAAAACTCTGTCCGGCTGTTCCTTTGAAATTAAAATTAAGCGGACTAACTTCCAAACCCACATCACCATAGCGTTTGGCAATCTCACCAGAGATCCTAGCTCCTATAGAACGGTTAGTATTTTGGATCTCATAATTAAAACTAGCGCTGGTTTTAGTTTCGATAAAAGGTAGCGCGTCTTTAACCATCAATTCAGCCAATTGGTTTTTATCATAAGGTTCATTACGCTCAAGAGTGCAAACATGAGACTGCTCACCATCTTCCTTCGCGAGTAGAACATCTAAAGCTAGATTTTTTTGTTTCTCGGTTTTACCTGGCAGTATCTCTAAGAGTTCAGTTTGACCAATAATCTCATCGAGAGATTTGGCGCCAACATAAGCTAATAATTCTCGAATCTCTGCAGCCACGAAACGGAAATAAGTTTCTAGCATCTCAGGTAAACCTCTAAAATGATGCTCGCGCAAAAATGGATTCTGGGTCGCTATGCCCGTAGCACAGTTATTCAAGTGACAGATTCTAAGGAACTTACAGCCCAAAGCCACTAGTGGAGCAGTTCCGAAGCCAAATGACTCAGCTCCTAGAATCGCCGCCTTCACTATATCTAAACCAGTTTTAAGTCCGCCATCAGTTTGCAGGCGAACCTTATCACGAAGATTATTAGCACGCAAAACTTGATGAGTCTCAACCAAACCCATTTCCCAAGGTATGCCAGCATAACGAATAGAAGATATAGGACTAGCTCCAGTGCCGCCATCGTGCCCTGATACAGTGATCGCATCAGCATAGGTCTTAGCTACGCCTGCTGCTACAGTGCCGACACCAGATTCAGCAACTAACTTCACCGAGACCTGAGCACTAGGGTTAATCTGCTTAAGATCAAAAATCAACTGTGATAAATCTTCTATAGAATAAATATCATGATGCGGTGGCGGAGAAATTAGTGGTGTGCCAGGCTTGGTGTAGCGAAGCCTAGCGATGAGTTCGTTAACCTTATGACCAGGCAGTTGCCCGCCCTCACCGGGTTTAGCACCTTGAGCGATTTTAATCTGGAGAACTTCAGCATTAATAATATATTCCGGAGTAACACCGAAACGACCAGAAGCGATTTGTTTGATTTTGGAAGATTTATTAGTGCCGTAACGAATCGGATCCTCACCACCCTCACCAGAATTCGACTGTCCGCCGATTTTATTCATGGCAATTGCTAGAGCCTCATGAGCTTCTGGCGAGAGAGCACCGATAGACATGGCGGCGCTGCAGAATCTTGCTGTGATTTTTTCTTCTGATTCCACTTCGCTAATATCAATAGATTTAGAAGATTTTTTAATCCCAAGCATGTCGCGCAAAGCAGCATAGGGTCTATTGTTAACTAGGTTAGTGAATTTCTTGAACTCTTGATAGTCAGCAGTTTTGACGGCAGATTGCAGGGTCATCACCACATCAGGATTAAAAGCATGATACTCACCAGATGGAGAATATTTCATCAAGCCACCGATCTCAAGTGGTCTATTAGTGTCCCAAGCTTCTTGAGTTAATTCTTTAAGTTCAGTTTCTAGGTCTTGGAAGGTCGCGCCTTGAATACGACTGATAGTACCCGGGAAACATAAATCTATAACTTCTTCATGCAGACCGATGGCTTCAAACAACTGTGCGCCTCTATAACTATTAATAGTAGAGATGCCCATCTTAGACATGATCTTCAGTAAGCCCTTGCGAATCGCGTCACGGTAATTGCGCATTAGATCTACCGTATTCTTGGTTTCGATTTCACCATGCTTAGCCATATCGTAAAGCACTTGGTATGCGAGGTACGGGTAAACAGCCGTAGCACCGAAGCCAATCAGCGCCGCGAAATGATGCGGATCTCTAGCAGTAGCGGTCTCAACGATAATATTGGCGTCACAACGCAAACCTTCTTGGCACAATCTAGCGTTAACAGCTCCAACAGCCAAGAGTGCATGCACTGGAATACGATCACGTCTAATCCTGCGATCAGTAAGCACCAAGAAGGTCTTGCCTTTGCGCACCGCACGCTCTGCTCTATCACAAATTTCAACAATGGCACTATCTAGACTAGTATCCTGATGATAAGTCAAATCTATAGTCTCATAACTAAAATTACTATCATCCGGTGTTAGCAGAGACTTAAACATGTAGCGCGACAGAATTGGCGACACCATATCGATACGATGATGATCTCCCTCACGCTTAACAAAAGGATTAGTCTCGCGCCCAAGACAAGTGCGCAAGGACATAACAGACTGCTCACGAATTGGATCTATAGGTGGGTTAGTAACCTGCGCGAACTGTTGTCTAAAATATTCGAACAATGAACGCTTCTGCTCAGAGAGTACAGCCAAAGGCGTATCATCACCCATAGAACCTAATGGCTCTTGTCCTTCAGCGCCAAGCACTTTAAGCATGCGCTCGCGCTCTTCAAGACTAAGCTGGAATTGTTTTTGGTAGATCTGCAGCTCGTGATCGAATATAGGATCACAACCCGGCTCTTCCTCTTCTGGAATCGGCTTCAAGTAACGAGTGTATTTCTCTAGCCAAGCTTTATACGGATAATTAGAACTTAATTTCTTGTCGATATCAGCAGCCAGCAACAGTTCTTTCTTCTCAAGGTCTACAGCTAACATCTCACCAGGTTTTAAACGACCTTTGGTGACTACATCCTCTGGAGCATAATCATAAACACCGATCTCAGAAGCCACTGTTAAATGTCTATCTTTAGTGATGACATAACGAGCAGGACGCAAACCATTGCGATCCATAGCGCAAGCAGCGTAGTTGCCATCTGTGAGTGCGAGCGCCGCAGGACCATCCCAAGGATCCATGTCGAGCGAATAATATTCATACATCGCTTTAAGATCAGCATCCATAGTGAGAGAATTCTGCCAAGCAGGCGGAATTAATACTCGCATCGCATGGAGAAGATCAACGCCAGTCATAACTAAAGCTTCAAGCATATTATCGAGGCTCATCGAATCAGAGCCTTCTTTACTAATCAGTGGCATTAATTCACTAAGATTAGGAATTTGCTCAGAAAGGAATTTAGATTCACGTGACACTGACCAATTACGGTTGCCGTTAATCGTATTAATCTCACCATTGTGCGCCAGCATTCTGAAAGGCTGTGACAGACGCCATTCTGGGAAAGTATTAGTAGAGAAACGTTGGTGAAATAAACAAAGCGAACTTGCCATCAAAGGATCTTTAAGATCTGGATAGAAAGTCGTTAAATGCTCAGGCATGATCATCCCTTTATATGAGAGTGTCTGCGAAGATAAACTAGCTACATAGAAATAATCATCTTTATTCTCTAAGGCTAACTCTGTTTTGCGGCGAGCGATATATAGTTTACGCTCGAAGTCAGCTACTGCCATATCCTTAGGTGCGTTAACAAAGATATGATAAATCTGCGGCAAAGTCTTCAAAGCATCATGACCGCAGGCATTAGGGTCTATAGGCACTAAGCGCTCTAGTACTACTTCGAGCTTCTCTTCACGCAGCTCTTTCTTCAAACGCGATAAAGAACTGGAACTCAAGGTTTTATTACTATTAGTAAAAATACAGCCAACGGCATAGTGTTTAGCGAGCTTGGCTTTAGATTTCTTAGCGATAGCTTGCAAAAACTCATCGGGTTTACGAAGCAAAATTCCACAACCATCACCAGTCTTACCATCAGGAGCAACAGCACCTCGATGCGCAAGACGCGAAAGCGAACTAATAGCTGTCTCAACTAACCAAGAAGAAGCTTTATTGTCTAGATTAACAATTAAACCAACACCGCAGCTGTCTTTATGAAATCTCTTCTGGGCTAGTTGTTTTGGCATTCTGTATTAACGGGTAATAGGGGCAAAATATAGCATAGCAAAAATGATCTCGACGGGTTGCAATAAGATAGACCCTTCAGAAACCGTCAAGAACGGGCTTAGCAGAATTGACACCAACGTGTCAATTCTGCGCTTTAAACATGAGTGCAAAATCTAATAATTTTGCGCTTGCGAGGGCGAGTGTAACGCAGTTATTGGCGGTTTCTGGAGAGGTCTTCACCACTAAGCATAAACGCCGCCATCGGCACTTCCATGACTTTAGGGTGATAAACCCCATGCCCCCAATAACCATCCTCACCAAAACATTCACCGTGATCAGCAGTAATAATCACGAAAGTATTAGTTGGTAGCTTAGGTAGAAACTCGCCCATACATTTATCGAGATGTTCTGCCGCTGTGATTTGCGCTTGCTGCAACTGACGCCCCTTAGTCTGACGGCGCGCCTCATCCACTTTAGGCGGCCATTCCATATAGTCACGAGCTTGCATAGCATATTCTTTACGGTCGGCACCGTAGTGCATATAAGGAGTATGGGTTTCTATTAAATTCAAAAACGCGAAGAAGGGTTTGCGCCTAGCATGCAACTCAAGATTGCGCAAAAGATAGTTAACTTGCTCTTCGCAAGATTGAGCTTGGCGATAATTAAAATGCTCGAAGCCATCAGTCAGAACTTTCTTAGCAAACCAAGTAGCGGCACCAGAACCTACAGTGTAATAACCTGAATCGCGCAAGGAGCGCACCATATCATAGCTGCTAGCACTAAGCTCTATAGTATGTTTACCTTTAGCGCTATGCACCGCTTCACCAGCCTTGCGCATAGTAATGAGTTGTTTCTCAAAACGATTCAAGTAAGGTACTGGTTCATGGACCAGAGGAAATATACCAGTGAAAAAAGATATATGTGAAGGCAGGGTATACGTACCAGGTGCCCAAGCTTGATAAATACGGGCGTGGCTGTCTAGAACTGGCGTGTGCGCCTCAACTAAACTATCATAACGGCAAGAATCATAAACCACGAATAAGACATTCATCTCATCATGTTCTTGTTTAACATGGACATCTTGAATATGACTAGTACGGTGATAACTAAGTTCGTTAATCCAAAAGCGTAGTTTCTGTTTGAATTTCTTGAACAAATTATCCTTTCCTCTTAAAAGCTCCGCTAAGTAAAGCAATATCCTCACGGGAAATCATAGCACTGAGCCATAAATAAACAGGATATGCTGGAATCAGAATCCAAGCTGGAACGAAGGGAGCAAGCGCGGCTGGAACTCCCGCTATAAGAATTAAATGTATAAATGAGATTTGCTTATGCGTGAAGCAAGCCAAGAATAATAATCTAGCAGCACTTGCGATAATCGCAGCATAAACAGCACCACTAATACCATAGATAGGAATTAACCATAAATTAACTGCAATAAAAATTATAGTAGATCCCACTAAAGATCCAATACGTTTAATATGTTCGCCGCGTACTGCCAAAATCAAATTAGGCGCTTTGTCTAAAAAAAGCAGAAGGGTGGCATAAGCAAAAACTCTAACTATCACCAAGGACCCAGCGTACTGAGCACCAAATAAATTCAAAACCACAAAATCAGAGAAATAGTAAACTGCAAGGAAAATCACAGCACCAGTTAAAGCGAAGAACCTAGAAATATGCTGAGCTAGATTAAGAAATCTATCCTGTGCATGTTCGTAAGTTTCGTACAAGGTAGGCAAGAAAACTTGATTAATAGTAGTAGGTATGATCTTAGTTAGACGATTAAGACGAGCTGGAATAGCATAGAACGCGACTGCCACTGGACCGAGCATGCTATTGAGCAAGACTCTATCTATGCGTCCCTGAGCATCATCGAGACTATCGTAGAGCCCGAAGCCCAAGGAGTCTTTAAGCATCGGCACCACTTGAGTCATATCTACGCGCGGCTGAAACAACCTGATAGTAGAGAAATACGAGATCAGAAATTTAAATATACTGAAGAAAGCGAATAGTGTAACTAGAAGCTTCCAACCACCAAAATACTTAAGCACCACGAAAATCATCACTAAGCGCAAAAATTTATTAGTGGTGTTAATAATGGATATAAGCTTGAACTCGCCTAGCGCTCGGCGCACCACCCCAAAAAGCTTAGCGAAGCCTTCCATACTCTCAACGAAGATATAACAACAAATCACATAAAGCTCATCAGGGCTAGGTTTAGTAAGCAACGCTACACCATAGACCAAGAAAGCAGCTGGTATAAGAGAAATAGATTTGATCATCAAACCAGTACCAATAGCCGTATTCAAACCTTCAGTTAATCCATCAGCGTGCTTGGCTGAGATACGATACATGGCATTACGAAAACCCAGCGCAAAGACAAAGGAGAATAAAGCAACAAAAGCTTCTCCAGCCATCAGCATACCGAAATGCTCAGGGCTCATCATGCGCGCCATCACAACGGTTGTAGCGAGGAATATACCTAGCACCAGAAAATTGCTACTTAGCATATAGGCAAGAGCTTTGACTAATTGGTTTTTACTTAGTCCTGCCATTATTTTTCCAAACTAAAGCTATCAACTACAGTAGCGTTAATATCAATAAATTTAAACTCAAGTTTCTTAGCGCTAATATCCATCAAACCTGAGCCCATAGCATCAGATGACACCTGGAACTCATCACCCAATTCCGATCTAGGATTACCGAAACTAGAGCCTGATGAGCCCAATACTATATAAGTAGTGTGTGGCTTATTTAATGGCAATGGTTTACTACGCTCGTAACGATGTACATGCCCAGAGAAAACTATATCTGTGCCATATTCTTCAAGCAACGGTATTACATAGCTTTGCATCCAACGCTTCCAAAAATTATTTAATTCAGCTTCAGCACTTTCAATCTGCAAAGTGTGCACCGGGTGATGAAATACTGCAATCAACCAAGGTCTAGTACTAGGATCTGGATGCGCCTTAACGAAGGCTTCTAGATCAGCTTTAAGCCATGCGATCATTCGATTATTAGTTGTTAAATGCGGCTCCACAACATTAGCTAACGACTCGTCTGGACTTAGTTTCTGTTCATGCGAGTCATAAGAATCGAGCATAAGGAAATGCGCAGCACCATAGTCAAAAGAATAATAAGCTTCAGAACCCGAGGGCATACCACCCAACTCCCCACGACTAGGTAAAGTAAAAGCATCATAGTAAGGACCGCGCGCTAGCGGATAAGAATGTGAAGAATAACCATGTAGATCCTTCTGATATCCAGCATCATGGTTACCTAGAACTGGGAATACTGGAGCAGCTGAAAGCTGCCTAGCATAAGGCTTGAAGAGACCTTTAGTGTATTCTTTGTCTTTACCGTACCAGTATGTATTATCCCCAAGCATCAGTATCATATCGAGATCTGCTTGATTGTTGAATTTAATGAAAGCGTCTCTAACTTTAGTTTGCGCATTATGGTACTTGTTAAATCTAGAACTAGCTGATGTGCCAGAATCACCTAGAACCCAGACCCTTGTGCTCTGTCCTTGCAGTGGTGCCGTTTTGAAGTAATAAGAACCATGGCCCAATTCTATCTTCTTAGATTTCTTGTAGGCATAGAGTGAGTAGATATAACGAGTATCGGGTTTAAGACCAGTAAGTAGAATCTCATGTTCGGTTTTGAGCAAATCATCTTCTGAAGATTTAATTTCAGGATTATTGTTGAGCTCATCGAAACTAATACTGGTAATGCGCGGCTTCTTACTGCGATAACGAATCACAGTGCTTGTTGGGCTTGTCATCTGTAAATAAGGTTCACGCTCCAATTCTCTAGCTTGCGGTTTAGCCTGCACTGGAGATAATAAATTCAACAATAAAAGTCCAATAACAAACAACTTAGGTAAGGATAATTTATCCTGCAAGCTAATCAGGCGCAGGGTTTTGGTTAGACCCAGAATAGTATATTCCGCTGCAATAATTAAACGATGCTTGATAGTTAATTGATGCACGCGCTCACCACTCACTGTATAACCAAGCTTCTTAATAGTAGGACTGAGAAAACCATTAAGGATAGCAGCAGCATCTGGCGTTAACTCTTCGCGCCAAGCACCAATACGCGAAGTATCTATAGCTTGACTTGCTTTATGTTTCCACTCTGCTTCCCAGTTAGCAAATATCGGCTCAGTACTAGAGCTTGAAACTATACCTGGCTCGTAACCAATCCCAATAAAAGCACAGATAGTTTTAAGCGTGCTCTCCGGCTCCATCAATAAATCTTCATAGCGCACAGTAAGAAACCTATCAGCAGGCAAAGCTCTAGTAGCAGCTTCTCCGAGTTTAATATAGCGCTGCCAGAATCTAGCGTTGTTAATTAGACCAGGCGGGCGCCAAGGCATTTTAATGAGTGAACTTACTACATCACGTCCATCTCGAATCAAATGTATAAAACGCGCATCTGGATAAAGCAAATGTATCTCATTAACGTTCTGTAAATGCTGCGGGGTTTTCTCGCAAAATATAGTCTTAGACTTGGCTTTAAGAAACTCAGAGACCATAATATCGAAGACTTGTTTCTTGGTTATGCTTTTAGCCTCAGCGACAGTTAAAAACGCCGCTGCCAGTTCGCTCTGAGACAGATTAGAAACTTGCAAATAATCTTGCACCCGCGGTTCAGCGAAGAATTGCGATAAATTAGCCGGCTCTAAGCTTAGATCACCGCTATCAGCAAAACAACTAAGCCTAGAGACATGATTAAAAAAATGTGTTTCAGTGGCCGAAGCAACAGCACTATGTTTATTTAATAAAGAAGCTAGTTTAGTAGTGCCGCTTCTAGGGCAAGCCACTATAAATACAGGTGCAGTCACCATTTAGATTAGTTTACTACGCGCAGACATTAAGATTGTGCACTTGTAGTTGAAAGCGCAGAAACGTGACTGGTGTCACGTTTCTGCTATATTTAAGAGACGTGAAAGTGGTAAATCCTGTATTTATAATCGGTTGTCCGCGCAGTGGAACCACCCTGCTATTCACAATATTATCCAGCAGTCCAGAACTGTGGTCTACATATAAAGAATCTCATTATGTCTGGGAAAAATTCCTGACTGATAAACGTGATCCGATGTTCTCGATGTATTTAACTGAAGCAGATTTTAAAGCTGGCGATAGAGAGTATATAGAAGCGAAATATCATGGACGTACTTTTAATTCGGCTCTCTTCGCGCGCGCTGTAGATCTAGTCTTCTTGAACAAAATTCGCGGGGTCACTAGAGTATTTTTCAAACCCTTCTTGGCTTTAGTAGCTTGGGCGAAATCCTTGTTCTTAAAGACTTATAGAGTATTGGATAAAACCCCACCCAACACTTATAGAGTTGCCTATCTTAAAGCTGCTTTCCCTGATGCTAAGTTCATCTATATCACCCGTGATGGCAAAACTAACGTCAGCTCACTTATTGAAGGCTGGCGCTCTAAAACTAATCAGAGATTTAATTTCGCTTTTCGTAAATTCTATGATTATAATTCTCGCTTGAATATTAAAGACTATGATGGCGGAGTTTGGAAATTCACCAACCCACCTAATTGGGAGCAGTTCTTAGATAAAGAAACAAGTCTGGAAGAGATCTGTGCTTACCAGTGGAGTTCAGCACATAAATATGCACTGGAAGCTTTTAATAAAATGAATTCTAGTGATTATATGATGGTCAAGTATGAAGATCTAGTTAAATCAACGCCTGCGATGATAGAGAAGATCTGTAAATTTATCAATGTGCCTTATAGTGGTACTTTGCGTGAAATGGCTGAAAAGCCACCAGTGGTTTCAACCAAGAGCAAACCAGATCCTAACAAATGGCTTAAAAATCAAGAACTAATACAAAAAATTATGCCGCATATAAGTGATATGCAAAAACAATTAGGTTACGAGATGGAGATGCTGCTTAAATAATGTCTCCCTTCACTCCTAGCGATCAAAAAATCTCCAGCGAATCTAGCAAGTCACTCTCTATAGTCATCTGCACTTATAATCGTGCCGCTCAGCTCAAGATGGTGCTAAGGGATCTTAGCGATCAGCTTGAAGATCTCAGTGCCGCAGAGCGTGATGATCTTGAGATTATAGTAGTGGACAACAATTCTTCAGACAATACTAGTGAGATTGCTGCAAAATTTGGGATTAGCTACATTAAAGAATTAGAGCAGGGCTCTTCACCAGCACGCAACAGTGGCATTAAAAATGCCAAGGGTAATCTAATTGCTTTTATTGATGATGATATTAGATTAAATTCTGTTTGGCTAACTGAGGTTTATAAACTCGCTAGCAAAAAACCATCAATGGTAGCCTATGGCGGCAAGGTAACTCCTGACTGGCAAACAGAAATTCCTAAATGGCTAAATCTAGAACCACCTTTCGAAATTATTCAGTCTATATTCCCATCACATAGCTACGGTGATAGAGAACGTCACTATCCATTTTATTTCGGCAATCGTAAAATCTTTAATCCCATTTCTGCTAATTTGATGATTTCACGTGATCTTTTCGTTGAGCTAGGTTTATTCAGAACTGATCTAGGTATACACGGTAAAGAGCGCGGTGCTTGCGAAGATACTGAATTATGTTGGCGCATACTCGCTGCTAAATATCCAGTGAAATATTTTCCGCAAGCTAATGTCTATCATCCAGTAGGACCAGATCGCATTAATAAACGCTTCGTCAAGAATTGGTACTTCGTAGTTGGACGCACTCTAACTTGGATGAAACTACATGGACTTAATCACCTGAATAGCGGTGAAGAGGTAACTAAGATTTGCGAAGGGATTAAAAGTGTTTTAAAGCTCGCCGCCTACACAGTAGGATGGCTAGTAACCCTAATTACTAAGCGCCATATACACTTCTGGTTTAGCTGCCAGATAGCTAAGTGTTTTGGGGAGTTGCAGGCACTGAAGTAGGTTCATATTATAACTTTATTATAATAAAGACCTGAATTCCAACTAATTTAATTAAGTCTATAGCAAAGGTAAATACAATAACTACTATAATAATGTTTGCAATGGAAAAACGCAGCGCAGCGAGAGAGCTCGCGTTTCTGGCACTGTTTCAGCTGCCACAGAAAACTGAAAACCTCAACCTAAAGAAACTAGCCAAGACAGACTTGCAAGCCATCTGTCTTTCTGCCGTGCGCACGCTGGCAGATTTTAGCCGCGACAATCTCAAGCAAGCGGAGTCGGCATTCATCAAGGTAGAGCGTTACGTTCTTGAACATCAGATCAGTCATCCCGACAACGAACAATTTATAGAATCTAAATCAGTACCACTTCCTCAAACCGAAGAGTTTATCAAGCATTTAAACGAATGCTACGAGTCTATAAGCTACGTACGTGAAGCACTGCAAGTGCCTGAGCTTTACTGGCATTACCGCGATAAATCAGTAGAAGATTTTACTATCTCACTATTAACTAATTACATTGATAACCTAGAAGAGATCGACACTCTGATAACTGAAGTTACTAAAACTTGGGATATTAAACGTATTCACAAAACCGAAAAAGCTTTAATAAGACTAGCGACTTCTGAGATGCTCAGTTCTAATATCGCTCGTGAGATCGTAGTCTCTGAGATACTAAAACTAGCGAATAAATATTGTCCAGCTGAAGCACCTAAGTTCATCAATGGCGTTCTAGCTGACGTTATGAAACAGCTCAAAGAGGTTAAAGAACCTTGCTAGAATATAGTCTATGACTAACGCAACAGCCGAATTAAAAGAGACTCAATCAATGAAAAAATTAACTAATAAGGTAGCTCTAATTACCGGTGGCACCCGTGGTATCGGTAAAGCCGTTGCAAGATTATTCGCCGCTGAAGGCGCAACTGTAATCATTACTGGTAGAGCAGCAAGTTCATCAGCCGCTACCGAGATCAGTGAAGGTATAGAGGGCGCTAAAGTCAGCTATAAAAGTTGTGATATCTCAGATAAAAGCACTATTGAAACTTTAGTCGCTGCTGTTATTGCTGAGAATGGCAAACTAGATGTACTTGTAAACAATGCTGGTATTACTCAAGACAATCTCTTTATCAGAATGAAAGAGGAAGAATGGAACAGTGTTATCGATACTAACCTTAATAGCCTCTACTATATATGTCAGCCAGTTATTAAAGCTATGTCTAAGCAACGCTCAGGTAGCATTATCAATATGAGCAGCGTCGTGGGTTTACACGGTAACCCGGCCCAGACCAATTACTGCGCTACTAAAGCTGGGATGATAGGTTTCAGTAAAGCACTAGCTAAAGAATACGGACGCCGTGGAATTAGGGTAAATTGCATAGCCCCAGGCTTTATTTCTACTGAAATGACAGATCAGCTCAATGAGGAAACCCAAAATAAATATAAAGAAAATATACCACTAGGAGACTTCGGTTCCGTCGAGGGTATCGCCAAAGCCGCATTGTTCCTGGCTTCTGAGGATTCCGACTATATTACCGGTCAAGTAATACAGGTTGATGGTGGACTCTTTATGTAGTATTCTTGATACCCATAATAGGCGATTTTGCGCCTTTTGAGGTAATAAAATGACAGAAGGAACCACAACAA
>CAZQXM010000038.1:0-3719 GCA_964597205.1 uncultured Gammaproteobacteria bacterium
CCGCCGTATAGTTTCGCGATATCAGCGAAACGCTGCCCGAACACACCGATCACTAGTGATAGAACTTTATCGCCGGGACTGACAGTGTTAGAGATCGCTCCTTCCATCGCGCCAGTGCCGCTTGCGGTGTAGATGAAGACGTCGTTTTTAGTTTGTGCTACCCACTGAAGTTTTTCAGTGGCTGACATAAATATTTTTGAGAATTCTTTGGATCTATGTCCGATTGGGTGCTTCGCTAATGCTTGCAATACTGACTCAGGTACAGGAGTCGGTCCGGGTATCATAAGGAATTCTTTTTCGCGCATGGAAGCTGATTATATCAAGGCCGGTTTAGCATAGAATGATACTTGTAATAGAGCCGAGTTCAAGAGGGCTGTCATCTACTAGAAGCTTGCCTTTTAGTGGTGAGCCTATTTTTAGAGGATTTTCATTAATATTTAATTGTACGAGAGAGTCATTTAAGCCCTTGCCATGCATACGTACTATAACTTCGTTATTGTGAAGTTTTCTATCAACAACTTTCAAGAAAATAAACTTACCGTCCGCGTCTAATCCAATCGCTTGACCTAATTGAAGGCTATCTAAATTTAAGTCACTAACTCTTTTATTTCTGTTTTCTAGCCCCAGAATGGATTTTGCTTTAGCAATGTTTTCTTTCGTGAATATACTCTTGGCAGTTGTTGATGGTTGTAGTTGGCCAGCAATACGGTCTTTAACAAGGTTTGGTAGTCCTCTGAATACTCCTGCTAATTGCTCTATGATAGAACTTACTCCGGTATCCTTACCTTGAGTTGTTACTTTATCAAACCAATTTAGTAAAACTAATAGTTGAGCCATTCTAGGTGATGGCGGAAAACCGATATAAGCTCCACCAGTCTCTAATGCTTTGTGGAATCTTTGAAAATCATCTTCTAAGTCTTCAGCGAAACTTGGTTTGCTCATTAGAGCAAGCATTGATCGAAGATCTTCTATATCAGGAGCCGAAGTCGAATTGCGTTCAAAGCTTTTAACTAAGGAATCGATTTGCCTATAGAGCTCGGTGGTTACAGGTTCAGGTCTCATTTAGATTAAGATAACACAGTGAAGCAAGGGCTGTAAACCCATATATAAGTATGGTATAATGGGCTAAAAAGGAGCATTTTATGTCTAAAACCGAAGCTTTACAAATTCTAGATCTAATAATTGCAAGTTTTAAGCAGCAGCCGAACCAGTTTCGCTTAAATATTTCTGTTACCGGCACTAATGCTGGCATGCAATTAACTAATTCAGGAACAGGTATTGGTCATAGTAGCTCAATTAATCAGCTTGAAATCCAGCAGAATACTAGCCAAACAATTAGCAAAGAAACGAAACTTTTTATTGATTATATGCAAACAATTAGAGAAGAAGTTGCAAAAGACAAATTGGATAATAAAATTATTGCAAATTTGCTGGGAATTATAGAAGGGCTAGCACTTTGTCCCCCAGTGATTTCTAATTTATTAAAATTTGTTCTCAAGCCCTTTTCTTAATGCGCGCCCTTGCCCTAATCGATTGTAATAATTTTTTTGTCTCTTGCGAGAGGCTTAGAGAGCCGCAGCTCGCAGGTAAACCAGTGGTGGTGCTCTCAAGTAATGATGGTTGCATTATCTCTCGCTCTAACGAGGCTAAGGCTCTAGGCATTCAGATGGGCGAACCGGTGTTTAAGTGCGAGCAGATTTTGCGCGCGCATAATGTTATTAAACGCTCGGCGAATTTTGAGTTTTATGAAGATGTCTCGCATGAAGTAATGTCGGTGCTCGCTGAGGTGACGCCCGATATGGAGCAGTATTCTATAGATGAAGCATTTATGCTTTTGCATTACCGTACTGAGATAGAGGAATTACTAGAGCGCGGGCAGAAAATCCGCGAGCATGTACTTGCGAAAGCCGGCGTGCCAGTGTCTGTAGGCATCTCGACTACTAAGACGCTGGCGAAGATTGCGGCAGATTTTGCGAAAAAATCTAGTGGTGTTCATATTCTGGGCGCAGATACTGACAGCTATTTAAAACAAGTGTTAATTAATGATGTCTGGGGAGTCGGGCGCGCTACGGCGAAGTTTCTGCTGGGTTATGCCGTGCGCACAGCTTATGATCTTAAGCAAGCTAATGCTGAGTGGCTCAAGTCTGAGCGCGGTATTAATGCCTGGCGATTAGTGGAGGAGCTGCGCGGGCATAGTGTACTGCCTTTAGATTTTAGTGACGCGCCGAACAAAAGCATTATGTCTTCAAGGTCTTTCGGGCAGAAGATCTCACGCCTAGAAGATTTGCATGCTGCGATTGCGAATTTCGTGAGTATTACGGCGCGCAGATTAAGAGCGCAGAATTTATGTGTGCATGAACTTACGGTTACCCTTAAACCTTATGATTGGGAAACAGAATCGGTAACGGCAAGCGTTAAACTCGAGCAAGCTAGTGATTACACTGCGACTCTTATCGCGGCTGCACGAGCGCTGACTGAGCAGCTATACCATCCCGGCACTGAATACCGTAAGGCTGGAGTGCTACTAACTAATTTGGTTGCCAATAATGATTTACAGCAAAGTTTATTTACTCAACCAGAACAAGATGAAAAACATACTAGATTAATGTCGGCTCTCGATCGCATCAACAAACAATTCGGGCGCGGGACTTTAGAGATAGCCAGTACTCAGGCTTCGGATCTATGGAAGCCGAAAAGTGCTTTTAAGGAGCCAAATAAACCTTAATCCCCTGTTCTTGTTTAGCTTGCTCTATAGTCGTACCAAGGTTCTCAAGATTACTACGATGGGTAATTAATTGATCTACCCGGACTTTTTCTTGCTCTAGTAGTTCTAAACTTTCGCGCAAATCTTCTAAATTAGGCGAGTAGCTACTAGTAATAGTTAACTCGCGATAGTAAATGTCATTATTATCGAATTTGGCTTCGCCTTTAACACTGGAGAACACTACTATGGTAGCCCCGTTGCGGGCGGCTCGCAGAGCTAGATCTATAGTGGGTGCGCTGCCGGCAGTGAGGAAAATGTAATCGTATTTTTCTTCGCCAAGATTTTGAGTGACATTATCGAAGCCCAATTCTTTAGCAAGTTCTAAACGTGAAGGCAAAAGATCTAAACCGGTTACGGTTAGATTCTTTCTAGCAGCAACTTGCCCCATAATAAGTCCAATAGAACCCAAACCCACTATTAATACATTGGCTGAACCTTTGTGACTCAGTAAGCCTGATCGTTTAATAGCTTTAATACAACAAGCTACTGGTTCAGTAAAACTTGCAACCTCATCAGTCATAGTGTCAGGAATCTTAAGCACAGTATGTTTAAGATGTCCTTCAGTCAATTCTGTATACTCACAAAAAGCACCAGGATTAAAATTAGTACTTTTGAATTGAGTACAAAGACTTTCTTGTTTATTTAAGCAATAATCACAAGCGTTACAAGGTACATGGTGAGAGCTAACTATGCGATCACCTGATTTTAATTGATATCTCTCTGATAGCTCATTAGAAATTTCAGCAATCACACCTACCATCTCATGACCAAGTACGCTTCCTTTAGTAACTAAGGCTCTATCGAGTTTTAGCAGATCAGAACCACAAACACCACAGCCACTAACTTTTACAATCACGTTGCTCTCTGGTTTAGCTACATTACTAAGCCTCAAAAAGCCCTTAGCATCTGGATCATAGATGGCGGCTTGCATTGTTTTAGTACTGACTTGGGGCAT
>CAZQXM010000038.1:3819-12396 GCA_964597205.1 uncultured Gammaproteobacteria bacterium
TAGCATCTGGATCATAGATGGCGGCTTGCATTGTTTTAGTACTGACTTGGGGCATGGTTAGTCATTTTAGCAGTTTAGTGGATTGCTTCGTCGCGGTGCTTCTCGCAATGACGAAGTTCTCCATTAATATAAGTCGCCACCGGCTTAGTCATTTCTGTATCGAAAATCAAGTCTATAGGGTTACTCAGATCTATGTCATCTCGCTGTAACTCAAGCACCGTAAAATCCGCAGCATAACCAGGTTCAAGAGCGCCGATTTTTTTGCCTAAGATTTTAGCGGGCTTGGTAGTTAATAGTTCTAATTTCTGAACAGAACTTAAATTCTTAAGTTCATTAACTTCACGGCGCAAATCCCAATCATAGTTAGAAGCTAGACTATCAGTGCCAATACCATAATTAGATTTCCATTTCTCTATGCGCGCAGGTGGATTATGCAGGTAAGCGTTACTGCGCGGACAAGTAACCAAGCTTACGCCAGCATTATTTAGCGCTAGTAAATCTTCGTCACTAGCACAGCATAAGTGAGTTAGTAATAAACAAGGATCTAATAAATTATTCTTGGCGAGCATGTCGACGGAGCTTTTGTAACTACGCCAGTGCTTAAGTTTAGCTTCTAGGGTTTTGATCTGTTCCCAGAACTTGACTGCGCTTGCAGCCTGCTTGCTGTCCTTGTCCTGGAACCAAGCTTCTTCAGCTTCACTTTCGGCAGCATGGGAAAGCAAAAGTCGCTTATGAGACTTACTCCACTCTAGTAAGAGTCTCCATAGTTTTACACTTACGTCATAAGTTGCATGCGGCGAGAAGCATAACTCTACTAACTCATTAGTTCGCGAGGATAATTTATTTATCTCCTCAACTTTGCGTGCAAAAATTTCTTCAGCTAAATCTGGATCAGAACCAAAAACTTCTATACCAATAATTCCGCGCAAACCTGTTTGCTTGTATGCTTCAAGACTTTGTGCTGGACTGTTGCTATTATCGATAATAAAAGTTGTGCCTGAAGCGATAGCAGCTTTAGCGTTATTAATATGCTGCGATAATAAGCAGCCACTTGAAGATTGCTTGGCGACTAAATTACATAACCACTCGAAAAGCCCTTCAGAAGCCTCAGAAGAGTATGTATATGCAAGATGTGCATGCAAATTAATAAACCCTGGCACAATTATTATTGGTCGCTGGTAATTTTGTCCTAGGTAGGTATATCCACCTATAGGACTAGATTCTCGAGTTGTGTAATTACCTATTAAACCCTCAGAAAGCGCTATGTCACAGTTTTTTAAGACCTCATAGGGGTTTTTAACTAGAGCAATTTGGGTATATGAAGCTTGTGACATATTTGGAGATTATCACTAAATGTTAAGGCTAGAAATCAACGATTCTAATAGCGAGGCACTAGAGATCAGAGTTTCGGGCCAGCTAGTTTACAGTGAAGCTGAACAGTTCAAAGAAACAATTCTACCTTACTTAAAGGAGCAATCGCGCGTTAAAGTTGATTGTTCACATTTAAGTTTTCTTGATAGCGCAGGCATGGGTGCTTTTGTTAGACTCTGGAAGGAGTGCAAAATCATTGGTGCGGAATTAGAGTTTAATAACGTACTAGAAGATGTCAAAAGTCTTCTACGCATAGCAAGGCTACACCAGTTAACTAAAATCACTTCTAAAACTGCTTAATTGTGCAAGAGAGTAAAGCTAAAACTGAAGCGCAAAAAATTAAAGAGTTAGAGACCAAGGTCAAGGAGCTTGAAAGCAAGCTTGCTGAAGAAAGGAGCTCTAACGACGAGAAAGCTAACATCATGAAGCAGACCATTGCTGAAACTGAGGAGCTGGCTTCTAATTTACAGAATACAACACTTGCTCTGGTGCAAGAAAGACAAATAGCTCTTGCTAAAGCTGAGAAAGAAAAATTATTAAACCGTTGGATAGAGCGCATCAATAGTTCTTTTGATCTTGAAGGTACTTTGGCGGCTTCGACTTTTGAGATGGGACAGTATCTTAAAGCTAGTCGTTGCGGCATAGTACTTTTCGATGCTCAAGGACTTACTATTAGTGAGTTCTGTCAGAAGAATTATCGTCGTGACCAAGAAGATCTTAAGCAAGCGCGCCAACAAATCAAAAAAAATTACTATATTCAAAAAGCTGTAGAAAGTAAAATTCTGTTTCAGGAATCTCAGCTAGCTGAAGAACATCAGGATACTTTTAGTGAAGCAGTAACTTCAATGCTAATAGTGCCTTTAATGCTACATGAGCAAGTGATGGGTGTACTATACTTGCAGCAATGCGGTCGTGAGCGGGTTTGGAACGAACGTGAGATGGATCTACTAGTGGCTACGGCTGTACCACTCACCACAGCTATAGAAAAAGCAAGGCTTTATAAAACAACCAAAGAACGTCAAGATCACGCTGAATTATTTAGTAGGCTTACTACTCAGATTCGTGGCAGTCTTAATCTCGAAGAGATTCTTGCGCGCACGGTTAATGAACTTGGTATAGCACTGGCTGCCTCTAGATGTTTTTTATTCTTTGATGGGCATGTAAGTGAGGAGTATTGCCGTAATGGTGTAGCAAGCATAGCTAGTGGTTCTCAGAACCTAATACTCGATAAACTTAGTGATGATAAGGGACATACTATAGTCGTTGATGACTTATCCAGTGTCGTTAAGAAGCTCAGTAAAGAAGATCAAGAGGCTATTCGTGAAACAGGAGCTGTCTCTGCTTTAGCCACGCCACTGTATTTTCAAAATATTTTACAAGGTTGGATAGTTCTCCATAGCCTAGAGGAGCGCCTCTGGACAGAGGATGAGATTAAGTTCGTTGAGTCAGTTGCTAGTCAGGTGATAGTGGCGATGACCCAATCTAAGATGTATGAGAAATTAGACTCATACCAAGAAAAACTCTCACGCGAGCTAAAACAAGCCGCTCGGGTGCAGACTTCACTAATAGGCGGCGATGTATTCGATGCTGAGCTTGAGACTTCTGTGTTCTATAAGGCTCACAGTAATGTTTCTGGTGATTTTTATTCAGTAGCTGAATTGTCTCCGCATCATATCGGTGTTCTTATCGGTGACGTTTCTGGTAAGGGTCCGGCTGCAGCCCTGCTTACAGGATATTTATTGGGTGAATTTAATTCAGCTGTGCGTAATTCGTCGCTAGCTTGGTATCCAGACAAGATGATTAATTTTCTTTGCCGTTCTATTCTGTATCAGAACGAAAGTTCGGATTTCTACGCTACTGCTTGGTATGGGGTTTTCGATCTTAGCCAAGAAGAAGTTCGCTACTCCAATGGTGGTCATTTGAATCCATATTTCCTTGACAAGAAACTTGGCACGGTAGTCTTGTTAGACGAGGATAAGGACGCTGGTGTGCCGCTTGGTCTGCTCGATCCTAAAGAACTTGAAGAATATTATGAATGCCGCACTGTAAGCTTTAAGCAGGGCGATAAGATGCTCTTGTTTACTGACGGTATTATGGATCAAAAAATGCCTGGTGGCGATTTTGTCCCTAAAGACTGGGTGCAGAAGTCTCTTGAGCAACTCAAGAATAAAGAAGTAAAAGAAATTACTTATGAGCTTAATGACTACCTTAATGAGATGAGCGGTGCTGCTCCGCTTACTGACGACAGGCTGATGATTTGTATTGAACAGAAGCATAACCCTGTAGAGGTTGTTGAAATTCAAAACAATGATATTTGCAATGCTTATATTGCTCAAATTATTCAAGAGTGCCTTGAAGCAGGTCTGCCTAATGATAGAGCTTTGAGCTTGCGTCTTGGACTTACCGAGGCTCTTACTAACGCCGTGCGTTACGGTCTGCAGAAGAATCCATACGGCGCTGTGAAGCTTGGCTATATTGTTTCTAATACGGGATTCAAGATTTCTGTTGTTGATCCTGGTCCTGGCTTTAATTGGCAGATTTATAGTAATACTTTTATTGATGAGGTAAGATTTGAAGACGAAGGCGGTCGCGGTATACCTTTATTAAGAGAGATCTTCGATAAGGTTACTTGGAATCCTTTTGGTAATCATGTTGGACTCTTCTTCTATTGGTAGCAAAAAGGACCCTGACGGGTCGTTTTTGCGCTGTCAACGCGAGTGCACAATCTAAGCTAAAATTTGTAGCTAAGGTGTCTGTTACTACACAAAATGACTTAATTATATTGGGCTTTGCTAAAAGTACTATAGCGGCAATCAAGTTTTTATTAAAAGAGCAAACAGGTTTTTATAAGATTAGAGTATTTGAATCCAAAAATCGTAATGCTTATAGCGTTGATGAAATTCTAGAATGGGAAAGGCAAGGAATAGAGTTTAATTTTGAGGCTAGTCAATTTGATTTTTCTAATGCCAATCTTGTGCTAACCAGCCCCGGTATCCCGCAGTCAGCTCCAGTAATGCAAGCCTTGAAAGCTGCTCAGCTAATTAATCCTAAGATACAGCTAATTACAGATTTAGATTTATTTACTGATCATATTCACGATAACTATATCGCCGTCACCGGCACCAACGGCAAAACCACTACTGTAAGTTTGATAGCTCACTTATTAAAAACAGAAGCCTTAGGTAATATTGGCAAACCTTTTATGGAGTTTAAAGATACTCCCGCTGATAGAGCAAGGGTGACAGAAATAAGTTCTTTTCAATTGTTTTATTCGCAGCTGAAATATGCGCCCAAGATAGCTGTCTATCTTAATTTCACCCCAGATCACCTTGACTGGCATGAAGATATAGAAGAATATCGACTTACTAAAGAAAAATTATTTACTAATTGTCCTTTGATGATACTTAATTATGATGATCTGGTAACTAGGGCGTTAGGCGATAGACACCGCTCTAGAACTAGGTTCTTCTCTACTGTTAATACCACTGTTGATGCTTTTCTCAAGGATAATGTATTATTTTTGCGCAAGAATAATGACGCCGCGCCTGATCGGCGCGGCTGGTCTTCTCTCTCGCCTCAACACGAGAGCGAGCTCTCGTGTTTTCGGCTTCGTTCGAATAAAGTTATCCCTGTGATTAAGACAAGTGAACTAAAAATAGTCGGCGAACATAATTACTCTAATGCTCTTGCTGCTATCCTCGCTGCTGACGCAGCTGGACTTTCGATCTCAGAGATCACGGAGAGAATTAAGACTTTTAATCCAGTGCCGCATCGTATGGAATATGTAGCGAGCATCAATGGTAAAGATTTTTACAATGATAGTAAAGCGACTAATCCAGAGTCATCTGAGAAAGCTCTTAAGGCTTTTCCTAAATGCATAGCTATAGTCGGTGGTAAAAACAAAAAGCTTAATATGAGTCTCATGTTAGATTTGCTTAAAGAAAAAGCTGCTGAAGTTATTACTATTGGTGAGATCGGAGACGAACTAGCACAAGGTCTGAAAGAGCGTCTTTATACTAATGTTATTAAAGCTCAGGATCTTGAAGCTGCGGTAACTCTAGCTCTGAAATCTAGCCATAAACTACCAGTGGTATTCACCCCTGGAACCTCTAGTTTTGATATGTTTCTTAACTATGAAGATAGGGGTGATAAGTTCAAAGCCATAGTCAGAAAACTTGCTGTATTATAATTCTTAGTGCAAGGTATAACGCAATCAGATAGATTTTTTTTACAGATAAGCATCGCGCTGGTTTTTGTTGGTTTTGCTTTTGTGGCTAGTGCCTCTGCCTTTGAATCGATGCGTTATTCTGGTAGCCCTTGGTCAATGTTGGTTAAACACGCTTTTGTGGTGGCGGTGGCTGTGCCCGTTTTGATGGGTGTTAGTACTTTTCATTATCGTTGGTGGCGCACTAAACTAGCCTGGTATATTATGGCTGCGGTAATAGTGATGCTGATTCTTACAGCTGTGCCGCATATAGGTGTAGTGACTGGTGGTTCGCGTCGTTGGATCTCATTAGGGTTCTTCCAACTGCAACCATCAGAGTTCGCGAAATTAGCTTCAATAATTATTATTGCTAAAACTTTTTATGAACGCAAAAACAGATTAATCGCTTTAGCTCTTGTAGGAGTCTGTTCAGCATTGGTTCTTAAACAACCAGATTTAGGTACTACTATTATTATTGCTAGTAGCGTGCCAGTTATTGCTTACGCTGCAGGCTTGAATTTATTTGTTTTTATAGCTGTAATTGCTGGCGCTTTATGGGTAGGTGTTAAGCATGTAATGAATACTCCATATCAGATGGAGCGTATACATTTTTGGTTAGACCCTTATTCTGATCCTTTGGGTTCTGGTTATAACCTAATTCAATCACAACATGCGATTGGTGCCGGTGGCTTATGGGGACAGGGTTACGGAGCCTCTTTGCAGAAGCTTGGTACTTTACCTATACCTCATGCTGATTTTATTTTCTCTGTAGTCTGCGAGGAGATTGGTTTTCTTGGAGCCGCTGTTCTAATAGCTTTATTAGTTGCTTGGATATTTAGAGCTTTGGATATTTGTTTATCGGTGCCTGATGAATTTGCTAAATTATTAGGCTTCGGTATTGTTGGTACCACTGCGCTGCAAGCGATTATTAATATCTGCGTAGCGACAGGCTTGTTTCCGGTTACAGGTATGACCTTACCTTTTATTAGTTCTGGTGGAAGTAGCCTTATTACGATGTGCGTGGCGACTGGGATAATCCTCAACCTATCTAGGTTTGCCGACCTTAAATATTAAACGTCATTACGAGCGAAGCAATCCATTATGCACTCGCCCACGGCAGCGCAGAAATATGACGTCGGTCATATTTCTGCTCTCACTTGCATCGCGAATGAAATATTGCCAGACGAACATAGCTCATCACCAACTTTGCAAACAAAATCAACTTTACCAAAAGGATATCTAAACTTAGTAACTGTTACTTCTATATCTAATCTATCGCCTGGGACAACCATACGTCTAAATTTAATATTATCCATGCCAGTGAAAACACCGATATAGCCTTCAGTATATTGTGGATCGGTAAGTATCACCATGCAAGCGAGCTGTGCAGCAGCTTCTACTTGCAAAACTCCAGGCATAATAGGTAAACCCGGGAAATGTCCTTGGAACTGAGGTTCGTTAGCACTGATGTTTTTGTAGCCGCTGCCAGTTTGCATCGGTACTATAGAATGGATTCGGTCCACCATTAGAAACGGATAACGGTGAGGTAGAGTCTTCTCAATAAATTGAATATTTAGATTTTTTAATTCAGTCATTTTGTTTCCATCCTTATACAATGATCGGCTCGTTGGATTTTTCTAGTTCAAAAGCTTTATGTATAGCTTGAACAGCTTTATGAGCCTCTTTCATACTTACCATACAACTAATTTTAATTTCACTAGTAGAGATCATCTGGATATTTACACCAGCATCTGCTAGTGCTTTGAACATATTAGAAGCAATACCTGGTTTATTAAGCATGCCGGCTCCTACCACTGATACTTTAGCTATATTTTCATCCACTACTACGCCTTTAGCTTTAAGTTCAGCAACTAGTTCTTGAGAAACAACTTCAGCATCACGCACGCTATCTCTAGCTACAGTAAAAGCAATCTCGTTAAGATTATTCTGAGCAACAGATTGAATAATCATATCGACGCTAATACCGCGATTGGCTAGAGTTAAGAAAATCTTAGCGGCGATGCCCGGCACATCTGGCACACCGATAATAGCGACCTTAGCCTGTTTATCATCCAATGCCACACCTGTAACCGCTTGAGTTAATTCCATATCCTGTATCCTTTTAAGACTTATAACTTGAGTACCGCGATGCTGTCCTTCGAACTCTTTAGCATCATCGTAAGAACCTTTGAAGCTACTTAGCACTCTAAGATCTACATCGTATTTTTTAGCTAATTCCACTGATCTTAGGTGCAAGACTTTAGCGCCAAGACTAGCAAGCTCCAACATTTCTTCATAACTAATAAAATCTAGTTTGCGCGCCTCAGGCACTATGCGCGGATCGGTAGTATAAACACCATCGACATCTGTGTAGATATCACAGCGAATAGCATTAAGCGCTGCTGCTAAGGCAACAGCAGAAGTATCAGAGCCACCACGTCCTAGTGTAGTTACTTCACCTTCCTCAGTAGAGCCTTGGAAGCCAGCTACTACTACTATTTCACCTTGATTAAGATGTTTTACTAATCTATCGGTTTTAATTTCTGCAATGCGCGCTTTATTATGAGCACTCTCGGTGATAAATCCTGCTTGCCAGCCAGCCATAGAGACGGCAGCATGTCCTAAGTTTTGCATGGTCATAGCAGCAAGTGAGGCTGTAACTAATTCACCAGTGGCAAGTAACATATCAAGTTCACGTCCATGAGGACGATCACTAAGTTCACTAGCAAGTCTAATAAGGGAGTCAGTAGTTTTGCCCATAGCTGAAACCACGACTACTACATTATATTTTTCTGCTTCTTTAATAGCGATACGACTAATACGTCTAATACACTCTGGGTCAGCTACCGAGCTGCCGCCAAATTTCAAAACTAGAGTATCTTTTTTGCTCATTTTACAAATGATGATTATATCAGTATGGCGACAAGTCGATGATATAATGAAGCTTAGTGCAGGCCAATCCCTCAATACGAGCCTTATACAAAGTTTTAGGATTTATTATC
>CAZQXM010000039.1:0-4958 GCA_964597205.1 uncultured Gammaproteobacteria bacterium
ACGAAATTAGCTGGTGGTGTGAAATTGAATCCTTCACCAAATCCTGCTGGGTTAAAAGTAGGAGGCATTACTGCGCTTGCTGGGAAAACGAAATCAGTTGGGAATGGTTGCTCTACTGGTTTCGTGAATCCTGCTGGCAATGGTGGTGCCGTAAAACCTGGTGGTGGCGGGAAGTTCATTGCGCCTGCTGGCATCTCAAATCCTTTAGGAAGTGGGAAACCGCTTGGCATACCGAAACCGCCATCAGAACCAGTAACAGCGAAACCTGGTGATGGTATAAAACCTTCTGGTGGTGTAAAAGTAGTATTAGTTTTAGCACCAAATGCTTCAGGATTGAATCCTGGTGGCGCTATCATTCCTGGCGGGAATGCGAGTCCAGCTGGAGGTACGAAACCTTCACCAACAATTATTCCTGGAGGCAATACAGCGTTAGGTGGCATTTGGAATCCTTTAGGGATTGTTACACCTTGAGGTAGTACTGGTTCACTAGGAAAAGTAACGGCTGGATTTAAAGCAACACCTGCTGGCATCATAAATGATCCTGGTGGAATCATTCCTTTTAGTCCGCCCGGTGGCATTATATTTTCACCGAAAGTAGCATTAAAATCAAAATCCTTAGGTGTGAATTTTTTCATCAATTCTGGTGGTATTAAACCTGGTGTCGCTGAACCTGGACCGATGTCCCCAAGCGGCTCTGGATGCTCAGAGAGTGGGTCGAAGCTTGAAGCTGCTGCGTCGCCAACCATGGCTGCGACTTTCAGCATGTCCTCAGGATCTACGTTGAATCCTGTTGCAGCGTTCAAGAAAGCAGAAGGTTGAAGTGATAAAGCGTCAGCATAGCGAGTTAAAGTGTCAGCTGCGTTTTCTGCTAGTGGTACATCTTCAAGAGCTTTTTCCATTGAAGCTGAGAATTTTTCTACCATGTCACCAGAAACTGAAGCAGGATCTATATCTGGAGCTTCACTCATAAAAGTGATCAAAGTTTTCATGATAGCTGTGTCCATAGGCTCGATAGTTGTTTCGCCGGTAGCGTCTTGATCTAAATATGATATTTGCTGAGCACCGGTGCCATCAGGATTTTGCGTTACAAGGAAAACAGCTTTATCACTTGAAATAGTTTCTGGAATATCGATAGTGACATTACCTTTGCTGTCAGTAGTTAGCGGAGCGCCGATTGGCTCGAGTAAACCTTCGTCATTAAATACACAAGGAACTACTTCAGCAGCCTCGACAGGTTCATTGCCTGTAGGTATATCGGTATCATCACCGGAGTCTAGAGCTTTAGCCATATTAGTAGTAGTGGTTAATAATATAGTAGCGAGTAAAAATCTGATTATCTTATTCATGATGTCCTTTTGCTGTTTTGCAGTCTCCTTAGATTAGCTCGGCAAGATTCACTATAACTTTATAGGTCTTTACAAGCTTTCTTCTAGAATCAGGCTTTATTTCAATAAATGACGCCGCGCATTCGCGCGGCTAGTCTTCTCTCTCGCCTCAGCAAGGTAGCAAGCTCCCCTGCTTTCGGCTTCGTTCGAATAAAATTTAAGTTAAGCTATTGCGAATAGTTCTCAAGAAGCTCTATAATACGTATTGTTCTTTGTTGAGAATAGTTCTCAATAGGCTTTATATGACTTAATGACAACCGTCCCTACTATATTATCTGCGCCACCAACGGCCACTACTACTAGGCAGGAATTAACACCACCTGAGGATAAGAAAGTTCAGGTAAAAACTGGTGACAGAGAAATAGCAACAGATTTAAATAAAGTAAATGAAATTAAAGAAGATCCTAATCGTACAGAGCCGAAAAACGACGGTGAAAAGTTAGCTATTAAATTATACGAAGTGATTAAAGGTCTTACCGACAAGATGGGAATTTTTTCTTTATTTGAAATGAGTATGGCAGGAATTGGTAGCGTGCTGACCAAGGGTAGTCCATATTGGCTTTCTTATTTTTGTGCTTCTTTCGTTGAGTGGGTAGAAAATAAAGCTACTTCTAATAAAGATTACGCAATGCCTAAACCCGTTACTGCTTTATTCAATACTCTCTGTGGTTGGTGGGGAGTTAAAGACAAGCATAATGAGAAACTTACTTGGGATAAGGCTTTGTCGCAAGGTATACGTGAGAAAGTTATAGGTACATTCAATGCTTCGCTATCTTTATTTACTCTTGCTTACTCACTTTCTAAACCTTTGTTGGCGATGGCTGGCATTGGACAGAAGCAGAAAACTAAATCTACTAGTCCTTTTATGCGTATGGTTAATACCATCGCTAAGGGTGTGCTTCCGGTAGTAAATGCTGGTTTAATGTGGTCATCAGCTTCAGGTAAAGCATTGTTAGGTCATGCACTCGCTGGACTGCCGCAACCACCGATGATTAAAGTGAAGCGTGCTGATGGTCGTGAAGAGTTAGAGCCTTTAGATGTTTCTGGACACTTGCAATCATCTAAAGAAGATGATATTTGCGGACGCGAATCTAGTGGTTTAATGATTGGACATGTAATTGATATGATTAATCCAACTCTAGGTAGAATTTATGATACTTGTCTTGGCATTATTATTTCTGGTATGTCTTTCTTGAATGGTAGAAAAGGTATGCGTGGTGAGGAAGAAGGCGGTAACCTGTCTCTGCAAGAGCGTTACCCACTTGGAGTCTTGCAAAAAGGTAGTATGGGTCAGTTCTTCTATGGGCTTGTGCGCAAGATCTGTACTTGGATGGGCTTACAGTTACCTCATGGAGAAGATATAGCAAGTTTAATTAAAAACAATAATCCTTTAGAACAATTACGACTATTAAATAAGCTTAGTTAGCTTTCATCATATTCATTGCTTCAGACGCGGCTTTTTTAGCCATTTCAGCAATTACTAGATTCGCTTTATATTGTTTAACCGCTTCAGACATATGTAGCATCTCAGCGGCGCTATCTACGTTAGACATTTCAATATTACCGTTAGCATCAGCAAGTGGATGGTCTGGCATATAAACATGATTACCTTCAGCCATATTAGTTTCTATTCTGGCGATCATAGTACCCTGACCATGACTCTCATTAAGCATAGAAGCTCCACCCTCAGACATAGAAGAGAGCATGGAATCGAAGCTATTTTCACCAGTGCGCGCTGTAACAATGGCATGTTGTGCTTTGTAACCGGGAGTGTACATGTTGGCTACGTTCTGCGCTGAGATTTGCATTAACTCGCGTTGAGTTTTCAGTCCATTATTAGCCGTGTTTAGTAATTCAAAAATTCCGCTCATGATTTATCCCCCTTATGAACCTCTACCTGATTGTGTTGCTTCTTGCATGTGTTGGTAAATGTGACCATTGATTTTAGTAAGCAAAATATATTTAAGTTGGTTTTCAAACATAGCTGACATTTCTGTTTCAAAAGTCGGCTTTTGTTCATCTGTGTAACTAGCATTCTCGATGGCTTTGTTAATGTCCATCTTGGTTCCAGTGTTGTGTTTAACACTGCGAACTACAGTACTGAAGTCTAAATCTTGTCTTTGGTCATAGCCAGGTGTATGTATATTAGTTAGGTTATGGGCCAACATTTTCTGTCTATCGCTGGCTGCGTTGATTAGAGAGTTTAGTATTTTTTCTTCGTTACTGTATAACATAGCTGGTCCCTTATGTTCATATTTACGAAACCTAGGTTAAGACTCGGTTAAGGCTTGCCAAAGCCCAGTTAAATAATGGATAATTAATAGCAATGGTAGAAACACTCACTCAGCAAGAACAAGAGAAACTGCTCAATCAAATCAAGGCAGCCAAAGCCTTCTCAAGGCAAATGGCAGTTCTTGGTGAATCGGCTAAAAATCAAGCACTAGGGCTTATAGAAAGAGAGCTTTTAGAATCAGTGGAAGAAATCATTTCTGCTAATAAGCTTGATCTAGAAGAAGCGCGTAAAAACAATACTTGCGCTGCTAATATGGATAGGCTTACCCTCAATGAACAACGTATTCAAGGCATGGCTAAAGGTATACGTAATATTATTAATATCAAAGAAGAGATATCAAGAGTGGAAGAGGGATGGAAACATCCTAAAGGTATGCGCATTTCTAAAATTAGAGTGCCACTAGGTGTAATCGGCATTATTTATGAAGCACGTCCAAATGTAACTACTGATGCTATTGCCCTTGCGATTAAATCAGGCAATGGACTGGTTCTTAGAGGTAGTTGTCATGCTTGGCATAGTAATCTGGCAATTATGGCTGTAGTTGAACGTGCACTCAAGCAGACAAGCGTTCCTTATGAAGGCATACAGTTCCTTCAGTGTAAAGCACGTGAGAGCGCTAAATTAATGCTCTCAGCTAAAGAATATATAGATCTGGTTATTCCTCGCGGTGGTGAAGAATTAAATCATTTCGTGACAGCGAACTCGCTGATTCCTGTTCTTGGTGCTGGTGGTGGTACTTGTCATACTTTTATTGATGAGACTGCTGATATCGCTAAAGCAATTGAGATTTGCTACAACGCTAAAGTACAGAGACCTAGTGTTTGCAACTCTTGTGAGACTATTCTTGTGCATAAAAATATTGCTGCTAAAGCTTTACCCGCTCTAGCTGAGAGACTTAGAGAAGCTAAGGTAGAACTGATTGCTGATGAGCAAGTTGCTAAATATGTTTCTGGCACGACTCCAGCAACAGAAACAGATTGGTCTAAAGAGTATTTAGATCTTAAGGTCGCTATTAAAGTTATAGATAGTCTTGAAGCTGCGGTCGAACATATTAATCATTACTCAACTGCGCATTCTGAGTGCATAGTAACTCAGGACATGGCTAATGCTGAATACTTTAAGCAGCATATTGATTCAGCATGTGTCTATATTAATGTCAGCACGAGATTTACTGATGGTGAAGAATTCGGCTTCGGTGCTGAGATGGGCATTAGTACTCAGAAGATGCATGCTCGCGGACCGATAGGATTGCGTGAACTTTGTACTTATAAATACATCAT
>CAZQXM010000039.1:5058-12134 GCA_964597205.1 uncultured Gammaproteobacteria bacterium
CGCCCACGGCGGCAACTGCGGTTGCTCGCTAGGATCAGGTCTGGGAGCGGGTCCTATCATTACTATGCCAGCTTATACTATGCCTGAAGGTACTTGGAGTATATCTATTGGTAGTAAATATACTAACTATGGTCGTCTAAGTTCTCCGCAGATAAATCGTATCAATAGCAGAGGACAAGCAGCTGATGACGCTAGTGCTAGTTTGAGAAACTATATTAGTTTAGGTTATGGAATAACTGATGATTTAACTTTAATAGCCAGCTACCCTTTTATTTCTAATTGGGGTATTAGAGAATTGCATGATGCTCAGCTTGAGGATCTTGACGGTAATCATGGTTTGGGTGATCTGAATTTATTTGCTCAGTATCGTTTCTTAAAACAAGATAGTTTGCAAGCGGCTTTCTTAGCAGGAATTAAATTCCCTACTAGTGCGAGTGAGAGAAAATCTCAGCATGGCGAATATTATGAATCGCATTTTCAGACTGGAACAGGTAGCTTTAATCCCAGTTTTGGCTTGGCTTTGAGCAGGCAATACGAGCATTTTAATTTAGACGCTAATTTTTTATATGTAGTTGCTAATACCAATGATATTGGAGCGAGTATCGGCGATTCTGCTATTTATAATATTGCTATTAGCTACCCTCTAAACCATAGTCATGAGCAGCCCTATAGTCATGAACACCAAGAAGAGGGACATGAGGAGCATCAAGGACATTTTTTAGAGTCAATCTTTCCGCAGCATCTTTTTGGTCAACACTTGGCATGGGATTTAATTCTTGAGGCTAATATTCTATCTGAAGATGCGCCGAGTCAAAACGATCTAGCTCTTGATAATCACGGTGGCACCACTATGTATATTTCTCCAGGTTTGCGCATGACCGTGGATAATAAGTGGTTTTACAATCTTAGTGTCGGTTTCCCAGTTATGGAGGCACTTGCAGGCGATCAAGGTGGAACTGATTTACAATTACTGTTTAGTATGGGCACTACGTTATGACGAAACTAGGTCTATTCGGTGGCAGCTTTGACCCCATTCATAAGGGACATATCGCTATTGCTCATGCGGCTTTAGAACAACTAAAACTAGATCAAGTTCATTTTATTACCGCCGCTCAGAATCCTCAGAAACCCAGCACGCTCAGTGCGACTCAACGCCATCAGCTAGTTAAAGAAGCGATAGCTAAAGAAAATTATTTTCTCGCTAATGATATGGAACTACTCAGAGCCGCTCCTAGTTATAGTTCCGAGACTATTAGTGCTTATCAAGATCTCTGTCCTAATGTGGATTTGTATTGGATTATGGGTGCTGATGCTTTCGCTAATCTGCATACTTGGCATCAAGCTGAGAAGTTTGCCGAGATAAATATCATCGTTTATCCACGCCAAAGTCATCCAAGACTAGAGATTCACAAATTTTTATCACAAGATAAGGTTCATTTTCTTAAAGAAGCTCAAATCGCTATCTCCTCATCTGGCATTAGGGAGCTGATCTTAAATCCCCCAGATGACCTAGAAGATAAGCTCAAAAAGCTGCTCCCTGAGCCAATAAAAACCCAAATACATGAACATTATTCTTAGGCTTTTTGGGCATAGAATAGATGTAATGGCAGACGATAAAAAAGCAGCAGATAAAGCACCAGTGGCAGAAAAAGCAAAACCAGTGGGGCTTAGTATAACTTCAATGCTAATGCAAACGGCACTCACTTTTGTGGCCTGTTTTGCAGCTTGTTTTTTGACGTTTCAAATTGTGCCAAAAGCAATTAACGTTGAGCAAATAATTAAGCAAGTTGAGAAGCCAGAAACTGATGCTAATTTACCAGTCTATTCATTGGGTGAATTTGTTGTGAATCTTGCTGATCCAGGTGGAACACGATTCCTCAAAACAGCAATTACCATCAAGGCATACTCAGCTGTGCCTGAAGAAGAAGGTGAGCATAAGGAAGAGAAGAAAGCAGAAGGCGGCGGACACGGCGGTGCTGCTGAAGGTGCTGATCCAGAGATGGCAGCGGTGGAGCATGATCTAGCTAAATCAATGCCAGCGATTAAGGACCTTGTAATTTCTACTCTTTCTACTAAAACTGCTGACGAGCTTGCTAGTTATGAAACTAAGCTAGCGCTCAAAGAAGAGATGGTAGAAGAAATGAATAAACTATTACACGGAAAATATAGAGTCTTCGATCTTTATTTCACAGACTTTATAATCCAATAAAATACAAACGGGACAATAACATGTTAGACTTCGGCGCAAATTATAGAGACAGAGAGGCAGCAAGTATGCCTAAACTTGGTCAGCGTAAAAATCGCAAGATCAAGGAATATAATTTTAAAAATCCAGACAAGTTCAGCAAAGAGCACCTGCGTTTATTCGGATCGGCACATGAGTTCTTCTGCCGTCAAGCCAATATGGCTCTCAATGCGGCTTTAAGAATGCAAACCGAGCTTACTGTAGAAGCCGTCCAACAGCTTACTTATGGTGACTATACCGCTTCACTTCCAGACTCTACTATTACTGCAGTGATGAATATGTACCCGTTCACTACAGAATTTAGTGTAGCTATAGACAGAGAAGCTATTGGTCTAATGGTAGATAGACTCTTAGGTGGTAGTGGTAACGCTGGTTCAGATCGTGATGAACTAACTGATGTGGAGATAGGTATCGCTAAAGATACTTTGCGTAAGATTTTATTCTATTTACCAGAAGGCTGGCAGATGCTTATACCTACGGCTAATGATATTGAGATGAATGCTCTAGAACTCAATCCCCATACGGTTCAGATTATTCCTGCTACTGATATTATTGCTTTAATTACTATCAATATGAAGATAGGTGAGTACGAAGGCAAGATGCGTGTTTGTATTCCTTATTCGGCGCTCGAAGATGTGATTAGCAGTCTAAGCAGGCAGACAGCTTACAAGAATGACAGGGCTGATGATGGGCATGATGCTCGTGAGACTATACTTCATCGTTTAGCTGCTACTGATCTTGAAGTGAAAATAGTTTTAGCGCGCGGACAGTTATACCTGAGTGAAATTATGAATCTACAAAAGGGTGATGTGATTAAACTAGACTCTAGTCCAGAGGATAAATCCGAGATTTGGATAGCTGATGAATTTAAGTTCTTCGGTCAACCTGGCCAGTTAAAGCGTAAATACGCTGTAACAATAGCCGATCAACGTATCGCTGATTAGGGAACAAATACTACTTTATAAGCTTCTTCTTTACTGTTACCCTTTCTATGGGTAGCATTAGTATTGTAGGAATAGAAGCATATGAAAAAAATATTGAGCAGTGTAGCTTTAGCAGCCATGATGGCGCAACCGGTAATGGCTTTCGATTTGGAAGATATTGAAATCAAGGCAGATATGACTTTGACTAATCAGTTTTTCCAAGGACAAGCTGGTTCTAGCAATAACTATGACGGCTTCGTCGATTACAGAGTAGAAGGCAAAATGCCTATTTTTAAACTATCTGAGCATGAAGGTACTTTATATACTCGCGTTGAGGGTCTTGCTCCTATAGACAATAATATTGATAACTTTTTTGATGACCAATTAATTGATATCCCTGAAATATTTGTTCGCGATGATGTCAAAGGTGATGACCTAGACTACATGTTGGTTTTTGGTAAGTTTGCTAATCGCCGTTTCTTTGATAAGCAAGAAATCGCTTACGATCCTTTTGATATTGGAGAGCGTCGTTCGCCAGCTGCTATCGAAGGTACGCTGTCATTATTGAATCTAATGAACGAGTTTCGTGATTCTAATGATGCTTATCAAAGCCGCATAGCTAGTGGTTCTTACGGTTTCGTGCTTGGGCTAAGTGATCGCGAAGGATCTGGACTTCTTAGTAGATGGGGTGTTCGTCAAGCTTTCGCTGTAACCGAGATGCAACAGTTCGGATCTAGTTATTATGGCATCACTGAAGTGAAGAAGAACTGGGGTGAAGCCGGTTCTGCTGGTCAGTTCGATATTGGATTGGTTTATGCTGGTAGCCAAGCTTTCCGCTTTGCAAATCCTGACTCTACTACTTATTTACTTTATGCTTCTGCTATGCAAGAGATGGGTAAATTCACTCCATATACTAAATGGGGTTCTATGTGGTTTGACGATCTAGCTGGCAGCACTCACTTAATTAATGAGTGGAGATTAGGTGCTTATCACAAAACTACTGACAAAGATATGCTTGGTATGCATGCCGCATGGTTTGATGGTGAAGCTTTAGGATCTCACAACACTTTAGTTCTGATCAACACTTGGAGACATGAATTTAACGAGCATGTCGCTAGTTGGTTGTATTACATTCCAGAAATCAACCAAGCCAATGGGAATGCTACTGGTGGCAAGGATAACTCTTGGACTGCTGGGTTGAATTTGAATCTTATACTTTAACGAGTTTCTATTCTGAGACCTGCAGGGTAGATAACTATTACCCCAATCCCCTTATCTTGGTAGCTTTCTATCAATCCTTGATATACCGCATTTGATTTTGTGTTGATAAGGTGCAGTACTCCTCTATTCAAAATTGTAAAACTGCCAACAGGCAATGCTCTGTCAGTAGCTTGAACGCTTTCTTCGTCCTTGATTTTAAGATTCTCAAGGACTAAAGAGCGGATTTTTCTTACATCGTTGCTTTTTGTTTCAGGTTTGAAAATTGGTATATTAAGATGAAAACCTGGACTAGTACTGAAATAAAGAGGTTTAGAGTCAGCATTAAAGTCGCGACTAATCTTGTCTAATTCTGCATTTATCTCTGCTAGTTTAGCAGTATCAATTTCCTTAAGATCAGCTTTGGATGTTCGCAGACGAATCAGTTCTACTAAAAACTTAATATTAGAGTTAGTTAAGCCGGTATTTGATGTATTCACCGATCCAGTCAAGTGCACGGCAAGCCCTTGGTTTACTGTTTGCTTGCTTTCTGATTTAGTAATCAAATCAGGATACCTGGCTATTACGATTTGCGGATAATTATATTTTTTTACGGTAACCAGCTCTTTGAGATCTGTTAGAGAAGGGTTGCTAGCGGCTAAATGACTATTAGGATAGCTAGTGCTATCGCCTTCTATTTGTATTTTAGCTAGTGATTTACCAAGTTTTGTAGCTAGGGCATCGGTAATCTTAACAGCGTTAATATGACTATTAAAAATAGCTTGACTTTCGCTTTGACCGGCAAGTAAATGTGTTTCAGCTATCGCTACTACCCATCTTTGAAATTTTTCAGGGTTTGGAGAACTATAAGCGATTGTTAGTTTGGGAGCTAAAGTCTCGTTAAGCTGGTTTAATACTTCGAGAATTTCTTTGTGGCTGATAGCTGGCGTAACAGGGCTTGCCAAGCTAGGTACAAAGACGTCATTAGTGGAAATCACTGGCGAGGAGAAGTTAAATTTAGGCGGTGGCACGCTTAGTAAGTGAAACTGATTGCCAGGATTTATTGTTATAGCAGGGGATAGAGTGTTTGTAGGCACTAAGCTTACAAAGATAGAGCCGATGATTCTTTTATGGGTGGAATCAGCTAGTTAAAGTTTTTGCTTTGCCTAGAATTAGCTTAGATTAGGGTTTTAACCTATAAATTAGCTTTTTTAAACCGCTTTTTATTAGCATGGCTGATCCTATTGCATCAATAATAAAGCTTGGTTCACGAGTAGAAACCCCTATTCAAGAACCTAAAGCTAAACGAACCTTGGTGCATGTTCGCTGGGTTCATCCGCATGAAGCGGCCGGGAAAAGGGACCAAGATTTAACGGATAAATCATCTCAGCAAATAGGAGAAATTCTTGATGTTTTTAGAAAAGAGCAAGGACTTAGAACCTTATTTTCAGAGGGTTTGCGTCCTCAAATAGTAGATGCTTTTGGTAAGGTTAAAGCGCAACGCGACCAATTATCAGAACAACAAAAAGATTCTTTTGATAGTGATTTTTCACGTCGCAACCCTAATAAGCCGCAATATTTATATTTCATTGAGGGTTCTATGACGCCGATGGTGACGGAGAATGAAGGTAATTTTTTTGATAAAAACGTTGAAGCACTTAAAGAGCAGAAGCTAATTAGTGATCAAGAATTTAATAATATCGGATCAATAGTTGCTGATTTAAAATCATATTATCCAGCTCAGCTTCATAACTCCATAGCGCAAAATTTACCATTACACCTTCCCTTAATGAAGATTGCAATTAATGAGCATGTTGCTACTTTACCCGAAGATTCTGTCACCCAGTTACGTAAATTAGCAGCGGAAGTTATGGCTGGAAAGCAGTCAGCAAGGGGGACTTTGCTTAGAACCAAAACTTTTGCGTCTTTATTTTTGGAAGCTTCTGCTCCAGATTTTGACAAAAAGTGCTATGGTGAGCCAACGAAAGTGACAATGCCTGTTCGAGCTAAAATTGAAATGGAAGACAGAGAAAATGATGTTTTAGCTTTTATGGCTAAGGCGGAACCGGGACCTCAAGTAATTATTTTTGGTGCCGCTCATGATTGGAGAAATAATATTAGTGCTTGGAATAAAACTAACGAAAATCAGTTTTCTTTGACCGTTATTAGTTCACCTGCTGTGCTTGCATACGAAGAAAAATTTAAAAGTCAAATACTAGGCGGCAAACTGCAAGAAGGTTCTGTTGCTACACAAGCTGGATTGGATTATAAAATGGCTAAAGGTTTAGTAGAATTTATATTAAAGCCAAGAAATTAAACCGCCTGCTTAGCTCTTTCGTGTGCCAAAAAATCCATTTTAGCCCTTAAAGCGCTGCCAACTTCTTCAATTTGGTGCTCAGATTCTTTGCGGCGAGTAGCTTTGAAACTAGCTTGGCCAGCGGCATTCTCAAGAATCCAATTGCGAGCGAACTTACCTTCTTGGATGTCGTTTAGAACTTCTTTCATGCGTGCTTTAACACCAGCATCAACTACGCGCGGACCAGAGACATAATCTCCGTACTCAGCTGTGTTTGAGATACTGTAACGCATGCGCGCTAGACCGCCCTCATAGATTAGATCTACGATAAGTTTAACTTCATGCAAGCATTCGAAATACGCCATCTCTGGTGAGTAACCAGCCTCAACAAGAGTTTCGAAACCAGCTTTAATAA
>CAZQXM010000040.1:0-11978 GCA_964597205.1 uncultured Gammaproteobacteria bacterium
AGCAATAATTTTATCTCCGACCAGATCTAAGCCCATAATAGACGTAACTAAAGTAACTAGCCAAGTAGTCCAACCTGCCAACCTCTTTAGAACTTTATTATCAATTCGCTTCTCTATCTGACTGCGACTTAGGTTAGCAAGCGGAATCGAACTGTTAATCGTGACTTCAAGTTTCGCAAGAGCTTGAAGAAAATGCTTCTGCTGAGACTTATCCTTAAAGCGCTCCACGAGATACTTTAAGCGCGGCTCTGTATCACCATGAAAATGATCACCATGCTTATGCAACTTAGGATCACGCATAAATTCCACTGCTTGCAGTAAAGCTACTGTAACTACACGCCTAATTAAGCGAGGAATATTTGCAAGACTAGCTAGGGAAGAAATAGCTACTATAGGTAAAGTCCAGAAGAACTTGGTTAGCCTATCTTTACCATGCATTATGCCTTGCATTGCTGATACCCCGAGCAGTGGGCTCAATAATTTATTAGCTATTTCTGGTAGCCCGAATCCAGCGAACAACTCACCAAACGGTGTTGCCGCAGCAATACTAGTAGTAAGATAGGCTGCCTTCTGCAATTGCGGGTGCATTTGTGCTTTATCAATATAGCCAGCTAACCCATTCCACCCATCACTTGGTACTGCATGATTTTCTTCATGAACATGATTATTCTCAAGCTCTGGCTTCTTCTCTTCGGCTTTACCCTGCTTGAGCTCAGCTTGTTTAGTATTCGCAGTCGAAACATTAGGTTGAGTATTTGTAGCAGTAGCAACCCTAGACGCCACAAACTTAATCTCTGCACTGTGATGCTCGTGACCACAACAACCACCTGTATGCTTATGCTCGACTACAGGACTTGATTTAGACACAGAACTAGGTTTAACTGCCGGTGATGATGTAGCAGTAGAATGCTTGCAGCCAGTTCCACACTGATGAGCAATAGTAAGTATTGCTGGCTTAGCAGGAGTTGTAGTTGGTGAGGGTGAAGCATCTCCAGCAAAATATTTTAAAGCATCTGCAAGACTGCGTGACGCAGCTACTACTTTAGCGACTGGCTTCACTTCTAAACTTACAGATTTCGCCTCTTTTGAAACTCGCTTCGCTTCTAAACTTGCAAGCTTCGCCTTAAGCTTAGGACTAGCTATATGTGCGTGAGGCACTACTATCTTACATTCAGGTATAGGACAAGCTAAAGACTGAAGATGCTCTTGACTTGCACATCGAGCTTTAACTATAGATCTGACATTTTCATTTAACTCACGTATCCCTTCAGTTACACAAACAGCGCAACTGTGAGCAGGTTTACCAGCTGCTTTAGCAGCCGGCTCAGCGAGTCCAGCTAAAGATATTTTCTTCACCAGCTGCTCATTGTATCAAGAAGCTAAAACTATCTGTTCTAGCCGCTTACTTGCCGCCCTAGCTGCCACAAGAACTCCATCATGCCCAAGCTCATCAGTCTTGCCGTAAACATTAGTAATCACACTTACTGCACGAACATTAATTCCAGCAGCAACTGCCGTCTCAATTTCTGGAACCGTAGACATGCCGACAGCATCAGCGCCAAGTGATCTAAAAAGTTCAACTTCTGTATTAGTTTCGTAACTAGGTCCATGGAAACCCACGTAAACACCTTGCTTAAGCCCTGTGATAGTTTCAGTTTTAAATTTAGTAGGCTTAGTGAGTAGCTGAGTGATATTCCCGCGCTCACGCCCCGGACGCATAAAATCTAGATAGCCAGTAATCTGCATCAAATCACCAACATTAAAACTAGGATTAAGTCCGCCAGCGGCATTGGTGATAAATAAATCTCTCACTCCTTGTTCAATAAGATAGCGAGTGGGGGTGCAAGCTTGCTGCCAAGTATTGCCTTCATAGAGATGCACGCGCCCGCGCATCAGCCAAATCTCACGGTTACCTAGATCATATTTCTCGAGCACACCTTTATGACCTTTCACTGTAGAGCGCGGGAAACCCTCTATATCACTGTATTTAATGCTTTCATAGGGGTTTAGACTGTCGAGCATGGAGATACCAGAACCTAATATTACTGCTCGAGTTGATTTATTACTCATTTTATAAATATTAATAGCCATGGATACAACTGCGCCATTAGACTAGTGAGCCAATCCCCAAAGAAAGCCAAATACATATAAGCTATTACCCAACCACCAACTACATCTTCAAGAAAATGCACTCTAAGATAAAGACGACTTAATCCCAAAAGAAAAGGCATAGCAAATACCAGCAAATATAACTGAGGCATAGTACTTAGTTCTATCTGAAAATATTTAGCTATGGAAAAATATAACGCCAAAGATGTAACCGAATGCCCAGAAGCAAAGCTATAGCCTTTAACTTTAATACGCCTAAGAGCTTCATCAGGTCTGGCTTTACGTACAGTATGTTTAATTACTAAATTCATCGCGTAAGCACCAATCCATAGTCCGGTAACATAAAAACCTTTCTCAAGATTGATGGCGCAAAGAATCATGCAAGTAATAAACTGCGGGAAAATATTACCCAACAAGGTGAAATATCTAACTATTAAAAACTCGTAATTTATTTTAATGCAAGGCTCCTAAACTTTTTTTGATCAAATCCGCTACACCCGGCAAATTCCAATCATGCAAATCACAAGCAGTTCTAAGTCCGCGCCAACGCCAATCTTTACGACGTTTATCGTTCTTAAACGCTGATCTATCCAATCTAGAGACCGCTAAATCTGTATCACCAGCCAAAAGATACCAGTAAGCAAGACGTAGATAAGCAAGACTATAAGCCTCATCACGAACAGCTTCGAAATGTATTTCAGTTGCTGGGGCAGCCTGCCCATCAAAAGCTACTTTAAGATACTCTTGCAAACAATCTTCAGTAGTATTAAGATCTAATACCGCAAGTGTGACTTTTTCAACATGATCTGCTTTAACATTTTGCACTGACTGTTGCGGGTGTATGCGATAGGCACCGAGTGATTCTCGTATATGTTGAAACTGAGTGCGCCGAGATATTCTAAGCCAGAAATCCCAATCTTCATAAGGTATTAATTCTGTACGTTGAGCACCAACTTCAAGCAAGACTGAACGCTTAATCATCGGTGTCACCGAAGGTACAAAATTTCTATTCAATAAATCAAAATAGACAAAACCTGAATGACCTTCTTGCTGCCTAGAAGCTGCTGGCAGAGTTCGTCCTTGCATATCGATGCGATCCACAGCAGCATAAACAAAACCTACTTCAGGGAAAGCATCAAAAACATCCAATTGATCTTGCAGTTTTCCTGGGTACCAAATATCATCAGAATCAACTAAGGCAACAAAGTCACCAATGGCAAGATTGATGCCATAACTGCGCGCCTTAGCTCTCTCTTCATTAGCTTTCTTATGATATTTTACTCGCGGATCTTGCTGGACATAACGACTAAGTATCGATTCAGTACTATCAGTACTACCATCATCAATAAAGAGCAGCTCAAAATCCTCAAAACTCTGAGCTAAAACACTATCAATAGTCTCGCTGATATATTCAGCTCGGTTGTAGCTCGGGATTATTACTGATACTTTTGGCACAGGCTTTGACAAATTCCCCTATATCTATATTACTGCGATTTAGTATCTTAGAGCCAGCAGCCGTGTATGACCAGATAGTACCTGGGTAAACTATCATCGGTGCGTAATAAGTCTGAGTATCAGCGAAAACCTTAGCTAGATTACGCTGGCACTTCTCATGCTCTAGTACTTGGAATATAGGTGAGCCAGATTGACAGCAATAAATTCCATCTTTATTAAGTATGCGTCGAATCTTTAGATAAAAATCTTCTTCTATAAGTCCAGCAGCAAAACCCACCGGATCAGTAGAATCACAAAGCACTAAATCAAACTCTCCGTCCTTAGCTTCATCTATATATTTAAGAGCATCTTCTACTCTAAGATCGAGCTTGGGGTTCTTAAATTCAGCAGCCACTTGTGGGAAATATTTAATAGAAGCATCTATAACTTTTTGGTCAATTTCAACCATAGTTACAGTCTCGATACGCTCAGACCAGTTTCTAAGTAGATCACGGACTATGCCACCATCACCAGCACCTAATACTAAGATACGTAAATTATTCTTAGCAATATTTTGCATACCATAAGTGGTAAGCGAACTATGATACATATGTTCATCAAGATCACTTAACTGATAAGTGCCATCAAGAGTAAGTACGGTACCGAACTTCTCATTCTCAAAAACCATAATCTCTTGATATTCACTCTGCTCATGATAGAGCTTAGTTTTGATCCGCAAACCGAAAGATTGTTGATCATTTAAAACTTCATAAAACCAGTCTTGATTTGACATTGCGAGAGGAAATTGTAGCATAGCAAAAACGTGACCGATGTCACGTTTTTGCGCTTTCAACCACGAGCGCAGTATCTAGGCGTTGCATTAAACCAACTATTATAATTAAGTAACGATTATGCGCCTCTACATCCAAGTACAACCCGGCGCCAAAAGCTCAGAGCTAGTAGGAGAAGTGGTTCTACCAGCTGAAAAATTTATGAGTGGTAAGACTGAAGTTACAGCCCTCAAATACAAAATCAAAGCTATTCCCGAAGATGGAGCTGCTAATGAAAAATTGATTGCAATTATAGCTCGTGATTATAAGGTAGGTAAGTCTCAAGTGAAAATTATCAAAGGTAAATCTTCGCGCTACAAAATAGTGGAAATTACCCAGTGAAAACCACTCCCTGAGATAGATTTAATCAAAGTTATTCAAGTTTATCCCCCAAACAACCGAGAAATATGGGTATCAGATTATCAGGGGGGATAAGATGTACGGAACTTCATTTTTTGAGTCTAATTTCGTTGTTAACGATATTTTAGACAAATCGCCATTTCATTACTTCACCAAATTAGACGCCACTTTTAGATTTAAATTGTCTAAAGCTAGTCAGGATGCTTATCGATTAGGGGCTAAGCTTAAAGCTTCTCAAGTAGAAGACGCTTATCGCGACCAATGGGAAAACCTATTGAAACGCAGCAAGCTATCCAAATAAATCTTATTGCGCTGGAGCAGTATCAAGCTGCCCTTTAGCTATGCCACGCAAAAGAACTTTAAGCCCTGATTCAGTTCGGGTTTCAATTTGTAAGGGTATTCGAAGATTATAGCTACGTCCTGCTTTGAATTCCACAACAGGTTCTATACTGATAGGTAAATTTATGTCACAAATCTCATTATCATAAGCTGTAATAATACCGGTGACCGAATCAGCACTAACACTAAGTGATATAGGTTTAGATTTAGTTGAAGCTTTTGCTGTTGCAGTTTTAGAAATACCATTAGTTTTATAGGTGAATGCAATATCGTCAATAGCTATATCAGTATTAATGAAATCATCCTTATCATCATCAAAACTAGCTTGAAAGTTATAACCACTATGTAAGCTAGTCACAAAACCAATTAACTCAATCGAAGCATCCTTTAATCCAATTACTATAGGCTTTACATAAAGCTGGTCAGTGTATCTATCCTCATCAGGATCAGTGCCCAAATTAAGCAAGCGCGTGAATTGCTTAGCGTTAAAACTAAAATCCAAGCGCTGCGGCGTATCAAGTGTTAAACCCTGTGAGAGGAACTGCATTTCATAAAAATTATCGTCCTTAGATGATACTTGTTTAAACCTAATTACAAACTTCAAGTCTCCAAGATCAGTCTCAGCATCAGTCTCCGTATCAACAGAACTTACAACTAAAGCATCTTGCACCGCTGCTCTTAGTTGTTGGTTAGTTAATTCATCAATCTTAGTTGCATCAGTTTTCGGATAGAAAATTCTAAGTTTAAGTACCTTCTCATTATGGGAAACAATAGTTTCAGCACCATCAACATCCCTGAGGTCTATCGAATAAGATTTCAACTCAACCTTATCATCATTGCCAAATAAATCATCAAAAAAGCCGGCTTGAGCACTAGTCACCGAGAACGCTAAACAAAAGAACAAAGCCAAAAATTTCTGCATAATAATATTGAAACACATACACTGTCATTGCGAGCACAGCGAAGCAATCCACTGCTAAAATATTTGCATGAAGGCTAGCAACTACAGTGATATCCCAGAGCTAGCCAAGGCAATATATTTCAATAGCCAAAAATGGAGCCTCTTCGACTTGCGCGGCATGATGCTGAAATTCAGCATGCGCGACACTAAGCTTAAGAATCAATTATTTAGGTTTGTAGATTTATTACCCAACCTTAAAGAGCCAGCACTGGTGCGCAAATATTTATTTGAATACCTAGGCGGAGCCAGTGATAATTACACACTGTTTAATAAACTTATTCCGGATTTTTTAAATCCTGTGATTGGTGGTGCTATTAAATCTGGTGTTGGCTTTATGGCAAGTAGCTATATAGCAGGCAGTACTCTAGAAGAAGTAAAGCGCGAGTGCCTTAAACTAGAAACTAAGCGACAACTATATACCTTAGACATACTTGGCGAGCATGTAGTTAGTGATATAGAGGCGCAAATCTACCGCGACCAGATCTCAAGGTTAATCGACGCCATGCACGGCGCCAATATCTCTATCAAGCTCTCTAGTATTTGCGCGGCTATCAAACCCTATGCGCCAAGCAGCCTTGAGAAGCTCAAAAACACTCTAAGACCCATACTAAGACTGGCACGCAGCAAGGGTGCCTTCATTAATGTAGATATAGAAAGTTACGATTGGCGAGATCTTAGCTATGCTGTGATTCGCGAACTCTTGATTGAAGACGAGTTTAAAGACTGGACAGATTTCGGCACAGTACTGCAAGCATACCTGCGCGATAGCGGAGCTGAGCTAGATACTTGGCTGGCATGGGTGAAAAAACGCGGAGCGCCAATAACTATAAGGTTAGTAAAAGGCGCTTATTGGGACTACGAGCAAGCACTCTCAGAGCAACGTCGCTGGAAACTGCCCGTTTATTCCGTTAAAGCAGAAACTGATTATAATTTCGAAAATCTAAGTCGCAAGCTACTCAACAATAGCCGCTATCTGCGCGCAGCTATAGCTAGCCATAATATTCGATCTCTAGCAGCTGCGATTTATCACGCCTCGAGCATAGGACTTAATCCTCAAGATTTCGAATTGCAAGTCCTCTACGGAATGGTTGACAATCTTAAAGACTATCTAAGCCGCGAAGGATATAGAGTAAGAGTCTATCTGCCTTTCGGGGAGCTGATCCCTGGTATGTCCTATCTAGTGCGCAGACTGCTCGAGAATACCGCTAATGAATCTTTCTTAAGACTGGGTCTTGAGGGTAATGCTCTAGATGCTTCGATGACTGATCCTGCCGAGTTACTCGCTTATAAACCTGTAAAAGCTGTAGGCGACGCTTGCATACTACCAGCGCGCGAAGCTGAGAACTATGTCAATAAAGCAAACCTAGATTTAAGCGATCAGCGTGTGCAGCAGCAGCTTAGTGATGCTTTAGCTAAATCTAAAATAGAATATCGCGGCGATAAAATCATTCCACTAATTATCGCTGAGCGCGAAATTATTAAAGACAAATCAATCGAGTCGCTTAATCCTTGTGACAAATCAGTAATAGCGCGTGTTTCGATGGCAGATCTAAGTGATGCTAAAGACTGCATAGAAAAAGCGCAGAAAGCTCAAGAGTATTGGCGTGAAGTACCAGTGCGCCAGCGCGCTGAAGTCTTAAGACGCTGCGCTGAAGCGCTTGAAGAGAATCGCTATGAGTTTAATGCTCTTTTGGTGCGCGAGATAGCTAAGACCTGGGCAGAAGCCGATGCTGAAGTATCTGAGGCTATAGATTTTCTCGATTACTATGCAAGTCACGCCGAAGAACTTTATGATGAGCAGAGAATAGTATCTCTGCATGGTGAGCGCAATACTCTAAGCTATAAACCCTACGGAGTAGCTACCGTAATAGCACCATGGAACTTCCCTCTGGCTATACTCACCGGCATGACTGCGGCAGCTTTAGTTACCGGCAATACCGTAATAGTAAAGCCATCAGAACAAAGCTCAGTAGTCGCTTATGAGATAGTAAAACTTATCAAAACTATTATTGACCGTAAAGGCGCATCTTACCCAGGTCTTAGCGGTACTATTAATCTGCTTACTGGCTCTGGCGAACTGGTTGGTAATTATTTAGTCGAGCATCCTAATGTCAGGCTTATAAGTTTCACTGGCTCGGAAGCAGTAGGACGTAGTATCGCTGCGAAAGCTGCTAGTGCTAGTGTGCGCAAACAAGTAATCGCTGAGATGGGCGGCAAGAACGCAATCATAGTCGATGAGACTGCGGATCTTGATGAAGTGATACCAGGAGTATTGCACTCAGCCTTCGGCTATGCTGGACAAAAATGCTCTGCTTGCTCAAGATTGATAGTCACTGAAGGAATTTACGATAGGCTCAAAGCTAGGCTATTAGAGGCTCTTAAGGGTCTTGTCGTGGGCGACGCCAGTGATTTCAATTCTGATTTAAGCGCCGTTATAGATGCTGAGTCTTATGAGCGTATTAATAAAATAGTTAGTAAAGGGGCTTCAAATACTGCTGTTATTGTGCCAGATGGCGGCTACTATATTAGCCCAGTGATTTTCGAGACTGATGATCTTGACTCTAGCTTAGTGACTGAAGAAATATTTGGACCAGTATTAGTGTTAATTAAAGTGAAGGATTTAAAACAAGCAGTTAGCGTTAGCAACAATAGTCGCTACGGGCTTACTGGTGGCATCTATTCGCGCAGCCCAGTAAATATTAACTATGCGCGCAAGAATCTAGAAGTCGGTAATCTCTATATCAACCGCGCCTGCACTGGTGCGATAGTGTCGCGCCAAGCTTTCGGCGGACTGAAGAACTCGAGCATAGGCTTTAAAGCTGGCGGACCTAATTATCTATTACAGTTCGTGCAAGAACAATGCGTAAGCGAGAATACTATGAGGAAGGGGTTTGAGGCCTGAGATCCACAGATGCCATATTAGACGCCAAAATAGGTGCCATATTTTAAATAAAATCCCCTAAAATAGCTTATATTAAAGCATTTTTAAAGCGAAAATAGACGCCAAAATAGATGCCATAAAAGCTATAAAATGGGTATAATTAGATTAATAATCAATGTCAGCAAAGCCAAGACTAATCGAATATGTTTCATTAATGGAGCCAATGATGCCAGCACCATCAGATAGAGAGCTGGAGGATTTGGTCGTAGATTTGATTGCTAAAGCTAATTCACTCAACTCTAAACTTCACCCTAAATTAAATCAAAGTTTAGCTAAATTGGTACGCTCAATGAATTGCTATTACAGCAACCTTATTGAGGGACATAACACTCACCCTCGTGATATAGAAAAAGCTCTGGCTAAAGATCTAAGCAAAGATCCAGAAAAAAGAAATTTACAACTTGAAGCCAAAGCTCATATCACAGTGCAAGAAATAATTGATAACGGTAATTTCTGGGATATTGATAATCTCTATTCTGCTGAGTTTATTTGCAAAATACATCAAGAGTTTTATTCTCTTTTACCAGCAGAATTATGCAAAGTTAAAAATCTTGATACCGATAAAGAATTATTAGTAAGACCAGGTGAAATTAGAACTCAAGACGTTAGCGTGGGCTGGCACCTAGCTCCTAGAGGAAAGAACTTAAATGCTTTTATAGACAGGTTTTCAGAAGCTTACGGCTCGCAATCTTTCTCGCGCATAGAACAGGTTATCGCCATTGCAGCCTCACACCATAGACTATTATGGGTACACCCATTCTATGATGGCAATGGCAGAGTCGCCAGATTATTCTCACACGCTCTTCTGAAAAAAATAGGACTAGGTTCGGCTCTCTGGTCTATCTCCAGAGGATTAGCTCGTCAAAGTAACGACTATAAACTTTACTTAGAAGAAGCCGATTCACCACGCCGAGGTGATTTAGATGGTCGCGGCTCACTAAGTAATCGAGGTTTGATTAATTTCTCTAAATTTTTCTTACGCAGCTGCATAGACCAAGTAGATTACATGTCATCAATCTTAGAACCGCAAGAGCTTCTAAGAAGAATAGAGATCTACACAGAAGAAGAAGTGCGAGCTGATAGATTGCCGCGTGGCTCCTTTATGCTATTAAGAGAAGCTATTCTTCAAGGTGAACTTGATCGAGGCAACGCAATGCAAATCACTGACTACAGCAAAAGACAAGCTAGCAGGATAGTTTCCGAGCTCTGCAAGCAAGAATTATTGATCTCGGACAGTCCAAGAGGAGCTTTGAGACTTAATTTCCCAGTTAAGGTTTTAGAGCGTTGGTTGCCGGCTATATATCCGATACAATAGCTTCAATTCTCAGCAACAAAACTAATAAACGGATAACAATCCGGGAACGATTCAGATCCACCTATTTTAGTAACCTTAGTTACTCTTAAACCAACTGCTGCTAATTTGCTTTCAACAATTTTAGTGGTCCAACAATTATCAGAAAATTCAAAAAACTCACCCTCTACATTTTTAACTTTAAGATGATACTTAATAGGCTCGGACTTAGCGTCAATCAAAGTTACCTGGAAATTCTCATTAACCTGAGGAGAAAGTATACAAGCATCATAAGTAGTCATAAAAATCAGCTTAGATGAGGGTTTCAATCGAGATTTAATAGTATGCAAAAGTTTATCAAAATCTTCTTCACTATTAAAGATAGGAAGCACATTAAGACATAAGACTGTATCAAATCTCTTATCACCCAAATCTAGATCACGAACATCACCAATCAAGAAATCAGGTTTAATCGATGAACTAACACTAAGACTATTGGCGTAATCAATAAATATTTGCGAATAATCTACTGCCGTATATGACCGGGCTTTGAAATTCTCGCTAATAAGCTGAGCTATATGCCCAGGTCCGCAGCCTAAATCTAAAATATCCTTATCATTATAGAACTCTGCCAATTCAAGCAAATAAGGGTACATACCCTCTACTTTAATAATCGAGGGACTGTGATAACCTTTGATACCTTTATTCCATTCTTGTTTTTGCCAAAAGGGTTTTGACGACATGCTTAGATTATATAGCTAAGCTCTGTAGCCGCCTGGCATACCCTTAGTCGCGATAACCACAGCATCATGCGGATGCAGGCTCTCAATATGTTTAACGTGGATATGATAATCCATAACACGATCATCTTGCTCTAGAGCTGATTTGATTTTGCGCGCAGCATCCTCACTGAACATTAGATTTTCGCCATTGAGCCTTGCGAACTCTTGCTCATCTTCACGCTTAACTAGCGCTTGCACAGGGGTTTGCACCGCAGCTTCAATTAGATCTATAAGCTCATTGTAGTGAACAACATCATCTATGGTCTTGAACCTAACTTTAATATCAGCATAACTGCGCTGACCGTGCGCTGTAGCGACTTGATTCTCTTCGCGAGTGATCCATGCAGCGATCTCTTCTATATCAGCTGATTTATTATCGAAGTCTTTAAGGAACTTTTGCTGTACCAGCTGGCGCGCCAAGGCTGCTGAACACGGACAAGTACTAGAATAACTAATACGAAAATCTGTCTCAAGCTTAAGGTTATGTCCATCACGCTCTACAACCAGAGTTACAGGATAGTAGCGGAAACCTTTTTGCTCGCTTTTAAGAGACTCGCGCTCAAGCACATAATCAAAGCTAACTCTCGCCGCCGCTGAATAACTTAGCGACTCGTGAGACTTGAGAAGAGCCGCGATCAAATCCATCAGCGTCTCCATACTAAGTTCAGTATGAGTAAGATGCTCTTTAGCTGCTGCGTAGAGGCGAGACATATGTATGCCTTTAGCGTGCGGATCATCAAGACTAACGAATAAATCTATCTTAGCTGGAATCTGGTTCAGCTTGCCGTCCGTACCGCGCACCAGTACCGGCTGCTCTATACCTTCCATACCAACTTTATCTAGGGTGCCGGATTTACTGGCTCTAGCTTCTTTGGCTATATCTGGTCTAGCTTTAGCGTTGTTATTAAGCTCTGTCTTGCTTGACATATTT
>CAZQXM010000041.1:0-11711 GCA_964597205.1 uncultured Gammaproteobacteria bacterium
CCCCCAAAAAGCCCAAAAAAAGAGCTCTTATACCTAATATGCCCATTTAAGTGGGTTTTATATCAAGATAAGTATTAACTTATTGTAAGTATAAATTCTTACAATAGCCAGCTACTTTATTAAATACAGGCCCAGAGACGGTATCACCCCAACCACCATCGGTTTGTGGATCATCGATAACACTTAGAACTATAAAGCGTGGTTCAGAAGCTGGGAAGAAACCAAGGAAACTAGCAACAGTATGGTTACGATGATAACCACCACCTTCTTTGATTTTTTGGGCGGTACCGGTTTTACCAGCGACTTCTAATCCTTCGACTTTGCCGCCGATGCTGTATTTTTCTTTGATATTGTATGCGAGTGAGCGAGTGAGCAGTCCGCGAACTATCTTAGAAGTTTCCGGTTTAATTACCACGAACATATTTTCTTTGTGCTTGCCTTGGCGTTTGAAAATAGTTTTGTGATTTTTTTCTTTGTAGAATTTTTCTATTAGTTCAGCTTGTTTTTTATGAATTAGAGCAGGGTTATCTACTCGTATCAGAGTTGGTTTAATCCAAACGCCATTATTAGCAATAGCGTTGGCAGCAGCCAGCATCTGAAATGGAGTGATAGAAATCGCTCCCTGACCCATTCCTGTAGTAGCAGTGTCAGATAGATGCCAGGTATGAGGCTTCTTTACTATACCTTTGGTTTCACCCATAAGTTCTACCTCGGTTTTATTACCGAAGCCGAAGCTTCTAATATAGTTATAAAAAGTATTAGCGCCCATCTTAAGAGCAAGATGTCCGGCGAAAGTATTACTAGATCTAGCAAATAATTTTTCAAGATCTAGTTGCTCACAATGGAAAGTACTAGGGTTAAAACCATGGTTGGCAATTTTCCAACGCTCTACTTCTATATAACCGCGATCATAGAAAGTGTAGTCAGGATTCACGGTACCAGAATCTAAAGCAGAACTAACAGTAACCATCTTAAAGATAGAACCAGGTTGATAAACGTCAGTCAATGCCCAGTTCTTGGTGTTCTCTAAGGGAGCTTCATAGTAACGATTAGGATCGAAGGCTGGATAGCTAGCCCAACTATATATTTCACCAGTATCCACGCGCATTACTATTACTGTGCCGCGACTAGCATGAGTCTGGGCGATGCGCTCATAGAGAGCATGCTCGACCATCGCTTGCAAGCGAGAGTCGATACTGAGACTAAGTTTATTTTTGGTGTTCTTGAGTAGTTGTTTTTCGAAGCTAGCTTCTATACCTTGACGAGCTTTGCCATAGAGATCTACATAGCCAAGTAAATGCGCAGCTGAAGTTTTTTGCGGATAATAGCGCTGGGTGGTGCGTCTTAAGAGTAGTAACCTAGAATTGAGTTTGCGTATTTGCGCGGCTTGATCTTTAGTAAGTTCGCGAGCAAGGATTTTACTAAAATTACTATGCACAAGAGTGTTTAATTTCTCTGCGCTAAGATTATTGCGATTAATTATGCGAGCTAGATTGTAAGCAAGTTGTTGTTTATTCTCTTCGGTGTCTAGTGGATTGTATTCAACAGTATATTTACTGATGTCTAAAGCTAGAACATTACCGAATCTATCGACTATATCTCCTCTTAGAGTTTCAGCGATTTGACGGTTATGGTTATTACGCACTTCATTGAGATGTTTGCCATGTTCTAATACTTGGAATTGCAGTAGCCTGACTAGGATAGCTACGAAGCTAATTAGTATGAAGATTTGGAATAGGCGGTAACGGAAGGTGCTCACTATTTAATATAGTAACCTGATTATTTATAGATTGTGCACTCGCCCACGCATGCGCAGAAACGTGACGTCAGTCACGTTTCTGCTATTAATTCAATGAACTGTAAGACCCAAGCCACTTGTAGAAACTAAAATATAACTGTGCCTTACGCAGGGCTTGATTGACTTTATCGTCTTCTTTATGACCCTTAAAATCTACACAAAAACTATACTCACCAAGCTTAGTGCGCGATGGGCGAGACTCAATACGCGTTAGATTAATACCCGAGTCGGAGAATATTCTTAAAATACGTTCAAGACTGCCAGGTTCATCGATAGTTTGGAAAACAATACTAGTTTTGTCTCTACCACTAGGAGGACTGACGCGCTTAGAAATTACCCAAAATCTGGTTTTATTATTAGCCTCATCGTTAATACCACGAGCTATAACTTCAAGTTTATAAAGCTTAGAACAAAGTTCTGGTGCTATTGCTGCGTGACTCGGGTTTTGCATTTCACTCACTCTTTCAGCAGCTTTACTATTACTAGAGTTCAATTCCAAGTTAGCTTGCGGGCAATGTTTGCGCAAATAATCACGGCACTGACCAAAACTCATAGTGTGAGTATGTACGTTGGTTATTTTAGACAATTCTATAGGAGCTATCGCTAATAGGCAGTGATTAATGTCTAGAGTATATTCATCGGTAATATAAATATCACTTGATCTAAGCAAAGCATCGATAGTTTCATTGACGCCACCAGCTATTGAATTCTCAATAGGCACCATAGCAGTATCGTATTTGTTGTTTTGTAAATCTTCTACTAAATCGGTGATGGTTTTAGCGCCAATAAGTTCGCCTTGACGTTGAAAAACATCAAGAGCCGCTATATGGGAATAAGAACCTTCTGGTCCTAGGTAACCGATTTTCACAATTAATGATTGTAGCGTATCTATTTCGCTGTGACTCCCCCATGGCTTGCAAGATACTAAATAGCTACAATATTAATTATCGATATAGAATCTTTAAATCAAAAATTATCAGCATATGACGAAGAATGCTTCGCCAAGCTTGAAATAGTTTTGGCTGGCATGGCGGAGAAGTCTAAAGCCTTAGCTTCTAACCTTAGACGTTGTTTTACTAAATTTAAAGATAGTGATAGATACTTGCGTGCCTATAACGGTGAAACCGTAGCAATGTTAGAGAAGGAATTAACGCAAGACGAATTTATGACTTTTAGAGAGTACGTACGTTTACTGCGTAGTTGCACCATTATGTGCGGCAAAGAACTATCTCTTGAGTATAAAGAACTATTTATTGATTTTTTTAGTGGAAGACGTTTAGACTTAGCTAGGGAGCTGGGTCTAAGTGAGCGTTGCCGTAAAAACTAAAAAAACTTCAAGTCCCTTATTTGCTTTTGATGCTAAGCATCTTGTTGATGATAAAACTTTAGTTATAGGAGTCGATGAAGTTGGTAGAGGTTGTTTCGCTGGTCCAGTTGTGACGGCTGCTTTTGCTTATGATCTTAATGCCTGTTTTAGTGCTGAAGGGCTTTTGCAGAAACTTAATGATAGTAAAAAACTTAGTGCCAAAGATCGGGGAGAAATAGTTGGAGTTTTAACGGAATTAAAAGATGTTCATTACAGTGTTGATTTTCGTTCAGCTCAGGATGTAGATTCTTATGGCATAGTGACTTGTATTTGGCGCTCGATGTTAGCGAATTTAGAGACTATTTTAGGGCGTTTGCGTGGTTATAATAAAGTTATAATTCTGGTTGATGGACCCCGTAAAATCAAGGGTTTTGAGCGCTTGGCTGATCTTGGAGCAGCAGAGTTAATAGAACAAATCTGCATAGTGCGTGGTGACAGTACCAGCGCTGCAATTGCTGCTGCTAGCAATATAGCAAAAGTTAGCCGCGATAAATATATGCAAGAACTTGCCGGTGACTTTCCGCATTATGCTTGGATTACTAATGTGGGTTATGGAACTGAAGCGCACCGTGCTGCGATTGTGGAGCATGGGCTTACAGAACATCACCGTAAAAGTTTTACTAGAGCTTTGGTGTTAAAATCTAGTACTAATGTTAATTAACAAACGAATACCACTGTGGTTTATTTGCGAGAAAGTGAAATTTGAATTTTTCGCAATTACAGTTTTCTCTTTAGCAGTCGGAGCTTTTGATACTAAATTTAATATGTCTCAAATGGCAATTCCAATTGCGCTTCCTGCTATTTTGGGTAACGCTATTGCTTTGCTTTTAGCTTTTAGAACCAATCAAGCCTATGAGCGTTGGCTTGAAGCTAGAGTGGTGTGGGGAAGCATAGTTAATAGATCTAGAGTTTTAATTAGGGCGATGCAAAATTTTACAGAGGGGCATGCAGCTCAAAGTCTGGTTGAGACTATGGTTAAAAGGCAAATAGCTTGGTTGTATTGTTTGGGTGATAAACTGCGCGGTCGCGAGAATCCAGATTTGCTAGTTAAGTATATAGATAAAGAAACCTTAGAACAGGCGTTTAAAACTAGTAATGCACCTAATTTTTTATTAGGTAAACATTATGAGGATGTAAAACTAGCCTATAAAAATAAATGGATTAATGAATTCCAGCAAATAAGAATAGAACAGACATTATCAGATCTAGTAGATGCTATGGGTATGTGCGAGCGTATCAAAACTACAGTGTTTCCTAGAACATACAATATACTTCTTCACTTTTTGATTTATGTTTTTGCGATTTTTCTACCTTTTAGTTTGATGAATTATTCAATGTTGTTTGAAGCATTAATTACAGTTAGCATTACAACGCTATTCTTTCTAATAGAGAATACTGCTATTTACACTCAAGACCCGTTCGAGGGCAGAGCTACAGACACTCCTGTAACAGCCATCGCTAGGAAAATTGAAATTGATCTTCTGGAGATGATTGGTGCCAGGGAGATTCCTAAGCCATTAGAGCCAAATGGTTTCTATTTAATGTAATGGCTTTTATCAATTTTATTGAAAGAAATTTTATTTTAGTACTGGGGCTTAGTCTGCTTACTAGTTATTTTGTGCCAGGTATTAGTAACTATCTTTTGCATAGCATTCCTTTCTTGCTCGCTTTGACCATATTTTTTATGGGCTTGAACCTAGAGTTCGATGATTTGCTCGCCACGGTGCGCAAACCTAAAGCTCTTATCGTCGGTATTAGTGCTCAGTATTTATTTATGCCTTTAATTGCTTTTTTGGTTGCTAAAGCTTTTGCTTTGCCAGCCGAGTTCGCGATTGGCTTAATGCTAGTGGGCGCGGCACCTGGCGGAGTAGCATCGAACGTCATGGTTTACCTTGCAAGAGCGGATTTGCCTTTGTCAGTGGCTATGACTTTTATATCGACATTTATCGCGCCAGTAGTGATGCCAGTAATGATGCTTATATACGCTCAGAGTTGGGTGAAGATAGATTTTTGGAGCTTACTGAGCTCTGCTCTTGAAGTAGTGTTAGTGCCGATAATTCTAGGGGTGTTTTTTAAGAGGACTTTCCCAGGTTTCTCTGGCCGGCTAAATAAAATTACGCCGATGCTAGCGATACTGGCTGTCTGTTTAATAGTTACAGTAATGTTCGATCTAAATTACCAAAAGCTAGCTACTTATGATCAAGAGCTGGTTAGTGGTTGGAGTTTATTAAGAATAGTAGCGGCGATAATTACTCATAATGTTATTGGCATAGTAGCTGCTTACTATTTCGCTAGATTATTTTTGCGTGATATTCGCCAATTAAGAGCTATAGCTATAGAATCTAGCTTGCAGAATGCTGGGCTAGCCATGGTTCTAGTGAGTTTACATTTCGCGCCGCTAGCTGCCGTGCCTTGTATGTTCTCGGCGATATTGCATTTGATATTTGCGGCGACACTTGCGGGTTATTGGAAGAATAATTAGCTATTGCCAAGATACTAGAGTGACTTTATAATTCATTTAGATTTGAAAAGCTCAAAGGAGAGTAGAAGTGGATTTACAAACAATTGGTCAGCGTTTAAAAGAGTGCCGTATGAAAGTTGATCCTGGGGTTGTAGTAAATAGCGGATTTTCTCTAGAAGCAAGGTGCAAGACAGCTAGAGAGCACTTAGAAGCTTTATTTCGTTCCGTAGAAGAGTTTCGCGTTGATGAAGAAGCGCGTGTACTTGAATTGCTGAGAGCCACAGCAGCTTTAGTTAAGGGTAATAGTCCGAGTGAAAAATTAACTGAAATAGCCAAAATTATTCAAGATGCTCGAGCGACTATTGAGGACCTAGGTAAAACATTACATACACATCTTCAAGCTGATTGGAAGAAATCTGGTGAGCCAGCTTGTCAAGGCTTAGGAATACTTCTTAGAGCGGCTTTAGAATTTATATCAAATAAAACAAGATTTTTAAGAGAGCATGGAAGGAGTATGGGTCTTACAGCTTAGTTTGTTTAAAACCGTGCACAAACTTATACCCCGCCGGCACTACAAACAGTGTTAGCAGTGTCGCAACTATAAGTCCGCCAATAACAGCTATGCCCATAGACTGGCGTGAGGCTGAACCGACACCAAGTGCCATAGCGATAGGCAAGATGCCTAAGATGGTTGAAAGTGCGGTCATTAATATTGGTCTAAGCCTGCGAGCAGAAGCTTCAGTGATAGCTTGATCCAGCTCCATACCCTGCTCCCTGAGCTGGTTTATGAACTCCACGATAAGAATACCGTTCTTGCTCGCGATACCAATAAGCATAATCATACCGATCTGACTATAGATATTGATGCTGATATTTTTGAATTGAGGAATAACGAATTGTATCCATTCTGGTAAGCCAACGCTAATTAGTAATCCAGTAATGATAGGGAAAAGCTTAAAGAAGCCTAGAGTAGCAAGAGCACCGACTAGTGCTAGCGGTACGGTAAGAAGAATAATGAGCGGACTAATAAAACTTTCGAACTGCGCGGCTAAGAACAAGAAAGCGAACAATAGCGCGATAAGGAAACCATAAATTAAAGTGATATTAGCGTCTTTAAGTTCTTTAGAGGTGCCGAGATAGTCTATTTGATAGTCAGCAGGCACATTCTCCATCTTAGAGATGATTTGGCGGCTGAGTTTCTCCAGCTCTTCTAAGCCCTCTGCTGGCGTGAAACCCGGTTTAGGAGAGGCGCTGATGGTAACAGCTTTTTTGCGGTTGTGGTGATTAAGTTCTTCGGCACCGACGGTTTCTGTAATATCAATAATATTACTAAGCTGCACTAGGTTACCATCACGATTACGCAAAGCTAGTTCACCGATTTTCTGAGGGTTGTTTTTCTCTTCACGCTCAAGACTGACCATGGCTTTATAATTCTCGCCATTAAGGTTGAATTCGGTAAGATCTATGCCTGTGAACAATATTTCTAGAGATCTAGCTATATCTTGCATATCTACCCCGAGGCTAAGAGCTTTATCACGGTTGATATTAAGAGTGAATTCTGGTTTGTCTAAGCTAAGGTTAGACTTAGAAAATAATATAGTAGGCAGAGCAGTAGCCTGCGCGGTGATAGCAGAAGAAGCATCAATTAAAAATTGTTGATTATTACTCTTGATTACTATTTGTATAGGCTGCGCGCCGAAACCACCACTAGGACCAGATTTAGGCGTAATTGGTAGTACGAAGGCTTCTGGTATTCCGCCCAAGACAGGATAGAGTGGACCCGTGATAGCGAAAACATCACGCTTGCGATCTTTCCAATCTACTAGTCTATTGACGATGATACCCTCGTTAACCTTACCCGGCGCGTCTAGCCCGAAAGCTGCTACAGCGATAGATGTCTGCACTTCAGGAATATCAGCCATAATGTTTTCTACTTTGCGGATTTGTTTGTCGAGGTAATCAAGATTACTACCGCGAGGTGTTTGCACTATGGTGAAGAAAACCCCTCTATCCTCATCAGGGATAAAATCTTTAGTGTTGAAATTATAAAGGAACAGTGTCCCAAATACGCAGCCCACTAGTGAGGCGATTAATAATTTGCGTGGGTTTTGAATTAAACGGCTAAGAATAGCTTGGTATTTGGTTTCTAAGCCTTGCATTTTAATAAAACTATGAGTCTGAGTTTTAGTCTTAAGTACTTTGGAGCTAAGCATTGGTGCCATAGTCAATGCCACGAAAGCAGAAATAATAGTCGCGAAACAGATAGAGAAGGCGAACTCAGAGAGTAGCCTGCCGGTGATGCCAGTCATAAAAGCGATAGGCAAGAAAATAGAAACCAAAACTAAAGTAGTAGCGATGACAGCGAGAGTGATCTCGCGAGTGCCTTGCTTGGCGGCTTCTATGGGGCTAAGTCCCTTCTCAAGCGAGTGATAAATATTCTCGACAACGATAATAGAGTCGTCTACTACTATGCCCACAGCGATAATTAAACCCAGTAGCGTCATCAAGTTTACAGTAAAGCCCATAGCGTAGATAGCAGCCATAGTCCCTATAAGGCTGATGGGGATTGAGACAGCGGGGATAATAGTGGCGCGGATATTACCCAAGAATAGGAAGATAATGATAAACACAAGAATACTAGCAATATAAATACTGTTATAAACTTCCTCAAGACTCAGTCTGATAAAAGTCGAAGCATCGAAGCCGACATCAAGTTTGATATCAGCTGGTAAGTTTTTGCGCAGTTCAGAGATTTTTTTGCGCACCTGATCTGAGATCTCAACGGTGTTAGATTTAGCTTGGCGCAGTATTCCTAGCCCGAAGCCTTGCTGCCCGTTAAATCTAATAAAACTTCTATCACTTTCAGCTCCTTCGCTAATATCAGCAACATCACCGAGGCGCACTGAGCCGTCGCTCTTGATAGTTAGATTAGCGTAGTCTTCTACGGATTTGAGTTTAGCTGAGAGATTAATACTAAATTCTTTGGACTGTGACAGTATGCGACCGGCAGGACGCTCTATATTATTGCTTTTGAGGGCATTGTCTAGATCTAAGACGGTTAGACCATAGAAGGCTAATTTCTTAGGATCTACTCGAATCTGAATAGATTTACGGCGAGCACCACCGAATATAACTTTGCTAACACCATTAATTGATTGAAGAGGGTCTTTAATTTCTCTATCAACGTAGTCACCCAGATCTAGTAAGTTGCGCTGATCAGATTTAACCATTATCCACATGATTGGCTGCGAGTCAGCGTCAGCCTTGGCTATGATTGGCTCTTCGACGTTATCAGGGAGTTTGCTGCGAATGCGTGAGATTTTATCTCTTATGTCTTGCGCAGCGATATCGATGTTGCGCTCTAGATTAAACTCCACTACTATCTGGCTAACACCATCACGGCTGGTAGAAGTTATAGTACGTATACCTTCTATGCCGCTAAGTTCTTCTTCGATAATTTCAGTAATCTCGCTCTCGACTACAGTAGCGTTAGCGCCGGGATAGATACTAGTTACCGTGGTTACAGGCGGGTCTATATCTGGGTATTCGCGCACAGGTAGGTTCCAGTAAGCTAGCAAACCCAGGACTATAATAAGCAAAGATAGTACTGTCGCTAAGACCGGTTTGTCGATGGAGATATCAGAAAGTGAAAATTTGTTGTTATCGTCTTTCATTTAGTTTTTAGTTAGTCGCTTTTGATTTTTGTTCTAAACTACTTGGTTCTGTATCTTCTACTGGCGCTAGTGTTGCTCCTGGATAAATACTATGCAAGCCAGCATAGATAACTAAATCACCGTTATTCACTCCTTCAGTGATTTCTACTTGTCCTTCATCGTTGCGTATGCCGACTTTAATAGGCACTCGCTGAGCTATTTGCGTAGGGGCTTTTATTTGTTTGCCATCTTTATAACTACTGCGATCTTCTTTGTTTGTAATAGCGATATAAACATACTCTTGCCCTTGATCGAGGTAAATAGCAGTCTCAGGAACTAATATAGTTTTAGCTACTTTTTGGATTGATTGTTTAACTTTAACGAACTGGTTAGCTTTAAGGTTCGCTGCCATACTATCATCTATGCGCGCTCGCACCAAAATCGCTCTGGATTTAGGATCTACGCGAGGAGAGATAAAATCTACGTAAGCTTTAATAACTTTAGTCGGCTCAGCATCACTAGTGATTTCAACCATATCACCTTGCTTAACTAAGGGTATAGCTTTCTCTGGGATGTTGTAACTTACTCTTAGCGGGCGGTTTTTCACTAGATCCATAATTGGGTCACCGAGTTTTACGTAATCACCTGGATCTATATAGATTTGCCCGACCACGCCAGAGATGCGTGCTCTAATTTCTAGATTACTTATAGTTGATTGAGCTTTTTTAAGGTTGGTTTGATACTTGAGCAGTTCTTGGTATGAGATTGCACCTTGCTCGTAGAGTGCTTTAAACGAACTGTAATCATTTTGTGCTTGATCTAGCTCTGCGCTGGCATCCTCACCTTTGATTTTGGCTAGCACTTGCCCTTCATAGACATACGCCCCTTCGCGCACATAAATATATTCGACTTGACCTGCTCTTTCGGCTGCTACTTGCACTTCTCTGTCGGCTTTCAGTTCCCCTACAGTCTCGAAGTTCTTAGCGATAGTGCCGTATTGAGCAGCTTGGTATTTAACTACTACTGGTCTAGCTCCCGGTCCTTGCTGAGCGGTTTTTTTGCCGCAGGCATTGAGCATTAATATGAGACTAAATATATATAAGTAGCGCATAGGCTTACTCTATTATAACTTTATTCGAATAGCTATGATGTGATGAGACTAGTGCCAAGCAAACTAAGAAAAGGAATCCAGAAAGCACTTCAGAGTCCCCCCACCAATTCTCGAACAAGCCTTCAATAGTTATAGCAATGAAAGCAGCGATAAAAGCAAGAGAACTGCGGCGTTTAATAAGCTCTACAAAGCTCCAAGCGTAAAAAGCAAACCAAGCTGTGAAACCTAGTAGACCTTTACGGATAAGTTGTTGCAAGAAAATATTATGCATATGTGTGAGTTTAACGTCCATGCAAGTTAGAGGAATCACTTCGCCAAGACCAAGCCAAAGAGAGTTAGATTTATTCAGCATCCATGCATTAAGGTTTTGCTGCCAGAGATCTATGCGGCATTGCATGCTATTGGTTCCTAGTAATGAAGCTGGGTCTAGCAGTTTAGTGAATTTACGGCGAAAGCGTTCAGCGCTAAGCGTTGCTAATACTAGACCTGCTGAAATTATGCTTAGTGAGAGTAACTTACTTTTTAGATTAAGGCTTCGAGTGCAGAGTAGATATATAAGGATACCGGCTAAAGCTCCAATCACAGTGGATCTTTGCCCAAGTGAGAATAAGGCTAATAACTCTAAAACAAAAGCTATTAAATAAGTTCGGCGCAAGTCATACCAAGTCTGGCGCTGAGCTTCTTCTAAACAATATAAAGTAGTGAATAGTGAGAATAATAATAGAGCTGAACTAGTAAAAGGTTGTTTTTGGATGCCGTAGATGCCCAGATCAGGACTAGGAATTAATCCTATGACTTGCAGTAGGACTAGGATTGAGAAGAGGGTGCCACTGTAGGCAAGGATTTGGGCGGAGAGGATTGATCTGTTCTCTTGGTTATTAGGGATGCTTGTGCTAAAAATGAACCACTGAATATAACTACTAATAATACTTTTAAGTGCACCAAGTAGATTAGCTTCATAAAATGCAGTACTAATAAAAGCCATTGCCGCGTGTAATAAAAACAGATAGTTGAGAATTTTTAAATCAGGATTGTAAGGTCTGAGGATTTCGCGGCGTAATAAAGCAATAACCCAAGTAATTAAAGCTAAGATCAGAAAAATACTATGCGCAGTAGCGCCGATATAGCCGCTGATGACGCAGCTGAGGGAGAGGTAGAGGGAGATGGTTTTGAAGTTAATCAAGGTACTTGTTATAAATATAGCTAAGATTTTGCACTCGTGGTGGAGAGCGCAAAAACGTGACCAACGTCACGTTTTTTCTACCACAAAAGCGCAAAAACGCCACGTGAGTGGCGTTTTTGCTTTCCCTTGGAGAGGAAAC
>CAZQXM010000042.1:0-11638 GCA_964597205.1 uncultured Gammaproteobacteria bacterium
TGCTGCTGTTGGCATAGACTTATAAGTATATATAGAATCGCATAACACTGTCAAGATATCACTAATAATTATATTGTTATAACGCAGCCGCCAGGCTCTCTGCTACAATAAACCCCCGATATGACACAAGAAAAAACCTTTTTAGCCGTAAAACCCACTTCTTATGCACGCGGAGAAGCGGTAACTGTAGTAGAAATGCTCACTAAACTCCTGCCGGACGCGAAATGTCTTGCTATGAGAGCATATACCCCATCTAAAGAACTGGCTCAGGCGCACTATTCGGCGCACAGCGAAAGACCATTTTTTGGTGAGTTGGTTGAATCTTTCACTTCTGGACCTGTTCTTGGCATGGTTTGGGAAGGCGATAACATAGTGGCGCGCGCGCGCGAAGCTATGGGCGCAACTGACCCAGCGAAATCGGCAGAAGGCACTATTCGCAAGCGTTTAGGTCGTAGTATTGGCGATAATATTATCCATGGTAGCGACACTGACCCGGGCTCAGCTGAGAAGGAAGTTAGCTTGCATTTTCCTGGCGCAAACTGGGCAGTTATTGCTGATCCAGTAGCTAAAGCCACTGAGCTTACAGCCGCTAAAGTCTAAAAGCTTTATGAAACTTGGGTTTTAAGCCTAAAATTCGCTAGAATAGATAACTCAGCGCTAAAAGCGCAACGAAAACAAATGCTAACAATCAGACTACAAAGATTCGGTAAAAAAGGCGCTCCAATATACAGGATCGCAGTTATCCCTAAAAGCGATAAGCGTGATGGTAAGCCAGTAGAAGTATTGGGTTTCTATAATCCGCGCACTAAAGAGTTGGTACTTAATAGCACTCGCGCTAAATATTGGCAAAGTGTTGGTGCTCAGCCTAGTGATACTGTAGCTTCATTGCTCAAACGCACGCCTGATCATAATCTTGAAGACGGTGCTTACAAGTTCACTGCTAAAACTCGCGGCGATAAACAAAAGCGTCAAGCAGAAATCAAATCTAAATCTACTAAGATCGGTAAAGCTGAAACTCAGCGCCGTGCAACAGCTAAAGAAGAAGCTGAGAAACGTGAAGCTGAAGCTGCCGCTGCTGCTGAAGCTGCGAAAGCTGCCGCTGAAGCGCCAGCTGCTGAAGAAGTACCGGCTGCCTAAGCAAAAAGGTGACTTACGTCACGTTTTTGCGCTGTCACAGCGAGTGCAGAATTTAAGCTTTGCAGATCTAATTTTTCGGAACAGCTATTAGCTAACAGACGTCATAGTCCCTATGACACCCAAGGGGATCTCAGATTTTTTAGGACAAAATAACACTAAAGCCAAAGAAGGTTTAGTGGCTCGCCAGCTTGAGCTGTGGCAGAAAAAACTTATTGATTTTAGTAAGCGTAACCAGCTGCTTTATTTTCGTCCGCGTCAAAGTCTATCTATAGAAATTAAAGAAGCCGCTACTGAGATTTTTCGTAAATTAGTTCTTGAATCTAAGAGTCTGCAGTTTCGTGCCATCTTGGCTAACGTCGCTTCTGCTGAATTAGCTTTGCCGCCAGATCCAGATGATCTGCCGCCGGGTGAAGATTTTATCGAGGCTGAGATAGATGATGGCTCGTCACTCTTGGGTTTAGATTATGATGCTGAGACTACCCTCTTAGCTGATAAAGATGAGCGTTCTTTAGATCAGACCTTAGCTAAGCTGCGTAACCGCGCTAAAGCTAGTTTGCAAGAACAAGGCGTAAATATTCTTTATCTAGGTTTATATTTCCTGGAGTGGCAGGAAAATCCATCAGAAGAGAAAGCGCGCTCACCACTATTTCTTATCCCTGTGTCGCTTGAAAGGCGCGGATTGAGCGGAGTCTACAAGCTGAATCTAATCGATGATGAGATTAGAATTAACCCGACCCTAAGTTATAAACTGCTAAGAGACTTCGGGCTTGATATTACTAAACTAGCCGCTCTTGGTGATAATCCTGAGAACCTCGATGAGGTGGATAATATTGAAAACTTAGAAGCACTGATTAAAGAAATCCAATCAGTTATTGGTGTTGGACGTTTCCAGCAGTGGCGTATTATTGATGAATCTAGTTTAAGTTTATTTTCTTTCGCTAAGCTTGCCTTGTATAAGGATCTTGAAGATCACCGCGAGAAGATCATCGAGCATCCTGTAGTTAGGCAAATAGCTGGCGAAATTGTGCCAGCTGAAGAGTTTGGTAGTGCTTTGGCTAATCTTATTGAAGCCAAACAAATCGATAAACAGATAGATGCTAATTCAGCGCAGCAGATACTTGATGCTGATAGCAGTCAGCAAGAAGCTGTTTATGCTGCTAAAGCCGGTCAGAGTTTTGTTTTGCAGGGTCCGCCTGGTACTGGTAAATCCCAGACCATCGCTAATATTATTTCTGAAGCCTTAAGTCAGAGTAAGAAAGTATTATTCGTTAGTGAGAAAAAAGCAGCTCTTGATGTAGTTATTAATAGACTTAAACAAAGTAAGCTGAATAATTTTTGTTTAGAGATACATGGTTCGCAGCAGAAGAAATCTGATATAGCTGAAGATCTTAGATCATCACTTGAGGCGATTAAATCCTTCGCTATAGATTCTAAGCGTAGTACCTATGTTGAAGACATTAATAAAGTTAAAGAACAAATTCAGATGAGCATAGATGAGTTGCATCATGTGCGCTCACCGCTGGAACTCTCTCTCTATGAGATTTATGGAGAATTAAGCCGTATTAAGCAGCTCTTAGAGTCTGAGCTACCAGAAACTGAACGTGAAATAACTTTCACTATTAAGAATATTGAGCGTATTGGTCAACCGGAACTAGCTGAGATAAACTATCTCTTCAAGCAGCTCTCTAAGAAATCTGAGATTCTTTGTAATTTCCCTGCTTTTGTTTGGCGTAATGCTAGCGTGGCTAAATTAAGCTTCGAACTAGAAAATGATATTAAATCTAATTTCCTAGAGTTTCAGCGCGTTTTGCGCAGGCTTAAGCAGTACGCTGATCCGATATCACTAAATTATTTCGGGCGTGAGGTGCGTAATTTGCGTGAATTCAAATGGCTAGCTGAGGCTTGTAAGCTCGCTCTGCAATCACCATTCCCGCGCCGTGATTGGTTGAATAAATCCAAAATTCAAGAAGTTACTGCTGTAGCCCTGCAAGCTAAATCCGAGCATGATGGACGTAATAATCGCATGCAAGAATTGCTTTCTCGTTACAGTCAAGGATATTTGGAGCTTGATCATAATCAGTTATTAGCCCGTTTCTCCACTCGCTACACAGGTTTAATGCGCTTCCTGAATGTGGATTATTGGCGCGATATTAGCAAGATCAAAAAGCTAAGTCTCTATAATGAAGCGCGTGACCTTAAGACTATGATCGCTGATCTTGAACAGGCTGTAATGCTTGATAAACAGACCGATGAGATTAATGATGAGTCAGCTCAGTTAAGCTTCGTTCTTGGTGATTTTTATAAACACTTTGATACTAATTGGCAAGAGACTTTAACGGCACTTAAATGGGTGCAGAAGGTCCTTGATAAGTTCGAGACGGATGAACTGCCAACTCAACTAGCTGAGACTATTACTAATCCTGATGATTTTTCTGACTTCAGAAAACAGGCTGAAGAGTTGATCGCGGCATATGAGGTGGTGAAACAGCAGGTTAAATTCTATAAAGAAATATTCCCTAACCCTAATATAGAGCTGAGTAAGCTTAAGTTCGATGATTTAATTAATCATTTCGAAGAGTTAATTACCAGCGTTCATAAAGTAGAAGATTGGTTGGAGTATAAAGACATCAGTACTAAGGCTGAGACTTTGGGTTTCAAGCCTATGCTGGATAATTTATGTGCTAGTCCTTCGATGCATAATACTGACTACCTTGAAGAGCGCTTCTTGGCTAAGTTCTATGAATTATGGGCGGATAAGATAGAGATAGAGAACCCTTGTCTGCGTAAATTTAGTGGGCAAGAACAAAGATTATTAATTCAAAAGTATGTTGATCTTGATCAAAAACAAATTACTAAGGTTAATGCTGAACTAGCGCGTCAGTTATCTATGGACTGGATAGAATATGCTTCTAATCCGCTGCATCAAGAAGCTATTCAAGTTCTGCAGGCTGAATTGAATAAGAAAAAGCGTCATAAACCTATACGCTTACTTCTAAAAGAAATCCCAGAACTATTACAAACCCTTAAGCCATGCTGGATGATGAGTCCGCTTACCGTGAGTCAGCTGATAGATGCTAGTAGCGGCAAAGAGAATAGAGTAAGATTCGATTTGATTATATTTGATGAAGCTTCACAGATTCGTACTGAAGATGCGATCTCATCGATATACCGTGGCAGGCAGCTGATATTGGCTGGTGATACTAATCAATTACCACCGACTAATTTCTTTAGTTATATAGAAGATAAGGATGATCCAGATTATGAAGACAATCACTTTGAAAGCGTATTGGATGAATGTTCAGTGTTTCTGCCGAACCGCACGCTCAATTGGCACTACCGCAGTCGCCATGAGAGCTTGATTAGTTTCTCTAACTACTATATTTATGACAATAAGCTAATCACTTTCCCGTCACCAATGCAACGCGCCAAAGACTATGGTGTGCACTTCGAACTAGTTGAAGCTGGGCGCTATGAGAAAGGCTCTAGGTTTAATCGCATAGAAGCTAAAACAGTAGCGCAGGCGATAGTTGATCACTATAATGAGAATCCAGAGAAGTCTCTTGGTGTTATTGCGTTTTCTGAAGCGCAGCAAGATGCTATTGAGCGTGAGTTAGCCACTCTGATTCGCAAGCAGCCTAAGCTTGAGACTTTCTTTAATGAGGATAGCCCAGATTCTTTCTTTATTAAGAACCTTGAGAGTGTACAGGGTGATGAGCGCGATGTGATTTATTTTAGTATTGGTTATGCTCGTGACCGTAAAGGCACTCTCTCACATAATTTCGGTCCACTTAACCGTGATGGCGGGCATCGTAGATTGAACGTAGCTATTACTAGAGCTAGGTATAAGCTTAAGGTCTTTAGTTCTATTACAGCTTCTGATATAGATCTAGAGCGTACCAGCGCTCAAGGAGCGGTCTTACTTAAGAAGTATCTAGCTTATGCTGAGAATGCTAGTGAGCAGAATCTATCAGAAGATCAAACCATGTTATTCGAGTCGCGTGTAAGTCAAGGCAAAGACAATAACTTAGCTGCTTCAATTAAATCTGCGCTTGAAGATCGTGGTTATAAAGTAAATCAACTTCTAGGTAGCTCTGATTATCGTATTGATCTAGCTGTGGCAAGACCAGAGGATGAGGATAACTATATACTGGCTATAGAAACTGATGGTCCTATATACCAATCAGCAAGCACTGTTCGTGATAGAGAGCGTCTGCGCGGACAAGTATTAGAGTCTCTAGGCTGGAAACTGCATAGAGTTTATGCTCGTGATTGGGTGCGTAATTCTAAATTAGAGATAGAACGGATATTAGCTTTGCTTTAGTCTTCTTCTTCGATAGGTGTCTCCATAACTTTATCAGCTGCGGAGTTTAATCTGTCAGCTTCAGTGTTATATCTTGCAGATGTTTTGATATTGCCATCAATATCATTCTGAATTTTATCTCTGTTGTATACCATAGAGCCTAATCGTTGCATTAGAAAATTAGCTTCTCTTAAATAAGCCTGAGCTTGTGAACCGGCATTGTAAGCGGCTTCTTTTAAGTTCTGTGATCGGAAATTGCGCGCTTTTAATTTAGAAGTCGTGCTTCTATCTTTGTAAGTAGTCTTGATCTCTTTTATTATTAGTTCATGGTGTTCTTGTTGTTTTTTGAGATTTTCTTTGCGCTCGGTCTCATTTGAGGCTTTAAAATCCTCTTCTAGTTGTCGACTTAATTCTGAATAATGTTCAAGCGAATCATTGCTGTGCTTATGTCTCATCTCACTCTGTTTATGCGATTTCTTGCCATCAGTCTCTACTTTAGTGCCGGCAAGTTCTCGATGTAGAACCTCTACAGCGTTTGTTAGCGTTTCTTCGTGCGCATGTATATCTTTATCAGGGTGGATAAAGGGCATGGTTTATTTAATCTATTTCTAGTTAAGAGGGGGTTAAGGTATAAGTAAAGCTTAGACGGTGCACTCGCCCACGGTAGCGCATAATCGTGCCGTCGGGCACGATTATGCTGTGCTTAGATTATATGCTCTAAGCCATAAATCAGCTCTTCGAGCTGCATTACTTTGCGAGCTGCAAGTAATATCCCTGGCATAAAACTACTACGATCGATACTATCGTGTCTTATGGTGAGAGTTTGACCGACACCACCGAATATAACTTCTTGGTGAGCAACAAAGCCCGGTAAACGTACACTGTGAATAGGAATATTAGATTCTATTTTGGTAGCAGCGTGCTTGGTCTTGTTACTAGAATTGATACTTGGGTTACTGCCAGCTATCATTTTAGCGGTTTTAATAGAAGTGCCAGATGGAGCGTCTATCTTACGATCATGATGGAATTCTATAATCTCGCATTTACCGAAATACTTGCTGGTCTTCTGAGCGAATTGCATCATTAATATCGCACCAATGGCGAAATTGGGAGCAATAATACAGCCAACGTGATGACGTTTAGAAATCTTGGTGAGTTCAGTGATTTCTTCATCACTAAGTCCGGTAGCCCCAATTACAGTTTTGATACCGCTTTCAAGAGCAAGCCTAGAATTATGATAAACACTTTCAGCGGTAGTAAGTTCTACTAGTACGTCTACTTGTTTGCGCTGCAAAGTGTCGCGTAAATTATCAGTGAGTGTAACACCCATGCTCAGCAGTTCTTCTTGAACATGATCTTCAACATTGCTAAGGTCTCTAACTACACCAGCAACTAGTTCGAATTCTTTATTATTCTCTATAAAAGTTTGCACAGCGGCTTTACCCATTCTGCCTAGGGCTCCACTTACTACTACTCTCACTCTTTTTTTAGCCATTAATATTCAGTATATCAATTTGCGCTTGCTGTTGCAGCTGGCTCACTCAAGGGTTTCGGTGCTGGTTTAGGGCTTGGTTTTGGTAGAGCTTTAACTGTCACAGCTTTAGTCTGTTTAGCAGTCGCTTTAGTATCGATAATAGCTTTTTTTACTGGCGCTGCTATGACTTGTTTGCGCCCGAGTATAACTTGCGACGAAGATAGAGATAAATCTATATACTCGAGGTCGGTATGATTTTTATCTATGCTGCGTAATTGATCCAAGACCAGAGTTACTCTTTGTATCCGTTTAACTACAGTATGATCGAGCAAGCCTATTTTAAAATTATAATGATTAGTGTAGATGACGAAGTTCTTCTCTCGGTCACCTTTAATATTAGTAACTTTAAGTTTGGTGCTTGTTTCTATTGTCTTGCAGAGTTTGCGTAAAATGACCAAGTCCTTATCTTTCAGAGTAGTACTAGATTCGATAATAACCAATGGAGCTATTGCTGTTCTTAATTGGCTTTGAGTTCTGCTGTTGAAATTAACCCTGTTTAGGTTGACGACACTTTTGGCATTTTGATCTAGTAAAATACTGCCGTATTTAGCCCAAAGTTTAGTTTCTTTAATGTAGATTTTGATTTTGTGATGTGGAACTATGAAGCGTTTTACTTTTGCTTCTGCAATTAAGGGATGGCGTTCGAGTCTATTACTGATGCGTACAGGGTTTGCTAGTAATATCGGTTTACCATCAAGCTTTTCTTTATAGAGTTTGCAAACAATATCCTCGCGCTTGAGAGTCTCAAGACCATAAACCCAGGTGATAGCGTCATAGTTTTTTACTGGTTTGGATAATTCGTGGAAAGTATAAATCGAACTAGAAAGTAGAACTAAAAATGATATAGAGCTTAGTAGTATTTCCTTGGGTGACATTAGCTTCTCTCATCATTATAGTAACCAATAAATGAGAGTATGGCTTTACCTGTCATATAAATATCTCCGGTCACAGAGTCCCAACGAATAATTAGATCACCGCCCGGTAGTTTAACCTTAATATCTTCATCTTTATGATAGTAGCCGCGTCCAATTGCAGCTATAGCTGTAGCGCAGGCACCAGTGCCGCAGGCTTGGGTAAAACCGCAACCACGTTCCCAGACTATGAGACGAATACCATCTTTATCTATGCGCGCGAACTCGACATTAGTTTTACGCGGAAAATCACTATGTACTTCTATCTCGGGTCCATTAAGGCTAATTTGGCTAAGCTTCTCGTCATCCAGCTTGTAGAACTCAATAGCGTGAGGGTTGCCCATCGAAACATAGTCATAATTAAAATTAAAACCCTTAGTACTGGTTAATTTACGTCCAGTAGCTATCTCGCGAGGCGGTCCCATATTAACCTTCACTTGCTCATCATCTAATAGCTCCACTTCAATATCACCAGCTAGAGTCTCTATTTTGAATTTAGTCTCTTCTGAGCTTAAACCATGTTCATAGATATATTTAGCAGCGCATCTTATTCCATTGCCGCACATCTCAGCTATGGAACCGTCAGAATTGTAGTAGCGCCAAGAACGCACTGCTTCGGTTGAATTTTTAGGACTGTCGATAATAATTAAGCCGTCAGCACCAATACCGAAGTTGCGATTGCAGATCCGACGTGTGAGATTAACCTCATAGTCTTGGCTAAGATTAGCGTCAGCTTCTTGCAAGTGATTGATATTCACTATAACGAAATCATTACCTAAGCCATGTATCTTCTCGAAAGGTAATAAATAGCTAGTGCCAGATTTAAATTGTTCTTCTGATACGCTCATCAGTTTAATATTTTAGCAAAGCTTTTTGGCTAGAACTCCACCGTTGCGCCGGTTGAGCTTAGGACCCTCATGAATACTGCATCCTGCAGCTTGAAAACCATCTTTAGCTAGGCGCGACGAGCTGTAGGTAGAGATGTAACTATTGGTTTTAGCTGTTCGTACTACAGCTGCGATAAACTCAGCTTGCCAAAGCTCAGGGCACTTAAGTGGACTAAAAGGATCGAAAAATATAGCGTCGAAATAGTTTTCTGGGAGCTCTTTTATAGTTTCGCGAGCGTCACCAATTAGAATTTTGGCGTACTTGAAAATCATTTGATGACTAGCTCTGTAATTAGCAAGTTCCTCAGGGAATTCCAAATCTTTTATCATCGCGACGATTTGCGCATCATTCTCTAGTCCAATAATTTCTATTTCGCAATTGGGATTGATTTTGAGTATTTGTTCTATAGCGACACCAGAGTTGTAACCTAGTCCAAAACAGAGATCTAATATTCTTAGCTTCTTGCAAGCGGTGGCTAACTCAGGTATACCGCAAGCCAAAACATGCTTGTGTAAAGCTTCAGCATAAGCACCATGCACAGAGTGGTAAGCCTCATCATATTCTTGATTGATATAAGTTTGGCTGCCATCAGCAGTGGTAACTAAGGTATAGCCCATAGCAATAGTATAATCTTTTAGGTGCGCCCTAAAACTATATATATTTTTGATTACGATGGTACTTTAGTAGAGATTAAAAGCACCCCAGAAGGCGGCATGCTCGGTGAGTTAGAAGCTTCTAAGCTTAATGCTTTGGCTGATTGTCCTAATACTCATGTCGCGATACTTACTGGCAGAGCCTTGCCTAATCTTGAATTCGTCACTTCAAAAGTTACTCTAAGTGGGAAAATTATTCTGATTGGTACTCACGGCGCTGAAGCTGTAGATGTGATTAGTGAATCGCCCTATCTAGATGACTGGCAGTCTTGGTCGGCACTCTTTGAAAATGAAGAGCATTTGGTATTCGAGCCTAAGGCGCTCACTTATGCAATTCATTACAAGACTCATCCTGAGCCAGAAGCTACGCGCGCTAAATTTTGGGCTGCTTACCCACCTTATAAAGAAAAATTCCGCGTGCAAGAAGGCATAGGAGTCTTCGAGTTAATGCCCCACTATATTAATAAAGGTCTTGGTATAGATTATTTACACAAGAGATTTCCTGATTATCATTTGGTTTTCTTCGGTGATGATCTGACTGATAATTTTGCTCATGCGAGGGTTAACGAGCTTGGTGGTACTAGCTATCAAGTTGGGCGTCATCTTAAAGGTAGTGATATAGTTGCGAAAAATATTATTGCTGGGATTGCTGAGGTCTATCAATTTATTGATCAGCAGCTAAGATAAGTCGAATCAAAATCATATTATCTGTGTAAAATCTCTAGATATACTTATAGCTTGGGTTTCAGTGCTATTCCCTGAGGGCATAAATTAGTTATGGCGGTGCAACAGAGATCAGCTTTTCAGCAGCTGCAAAAAAAAGAAATCAGCCTTGATGAGGCGATAAAACTTCTAGTTAATGCTCAGCAGGAATTAAATGCTCTATATTTAGATCAACAATTAATTGCGTCGATGAAGCCGAACTGGCCTAAAGAAAAAGCTTTGCCGTTGGTGTTTTGTGATGGTGCTTTATATGTGGCTTGTGCGGTAGACCAACCAGATGAGATAGCCCAGCAATTAAGTCCATTAGTTAATAATTTTAAAGTAGTACTAGTTAAAGTCTCTAAAGTCAGTTGGGAGAAAAATACAGCAGCCCTTAAGCCGCAAGCTGCTAATGGCAAGCCTGCTCAGGCTGTAGAGCCGGCTAAGAAGAAAAATGTATTAGGTGCTGATTTACAAAAAACCATTGATGCTATTCCTTCTAAGGTTATTGATGCTGGTGATGAGAATGCTATTGGGCGTGAGGTGCGCGAATTGATGGCAACTGCCGCTAAGATGGGTTGCTCGGATATTCACTTTGAGCCGACTGAGAAATTTCTTATCGTACGCTTCCGCGTAGATGGTGTTCTTAGGGATATGGCGAAATATCCTTGCAGTGAGCAAGCAGATTACCGCAAGATTATGATTGCGCGTATTAAAATCATCGCTGATCTTAATATTGCAGAGTCGCGTATCCCGCAGGATGGCAGGGTTACAGAGATTATTAATAATCATAAACTAGATCTTCGTGTCTCGACTCTACCTACTCTTTACGGAGAGAAGTGTGTTATTCGTTTATTGCCGCATGAAAATTCTTTTACTGAGCTAAATAATCTTGGTATGGAACAAGACATGATTCCAGAATATGAATCATGGTTAGGTATGTCCCAAGGTATGGTGCTGATTACTGGACCTACAGGTTCTGGTAAAACCAGTACTCTCTATACATCTTTAGCTAAGCTTGTTGATACGACTCGTAATGTCGTGACCGTTGAAGACCCTGTTGAGTTTCAGTTGGCTCGTGTTAATCAAGTACAAGTTAACGTTAAAGCTGGACTTACATTTGCGTCTGGTTTAAGAAGTATTTTAAGACAAGACCCTGATATCGTGATGGTCGGTGAGATCCGCGATAAAGAGACTGCTGAGATCGCGATCCAAGCCGCGCTCACTGGTCACTTAGTTCTTAGTACTCTTCACACTAATGATGCTCCTAGTACTGTGACTAGGCTGATAGATATGGGCGTGCAGCCTTACCTAGTGGCTAGCGCGTTAGTGGGTGTAGTAGCTCAGCGATTATTGCGCAGGGTTTGCCAGCACTGCTTTGAAGAATATCCAGCTAGTCCAGAAGATCTTAAGACTTTGGGACAGCCAGTTGACGCTAAACTTACTTTAGTAAGAGCTAAGGGTTGTCAAAACTGTAATAATACTGGATACTCAGGAAGGGAAGGCGTTTTCG
>CAZQXM010000043.1:0-11576 GCA_964597205.1 uncultured Gammaproteobacteria bacterium
AGTCAAGCTATATTAGAAAGTGAGGGTATTTACCTATTTGATATAAATATTTATTAAAATCCGCTCAGGGAGCCAGTTCTTAAGATAATATGTAATACTTGATTGGTTTATTATATCATTATAATGCACTAATTCTTAGTGTTATAGTGGGTTTATGAGCCTTGAGCCTGGTATTATCGATGAAATTTCTACAGGTGTTTTTGCCTTAAGTTCTAGTTACCAGTTCCGCTATGTTAATAGTGCGGCTTCTGAACTTCTCGGTGTTCCAGTTCAACATCTTGAAGAACTATCTCCAGCTATTAGTAGTTTAAGTCCTGCTTTTGCTCGTTTATTAGCTCGCATTATTAAAGGTGAGTTTAAGTCTGGCTCTCGCCAGCCGCTGCATATTACAGCTAATGCGCAGTATCTTTCTGTAACTATTAGTATCTCTAAAGCTGGAGATTATATTTTAGAGATTAGTCCTTTGCAGCAACAAGACATTAGTAAGTCTACGCATGAACTTAAGCGCCCTATCCAAAACATCAAAGCACTTATTGAAGCGCTTTTGCATGGCGCGAAAAACGAGCCAGTAATTCTAGATAGATATCTAAACAATATTTCTATTGAAAGCGATAGGCTATCTCGCTTGGTGACTGATATGCTCAAGCTTAACTACTTAGCGCGCGGAGTCATTGAGCCGCGTAAGCAAGAGATACTGCTAGCGCCATTGGTGAATAAGATTTTTGAATCACAGCGTTCTAAAGCAGATTCTTTGCAAGTAGTTCTTAAATCTAATCTAGAAGCCAATGCAGTTCTAGTGGGTGATCCAGAGTTGATCGAGCATATGCTGGAGAATTTGATTGATAACGCTATTAAATACAATCATCGTGATGGTAGTGTACGTATAGAACAGAATGATTTGCATAGTATTACGGTGAAAGATACTGGTATTGGCATAGCGAAAGATGATATCGCTAAACTTGGTGATGAATTCTATCGTGCTGGTGGCTCAGAATCTATTTCTGGTACTGGACTTGGATTGAGTCTAGTGCGCAGCATCGTAGATCTACATGGTGGAAGCTTAGATATAGAATCCAGTCAGGGTAAGGGTTCAGTGTTTACGATTCGTTTTTGATATACTTATCTCTTGAGCAGACTAAACGATCGCTTGAAAACTGCCTTCGCTTGGTGCAGATCGAGGCGTTTGTGAGTGAGGTTCCGGAGTTGACTTTATCCGTCAATGAGGAAACCGAACGAACAAACAACGATGATATGCGACAAGCCAAGGCAGTTTTTGGGAGGAAAGTCCGGGCAGCGTGGAGCTTAGGTTGCCAGTTAACGGCTGGTGCGCGTGAGCGTGAGGATAGTGCCACAGAAATATACCGCCATGCTTCCATGGTAAGGGTGCAAAGGTGAGGTAAGAGCTCACCAGCTATAACGAGAGTTATAGGCTAGGTAAACCCCACTGAAGCTGCAAGGTAAGGCTTATATAATCAGGATTTGATGAAGCTTCGGCTTCGCTATCGCTCCGAGCCTGATTAGAGCTGATTCCGCTTGAGGCTAGTAGTAATGCTAGACCCAGATTGATGATCGTTCTCGACAGAACCCGGCTTATGGTTTGCTCAATTTTTAATAGTTACTATGTTCAGTCACATCGTTAGTTGCTAATGCGGCACCCGCACTAGTCCCTATGTGGGTTAACCTGCCTAAGGCTGCTTTAGCAACAGCTTTAGCGGCACTTAGATCACGTACTCCACCAGCAGCCTTGATACCAATTAAACGATCGCTGTCATGTTTATCTAATTCACTTGCGATATGAGCAACGAGTGAAGGAGTAGCTAAGTCTATAGAAGAGCCGTCCTTAGATTTTATAAAACCAGTTGAATTTTTGTATGAACAGACTATGTGTCCAATAGTCTCAGGGAACTGCTCGTAGAAATTCAAGACTTCTTCAGCGAAGATTTCTATAGATAAATCAAGCTCTACTTTACTAAGTAACTCGCAAGAAAATATTGGTTTGAATTTTAAAACTAGATCCTCTTGCATAAATTCCCTTAATAGAAATAAATATATTTGAATCTCTTTGCGTAGTTTATCGCCTGGGAAAGTCAATCTAGTCTCTGGCACTATAGCTTTAGCGAATTTCTCAGCGGCTTTATCGTTGGAAAAAACTGGGTAAACTATATTAAAATCTTCACGGCTGAATAAATCATTGATATTAATTACCGGATCGAGTTCTAGCGCTCCATTCTCTAATGCTTGGCGAGCTTCTACGACTTTAGTAGCCATGGCAGGCGCGGAGATGATGTCGCGGGCGCGCTTGAGATCTTGTTCATCATTAATTACGCCATTCAGAATAGAGCAGCTAATAAAATCTACAGGGAAGCCAATAACAGCAGAGAGTCTATATTGCTTGGCAAACTCTTCGATAAATCGAGGGCGCAGACATATAGAGTTGTAGTTTAGTTCACAAGCTTCCTTGATAGCAGCCATTACATCTTCGCGGCTAGTCTCGGGTTTTAGTAAGCTTTGGTCGACGAGGGTAACTAAACTTGGCATTTTCTAATTATAGTAACTCTTATTAATAATATTTAAGTAAAAGTCCTGTACTAGAGCCATTTTCTTAAAGCAAAGCCCCTCTGCCAAGAACTATAATAAGACCTGACCTTTTAGCATGCCAGAACTCAAATACATACCATTACACCTGCATACAGAGTTCTCTTTGCTCGATGGTGTTAGTCGTATTGAAGATATTTGTGCTAAAGCTAAAGCTGAGGGTATGCCTGCTATCGCTATTACTGACCATGGCACGATGTATGGCGTCCATCAGTTTTATTTCGAGGCTAAGAAGCAAGGCATTAAACCTATAGTTGGTTGTGAGATTTATGTAATCAATGGCGAGCATAGTCTTAAAGGTAAAGAGCATAAGCATAAGCTTTATCACTTGGTGATGCTCGCGAAGAACGATACTGGTTATAAGAACCTTATTAAAATCGTTTCTGAGGCATGTATTAATGGTTTTTACTATAAACCACGCATAGATAAAAGTTTTTTGCGCAATCATGCTGAAGGCTTAGTGGCTTTATCGGCTTGTCTGGGTGGAGAAGTTAATAATTTATTGTTGAATAACCAAGATCTTGAAGCACAGGCTGCTGCTGCTGACTATAAAGAGATGTTTGGGGAAGATTTCTATCTAGAGGTTCAAGATCATTATTACCCAGAAGATAGGCATGTGAATCCTAAGATATTTAAGCTCGCTAGGCAGCTAGGGATCAAGGTTGTAGCTACTAATGATAGTCACTATACTAACGTTGATGATGCTAGAGCGCATGATGCTCTTTTGTGCTTGCAGATGCAGAAGAATGTCTCTGATTTTCCGCGCATGCATTTTTCTGGGCATGAGCATATTAAGACAGAGTCTGAGATGTTATCTCTTTTTAGAGATCATTTAAGCAATGAACAAATTCAAGAAGCGGTACTAGAGTCACCAACTGAGATACTCGCCAAGATAGAAGATTATGAGCTCTTGCGTAACCCCGGTACTCATGTACCTGATCCGCATGTTCCAGAAGGTTTTAGTTTTGAGACTTACCTCAAGCATATTAGCTATGAAGGTCTAGCTAAACGTTTTGGTGATTTAGATAAATTAGACCCAGAATTCGTGACAACTCTTAAAGATCGTTTAGAGCTTGAATTAACTGTAATGAATGATTCAGGTTTCGCTTCATACTTCATAGTGGTTTGGGATTTTATTAAATGGGCGCGTGAGCATGATATCCCCGTAGGTCCAGGAAGGGGCTCAGCAGCAGGTTCTTTGGTGGCTTATGTTCTCGGTATCACTAATATAGACCCGCTTAAGTATGATCTACTCTTCGAGCGTTTCTTGAATCCTGAGCGTAAATCCATGCCCGATATTGATACGGATTTTTGTATTGAAAGGCGCGAAGAAGTAATTAATTATGTGCGCGAAAAATACGGTACTGCTAACGTGGCGCAGATTATAACTTTTAATAGATTGACATCAAGAGCCGTGATTAAAGATATGGCTAGGGTGCTTGAATTCCCTTATCGCAACTCTGAGGAACTAGCGAAGATGATTCCGGTAGTACGTGGTAAACCGCGAACTATAGATTGGATGATTGAGAATCATAAAGAATTCGCTGAAGCCTACCGTAAAGATCCAGCAGCTAGAGAAGTAATAGATCTAGCGCTCAAGAATGAAGGCATTAATAAATCTTTCGGTGTGCACGCTGCTGGCGTGATTATTAGTGATATCCCGCTCACTGAGATCGTTCCAATGTCTAAGAACAATGAAGGTTCAATTATCACTCAGTTTGCTATGGATGAGTGCGCCAAGATGGGTCTATTGAAGATGGACTTCTTGGGTTTGCGTAACCTTACTATGATCAAGAAGGCTCTCGATATTATTGAAGCTAATTCTGGTCTTAAAATAGATATCGATAATATTCCTTTAGATGATCAAGCTACCTTCGATATGGTTTCTTCTGGTAATCTCTCAGGGATATTCCAGTTAGAGACATCATCAGGCATGCGTCAGATAGCTCGTGATATGGCGCCGCAGAGTTTAGAAGATATATCTGCTCTTATTGCTCTTTATCGCCCGGGTCCGCTTGACACTGGCATGATAGATGATTTTATTGCGCGTAAATCTGGCAAGCAACGCATCACTTATGATCATCCATGGCTAGAACCCATTCTTAAGAACACATACGGGACTATTGTCTATCAAGAGCAGATCATGAAAATTGCTCAGGTGCTTGCTGGTTTCTCATTAGGGGAAGCGGATTTATTGCGCCGGGTAATGGGCAAGAAGAAACCTGAAGAATTATTGCCGTTCGAATCCAAGTTCTTAGATGGTTGTTCTACGCATAATATCCCGCAAGCCTTAGCTAAAAAATTATTTGAGCAGATGTTGTCTTTTGCTGAGTATTGCTTTAATAAATCTCACTCAACAGCTTATGGTATGGTCACCTACCAAACCGCTTACCTTAAAACTAATTATCCAGTTGAATATTTAACAGCTTTATTTCAATCATGCTCAGGTGACACTGATAAAATTAAAGGCTATATTATTGAAGCTGAGCGTTTAGGCATTAAAGTCGTCGCGCCTGATGTAAACCGTTCAGGGCTTGATTTTACGGCTGATGTCTCTGCCAAAAATATAGTATTTGGGCTTAGTGCTATTAAGGGTGTAGGCGCGGTGCCAGTTGAAGAGATAGTTAGAGAACGCACGGCGCAGGGTGAGTTTAAAGATTTCTATGATTTTATTTCACGAGTAAACCATAAGATAGTTAATAAGAAAACCATTGAAGGTCTAATTAAATCTGGAGCTTTCGATAAGTTAGGTACCGGGCGCAAAGCGATGATAGAAAACTTAGAGTCTTTCGTTGATACTGCTAAGCGCCGCCAAGGTGAATCTAGTAAAGGTCAATCTTCATTGTTCGAGATGGGCGGTTCTAGTTTTAGTATTAAACCTGTTTATAGCCAAGGTGAGCAGGATGAGTATCCTGAGCGTGAATTGCAATCCATGGAATATGAGCTATTGGGCTTATATGTTAATAACCACCCGATGCTAGCGGTTGCTGAACTCAGTTCTGTGCTTGCTAAAAACAAGATTAGTGACTTGCATGAAGAGAAAGCTCGTGATGGGGCTAAAGTTAGCTTCACTGCTCTTATTACAGATTTCCAGAAGAAAATTACTAAATCCAAAAAAATTATCGCTGTTATGACTCTTGAAGATCTTGAATCAAGAGTAGAGGGTGTGATGTTTAGTAAAAAGCTAGACGCTTACGGGCACTTACTAGAAAAAGGTAAACGTTTATTAATAGAAGGAACTCTTTCAAGATTCTCAGAAGGTAACGTGAGTGTGCTTATAGATGTCGCTAAAGATATAGATGATATGGGTATTCTAGAATTTGATCTAGAGCTTAAAGCGGGTGTAGATATTTATAAACTTCTGCATTCTATCAAGAGCTTCGCTCTTAAGCCAGAAAATCAAGGTTCTCACGTGATAGTGCTTAAACTTATTGATAATCTAAGCAAGGAGACTACTAGGCTATCGCTAGGTCCTAAATTCTCTGTTGCGAATAATGACTTTAGTAAGGCTGGTATTAAAAAGCTCCTGGAATCCAGTGTCGAAGCACCAAGCGAGACTGCGGTTCTAGCTTAGTATTGCTGCTAAGTAAACTAAATACAATGAACCAACTAAGATTAATGAATTAGCTGTAAGTTTGCCTTTGATTTTGGTGATGATTAGTAATGTTGCAGCACTAGCTATAGCTAGTAGTCCGCAGAGCGCCGGCATAAATTCTAAATGCCAAGGGGTGAATAATATACCGATAGTACATGGGATAGATGATTGGAAAACCATGGCGCCAGTGATATTGCCCATCGCAAGAGTGTCTTTGCCTTGACTTGACCAGATCACGCTATTAACTTTCTCGGGCAGCTCGGTAGCTACTGGAGTGATGATTAAAGACAGTATCAACGGACTGATAGACCAGTGAGCTGCAGCAGCTTCAAGTTCGTGAACGAATATTTCTGCTAAAAATATAATCCCTAAGAGTCCAACCACTGTCTGGATAATAGTTGTAGCTAAATTGTCGGGCATGCCTAGTTTAGAAGCTAATAACTCTGGCGCCCCAGCTGTTTCGCTCACACCAGTATCCGCGCATACGGCAAATTCATCATGGGCATTAATGGTTTTAACTAAGTAAGCAGCATAGGTTAAGCCTAATAAAATTACTATCGCTATTTTATATATTCCGCCTAATACTGCTGCTAATAAAGCCAGAGAAAAAGCTATTAAGAAGAAAACCAAATCTCTCTGTACGTGCGGGATGTTAACCATCACATTAGTGGTGCCGCGAGATTTTTTATTAATAAGGATGGTGATGCCCATCAAGAAGAATGCAAGTGTGCCTAGTAAAAATGGTGCACCTAATATTGAACCGATAGCAATATCGTGTTTATCGGAAACACCAGTGCCAGTACTTAGAGCCATGTAGATAGCAACTAATGGCACTATGGTTTCTGGCAAAGCGGTACCGATGGCTGCTAAGATGCTACCAGTTACTTGATTGCTGAGATTAAGTTTCTCGCCAACATGCTCAATAGCGTTAGAGAAGATAAGGCAGGCAGCTAGTATGCCGGCTAGTAGTAGTAAAATTTCAAATATATAGCTTAAATCGCTCATATTGAGAGATTATCATAGAAAACACGTGAATGTGTTAGCATGAGATTGCTGTTTATTTAGACAATGAAAATCGCAATATTATCTCGCAAAAAATCCCTCTACTCGACTACTAGTCTGAAGAATGCCGCTATGCGTCGCGGGCATGAAGTTATTATTCTTGATCACACTAAATGCTCTCTTGTTATTGAGCGTGGTAAAGCCTTGGTTTACTATCAAGGTCATCCGATTACTGATATTGATGCGATTATTCCGCGTATCGGAGCTTCGGTTACTTTGTTCGGTACTGCTGTAGTGCGTCAGTTCGAGATGCAGAAGGTGCTTACTACAGCGAGCGCACAAGCGATAGAATTCTCTCGTGACAAACTTAAGAGCCAGCAAGTATTCTCGATGCTTGATATGCCGCTACCAACAACAGTGTTTGCTAAATTCCCTAAGAAAGATGACCTGCCTGAACTTATTGATAGAGTCGGTGGTCCACCTATCGTAGTGAAATTATTAGAAGGTACTCAAGGTTTAGGTGTGGTGCTTGCTGACACTAAGAGCGCCGCTAAATCTGTAATAGAAGCATTCTCCTCGCTTAAAACTAATATTCTTATTCAAGAATTTATCCGTGAAGCCAAAGGTACTGATCTTAGAGCAATAGTAGTAGATGGCAAAGTCGTTGCTGCTATGAAACGCTCTGGTCCACCGGGAGAATTCAGATCGAACCTGCATCAAGGTGGTACGGCTGTACCAGTGGAGTTAACTGAAATCGAGCAACTAGTAGCTATTCAAGCCGTAAACGCAATGGGACTAGGCTGTGCTGGCGTAGATATGCTGCCTTCAGCGCGTGGACCACTAGTATTAGAGGTTAATTCGTCACCAGGCTTAGAAGGCATAGAAACTTATACTGGCATAGATGTAGCTGGTAAGATGGTCGAATACTTAGAGAGACGTTATGAAGCTAGACATAAATACCGCTGATAAAATTCTTGCTTATGAAGCTAAGCTTGCGCCAGTCTTCAGAACTATAGATGATATTAAAAATCAAACTCAAGTAAAAGTTCTTAAGGCTTTTCAAAAGGCTGGTATCCAAAACTCCCATTATGCTTGGGTTACAGGCTATGGCTACGATGATCTTGGTAAAGACAAAATCGAAGAAGTTTATGCTAATTATTTCAACACTGAAGCTGCTCTGGTAAGACCGCAGTTGGTTTCAGGCACTCATGCGATTTCTTGTGCTGTGATGGGTAACTTATGTTCTAACGAAGAGATAGTCTTCGTTACTGGCAAACCTTATGATACTTTGCAGACAGTATTTAAGCAGTATGAAGAGAAGTATAAAATTATTTGCAAATATGGCTCTTCAGAGTTAAGCACTAAAACTAAAATCGCTTTTATTCAAAGATCACGCGGCTATGAGTGGCGAGATAGTCTTAGTCAAGCTGAACTTAAAAATCTTCTAGAATCCACCCGCAAAGCTGCTCCTCAGGCTTTAATCTTCGTAGACAACTGTTACGGTGAGTTTACTCAGCTTAATGAGCCGACGGATCTTGGTGCTGATCTAGTAGCGGGTTCTTTAATTAAAAATCCTGGCGGTGGCATAGTAGCTGCTGGTGCTTATATAGCTGGGCGCAGTAACTACGTTCAAGCTGCTGCAGATTTTATGACAGCGCCTGGTATAGGCTCTCATGGCGGTTGTATGTTTGATCAGAGTCGCTTGTATTTGCAAGGGTTCTTCATTGCGCCATTAATAGTCTCTGAAGCACTTAAGGGTATGGCGTTAGCAGCTTTAGCTCTTAGTGATATGGGTCTAGAGACTATACCTAATTATGATGCTGAGCGTAATGATGTTATTCAAGCAATTAAATTTAATGATAGAGATAAACTGATTAATTTTTGTAAGCTTGTGCAAGCTAATAGCCCGGTGAATTCTATATTTACTCCCATAGCTTCTGCAATTTCTGGTTATGCCGATGAGATTATTATGGCAGCTGGAACTTTTATAGAGGGATCGAGCATAGAACTATCTGCTGATGCGCCTTTAAGAGAGCCGTATATAGGATACCTTCAAGGTGGAATGAGCTACGCACATACCAGGTATGTAATAGAGCAAATTATAAGTTGATACTAGTGTCTAGAGTAGTTTTAACTAATATAGGTCCGTAATATTCCTCAGATTCAAAATGATTAGGGCGAGTCTCTTTAATCCAACCACTGATAGTGTATCCAGCTATGCTTCCTGATGATTTACCTTCAAATAAAGTTTTAGTTTTGGCTGAGTCCTTGCAATGTGCCGCATCTTGATTGTCTTTGCCGCAAGGTATAGTATTGGTGCCATTAGCTTCTACTACCATGTTGTAAGCACTATTAGCTAATAGTCCAGTCGTGGTTCTCCAATTGGTTTTGTAATTAGTTGCTTTGCTTAAAAAGTGACCACTAAGATTATTAGTCATCTTATCGCCATCTGTTTCAACCTTGAATTTCATTAGTTCGCAGCCATCTAAGCTAGCAAAACTATCCATGTATACTCTTCTTGGTAAGCCGAAACTGGCGTGATTCTCATAGTAGAGATCGAGGTCGTTGAGGGTTCCCGTGCCGATAGCTACTCTACCAAATAATCCTTTGGCTTTAATTTCTATATTAAGGATCATGGTTTCATAAGGTTCACCAAGTTTGCCTTGCAAGCTGCGGACGTAATAATTACGCACTATGCGGGCATGACCTTTTTTGCGATAAATCTCAGTACTGTTAAGTGCGCGCAGGGCTAGCACCGGTACATAATTGGCAGCAGCTTTATAAGGTGTGTCGAATAAAGGGTGATTAGCTATAGCTGAAACTTTTGCTGCAGTTTCTGATTCGCAAAGAGTTTTGGTTTTAGCAGTTACGTGAGCTATCGTGGCGCTGATAATTAGCACTAGAATTAGTAAATGGCTCTTTTTGAAGAGCTGCATAATAGTGTTATTCCCAATTCTAATTGCGCATGCTATCTTTGATTTTGTATAGTCGTTATAGGATTTAATACTTCGTTTAGTCGATAAGATAAGTGATTCAAGACAATTTCAATGCCAGAAACCACTCCAAAACTCAAGATTCAAAGAGCTTATGATTTAAGTAAGAGTAGTACTCTGCGTGTAAAAGCTAATGCAGAGTATTTAGTTATGCCTAGCTCTGTTGCGGAGTTGAATGAAATTTTTAAATGGATAAAATCAGTTGGTTTAACTTGGAATATTTTGGGTGCGGGATCTAACTTACTCTTAAGTTCGCGTGCTATACCCGGTGTCACTATTCTTACTACTAAGTTAGATTCTATTACTGAACTTGAACCTGGACTCTATGAAGTGGGTGCTGGTGTTAAGATGCCGCGCTTCTGTGCTTATGCTTCGCAAAAATCCTATGCTGGAACAGAGTTTATGGAAGGCATCCCAGGTACTATCGGTGGTGGCATAGTGATGAATGCTGGCGCACATGGATCTAGCATCGATGAGATATTAGAGTCGGCTATGGTTCTAGATCTTAACAACCTTGAGATTCAAGATTGGTCCAAAACCAAACTAGGATTTAGTTATAGACACTCTAAGATAGATCCGCATAAGCATTTGATAGTATCTGCTAAATTCAGGCTAAAGCTTGGTGATAAAGAAACTATACGTAAAAAAGTTCAGGAGAATAATCATCATCGCTCCACTGCTCAGCCGATTAAATCTTGGACTTGTGGTTGTACTTTTAAGAATCCTAGTGATGAGTGTAAGGCTGGACTTTTAATTCAAGAGATGGGCGCTAAAGGCTGGCATGAAGGTCCTATTCAAGTCTCTATGCTGCATGGTAATTTTTTCGAGAATACTAAAGAAGGCGAAGGGACATCTATTGATATGTGCAAATTGATGGCAAGAGTGCAAGCTGCTGCTAATGAACGTGGGATTAAGTTAGAGCCTGAAGTGCAGCGCATTGGATTGTTTACACCTGAAGAAGACAAGATTTGGCGCCAATCACTTTAATAGAGAAGTTTGTTTGCTATTGCTGTTAATAATCTCAAGTAACGACTTAAATATCTCAGGACTGCTCTCATGTCCGGTGTAGTAATAAGTGCTATGCGGCAAACCATCTGCCATAGCGTATTCGAACTTCACAACATTGCCGCGTTTATAAAAATCTTCTTTCCATGGAAATTGGTTTTCGTATGATTTAGAACTAAGTTCTTTAATTTGTTTTGTTAGACTGTTTAGCTGGGCACTAGCAAGTTGATAGAAATTAGTGGAGAATAATTCTGGCTTCTTAGCACCTGAATAAATTACAGTCTCTTCGACTAAGCCGGTATCAAAAAATCTAAATTCACGAATAAGATCTTGGTTAATTTCTCTAAGCTCTGCGCGCAGTATTAAAGTAGTCTCGTTAGGCTTAC
>CAZQXM010000044.1:0-11338 GCA_964597205.1 uncultured Gammaproteobacteria bacterium
CCTACAAATATTCGATTTCGGGAGACTTTTGCCACTTAAGAATTGTATTATTGTACTAGGTTTCGGCTTAATTGAGAAAGCTATTTATGGGCGCGGTTGACCTAAAAAACATATTAGAAAGCGTTGATGAGACACGTATTGGCGAGCTTAGGCTTAGTCTAGACGAATATTTGGCTCAGGATATTGCTGAGGAATATCGCGATCTAGATAAAGACGAACAAAAAACTTTATTCGACATACTTTCTTATCATCAAGGTGCTCAGGTCCTTGTTGAGTTAGAACCCGATGAAATTATTCACTTGCTCAAAAGTTTATCCGATGAACAATTAGCGCGCTTCGCTAACGAAATGGAACTCGATGACGCTGCTGATATTATCGGCTTGCTTGAAGATGAGCGCATGGCAACTATTCTTGAGCGCATTCAAAGACCATATGAATTAAAAGCTTTACTTGAATACGAACCTCATACTTGCGGTGGCATTATGAGTCCGCATTTTATTAGTGTGCGTGGCGACCTTAAATGTAATGCTGCTGTGCGTTACGTCAGGCTTAAAGCCAGAGAAATCCGTAGCCAAATCGTCTATGTTTATGTAACTCATAAGTTTGGCGAACTAGCTGGTGTAATCAGTTTGCGCCAACTCTTCCTTGCTGCTGATAATGACACTGTCGCTGATCATATGGCTACTGATGTTGTCGCCGTAAAGGTAGATGACGACAGGGAAGAAGCTGCTGAATTGATTTCTAAATATCGTTTCTTAGCGATACCAGCCGTTAACGAAAACAATCAACTTGTCGGTATTATTACCATCGATGACGCGGTTGAAGTTATAGAAGAAGAAGCTACTGCTGATATTTATCAATCAAGCGGTATTAACGTTGAACCTGAGACCAATATCACCGCACCATCACTTACTTTCAAGTCCTACTTCAATGCTTATAAATCACGCACACCTTGGTTGATTATTACTCTACTCGGGCAATATCTCGCTGCGACTATTATTGCTGGCTTCGATACTACAGTAATGACCGTGCCTATCGCTATTTCTTTCATGCCTCTACTCTCTGGGCTCTCTGGTAACGTCGGTAATCAATCCACCACTATTATTGTTCGTGGTATTTCTACTGGCGAGATCGAACTTAAAGATGCTTTCGGGATTTTCTTCCACGAGCTACTAGTGAGTTTCGCTATCGGTGGCACTTGCGCGCTGATGACGGGATTGATGTCTTACTATGTCTATCATAATTTCACACTTTCTTTCTTGATCGCCTTCTCGCTAGTGCTCTCTATGGCCTTGGCTGTGAGCCTCGGCACTGTTACACCGATGGTATTCAAGCAATTAGATATAGATCCAGCCGTAGCCAGTGGACCACTGATCACCACCACTATTGATATATTGTCTTTTACAGTTTATTTGACGCTTATTAGTAAGTTTGTGGAGATGCTTGTTTAAGAAAATCTACAGTGTTACCATCTATTCATGGCTTCGCTTAAAACAATCGGTCTAATCGGCGGCATGAGCTGTGAATCCTCAGCAGAGTATTACAGACTTATCAACGAATATATTAGAACTAAACTTGGTGGTCTCAATTCTGCCAAGATCATCATGAATAGCCTTAATTTTCAAGAGATCGCTGATTTACAGCGTCTTGGCAAATGGGACGAGTTGCAAAATATTATCAACCAAGCTGGACTAAGCCTTGAAAAAGCTGGAGTGGACTGCGCCGCTCTCTGTACTAATTTAATGCACAAATGTGCTCCTATTTTAGAAACTACTCTTAAGGTGCCTTTTATACATATTGTTGATAGTTGTGCTGAAGCATTATTAGCAAAGAAAATTAATAAGGTGCTTTTGCTCGGCGCTATTTACACCATGGAAGAAAATTTCTATTCTGACCGCTTAAAAAACAAGTTCAATATAGAAACCATTATTCCAAGTCCTGAAGATAGAAAAATTATTAGTGACATTATTTATCAAGAACTTTGTCAAGGTCGTATTACTAAAACGGCTAGACAAGAGTATTTAAGAATTATTAATCTCTCAGCTAATAATGGAGCTCAAGCTGCTTTGCTGGCTTGTACTGAAATCCCGCTATTAATAAAAGACGGAGATGCTGATATACCCTTGTTCGAAACCACCAAAATTCATGCAGCAACAATTGCAGAATTTGCCTTTGATAAGGTTCTAAGTTCTTAATGCATGCAAAGCTTCAAAATGTGGAATATTATAAGGATAGAGTCTAATTTATGACCAAGCTTTTTTATGCTGCTATTGTTTCGCTTTTGGCCCTCACGCCTGCTCAGGCTTTAGTTATCGGTGAAGTTCAAAAAGATAGATTACCTATTGCTTGCACTGCTGTACTTGAAAATCAAAATACTAATGATGATAGATTTGCTGAATGTAAAAATTTCGCTCAGGCTGCTCTTGAAGAACGCATACCTAGTCATCAAGAAATCGAGCTGAGAATAAGTAAGCTCAAAAAAATCAAAGGTATTAAAGAACTTGAAACTATAACCAAGGGTAAAGGCACTTGGGTTAATGTTTGGAACTACCCAACTAAGGTTGATGAGTTTATGACTAGGCTCAGACGCTATGACATAGATACTATCTATCTTCAAGTGAATCGTTCTAATACTCCAGTATTTAGAAACGCTGGGCAGATCGACGAGATACTGCGCAAAGCGCATCAGAATAATATTAAAGTTATTGGTTGGTCATATTGTTACCTCAACAATATCAGCGGTGATGTCGATAGGTTCGTCAAACCCGCTCTCTATCAAACTAGCGACGGACACAAGTTCGATGGTATGGCAGCAGATATAGAAGAGAATATTCGTGAGAGTGCTGTAGAAAGATACACACAAGCCGTTAAAGACAAGCTTCCTAGTGATTATCCTTTGCTCGCTATAGTATTTTCACCGCGCATTAGACCTAATTACCCATGGAAATACATCGGTGCTAATTGGGATGTTTTGATGCCTATGACCTACTGGCACGGCATGAAAAACAAACATCAACCTGGCGTTGTGGAGAATTTTGTTACTGACACTGTCGAGAATATCCGCAAATATACTGGTAGAGACGATGTCAGCATACATTTAATTACAGATGGTGAGCGTACTACCCCTGAGCAGATAGCTACTAGTTTAGAAGTTGCGCGCAAGCTCAATATTACTGGTGGTATTAGTATCTATCCTGAACATCTTGCTACCGATGAGATGCTGGAAGTTATCAGAAGCTACTAACCGTCATTGCGAGCGAAGCGTCATCCTGAGCAGTTCGCTGACGCTCACTACAGGCTACGCGAAGGACCCCCATGCGTTACGCGCTAAGTATGGAGATTGCTTCGTCGCTACGCTCCTCGCAATGACCCTAGGCATAGTTATGGTGCTTCTGAATTAGTTCAACATACTTAACTACTTCTTGACGCAAACCGTTATAAGCAGCGTTCGCTATTATCGAATGTCCTATATGCAATTCACTAACATCAGGAATGCTTAATATTGGACCTAGATTACAAAGAGTAAGACCATGTCCTAGATTGGTTTTGAGTCCTATAGACTGAGCATAGATAGCTGCTTGTCTTAGGCGTTCATATTCTTTAAAAACTGGCTGCGGCAAATCACCAGCATTAAGCTTAGGTACTCGCTCTTGAAGATTCATAGCAATACGCTCAGAAGCAAGATGCGATAAATGTTCTATAAATAAATTAGCGTAAGTGCCAGTATGCAATTCAACGAACTCAGCGCCTAATTTTCGCGCTAGATCTATTTGCTTAAACTCTGGGTCTATAAAAAAACTAATCTTAGTACCATTAGCTTGAATCGGTTTAATAAATTCGGCTAGAACTTTAGTCTTGCGCGATAAATCCAAACCACCTTCTGTAGTAAGCTCCGCACGTTTCTCAGGCACTAGAGTAGCGAGCTTAGCTCTAGTCTCTAAGCAACGCTCCCTGATCTGCTCGGTAGCGCCCATCTCGAAAGTCAGTCCCATCTGTGACTCACGCAAATAACTATCTATCTCACGCACATCGACATCATTAATATGACGTCTATCTTCGCGCAGGTGAATAGTAATACCCGCAACACCAGTACCGTCCAATAGCTTGACCGCCTCTAAAGGTGAAGGTTCTACCGTGCGCCGGGCTTGGCGGAGGGTAGCAATATGATCGACGTTAACGTGTAACTTAGCCATAACCCAACGCCTCCTGCACCGGCTCTATCATCTCACGAATCTCATCCAGTTCAGCAGCATTACGTGATTGCTTCTCTGAGCTTGGTTTAGAAGCTGTGTTCACCAGCGGCATCTCAGCGATAATTTTGCGCATTTTAGAACTTAACTCTACGCTAGCGAAATCACAAATAGACTGCATCTGCTCACTAGGATTAGCCATTAAATCTTCAAACTTCACACGAATATACTTGCGCGAATCCATATGCGAAAAAGCTCTAAGCGCATGCTCATGGCAGTCTGCCCATTGATAAGCACAAACCCTTGCTAGTGATTTATTCTGGTAGGCTTCGTAATTTTCTGGAATAGAGAATTTCCAAACATCATCATCGTAGTTAGAGATCTCTAATCTATCAGTGAGATATTTACGATAGCGGAACTTAAATCTCTCTTTATCGCGCCAAGCGTTCATTAGTGAACTAGTATTCGATATGCCATCACGAGTAAGATGTATAAATTTAGCATCAGGATATAGTTTCTCTAGAAAGCCGATACGGTAAGCGTTTGGTGGGGTTTTATCCACTATACGATAGTCGCCGACGAATAATAACTTAGAAATATAATTAGCAATATTTACTGCGTCATAAACAGGAGTTAAGCGTTCTCGCAATAATCTCACTCTGCCGAGCTGACCTAAGCTGTAAGAATTATAACTAGAATAATGATAATGATTATCGAAATACTTACGATCACCATCACGCGCATCACTAGTATCTAAAATCACCGTATCTGCCATTTCATCAGGGTGACGGTGATATTTACGCCACATATGATTAGACTCTCTGTATAGTGACCAGAGTTCATCACTCTCGCTCAGTAAACGGAAAACTATACTAGTACCACCGCGATAACAACCGATGATAAAGACAGGGTCTTTAATTTTAGGGACTAGACCGAACATTAAACTGCTGTCAAAACCTTATAAGGACTAGCTTCTATAGGATTGTAGAGTGTATCGCGCTCACGCGGGATTAATCTAGCACCTTTAATAATATTAATTAGCGTATCTTCAGTTAATGAACGCTTGCGCGCACCAGCCGCAAAAGTTATACGCTCTGCTTTTACTGTGCCATCAAGATCATTAGCGCCAAAGCTCAGTGCTATTTGTGCAAGCTTCTCACCAAGCTGAATCCAATAAGCTTTGATGTTGTCGAAGTTATCAAGCATCAAACGCGAAACCGCAATATTACGCAATTGATCTACGCCTGTTAGTGGCTTCACTCCGCGTGCCAGCAAATCATTACCTTCATAATGACAGACCAGAGGAATAAAAGTTTGGAAACCAGCGCTGACATCCTGCGCCTTACGCAAAACATCCATATGATCCACGCGCTCAGCAGCCTCCTCACCAATACCAGCAAGCATAGTAGCGTTAGTGCGCAAACCCTTACTATGAGCGGTCGCGTGTATCGCAGTCCATACCTCAGCTGGGATCTTATCAGGGCACATCTCATCGCGCACAGAGCGTGAGAATATCTCAGCACCACCACCAGGCATACTATCTAAACCAGCAACCATCAAGGCGTCGAAGATCTCTCCATAGTTCATCTTGGAGCCATCAGCCTTACGCGCGAACTGAGAGAAGAACTCGATCTCAACAGCAGTAAAAGCTTTAACGTGAATACCAGGCACTTCGCGTTTGATTGCTTGAATAAGATCCGAATAATATTCAATAAGAGTCTTAGGATTAAGTCCGCCCACTATGTGCACTTCTGTCGCTCCCTCACTGCGCGCGATATGCACTCTATCAACGGCTTCAGCGATAGACATAGTGTAAGCACCCTCTTCGCCGGGTCTACGCGCGAAAGAACAAAAATCACAAGTGCCTATACAAACATTAGTCGGATTTAAATGCAAGTTCGTATTCCACCAAACAGTATTAGTGCGCTCTACTGACTCTGCTTCGCTTAAGCCTTGACGCTGTGCTACTTCATAAGCTTTACGCTGACGCACAAAATTAGCCAAGTGACCCAACTCCAACATATAAGGAGTGTTGATTAATCTCACACCATCATCGACAGAAATACGCTCAGAATTAAGAACCTTAGTAGCTATACCAGCAAGCTCATGCTTAGAAACCGCTAGGTTCTCAGTGAAGGTTTTGGAGCTGGAATTAAAAGACACGATATTTCTATATAATAGCGAAGTTTATGGTACGCTTATAGATGTAAGTGGTAGTAGTTCCTTCTTATAGCCAAGAAACTCCAAGCACGGACGCGGCCATCAGCCTGCGCTCCGAACAAACCAAAGCCGACGCTAAATTCGAAGCTGTCGAGAACCAGTTACGCCCAGTTAATTTTCAAGACTATATAGGTCAAACTAAACTCAAAGAATTGTTACAGATTTCTATTGGCGCGGCGCAACAACGTAATGATGTTTCTAGTCTCGGACATATTATGCTCTATGGACCTCCTGGTCTTGGCAAAACTAGTTGCGCATATATGATCGCAGAAGAACTTGGCACTGAAGCTAAGATTTTTTCAGCACCAGCACTTGAGAGACCTAAAGACATTATCGGTATTCTAATGTCGCTAAATCAAGGTGATGTTCTTTTCATTGATGAGATTCATCGCCTAAATAAAATCTCAGAGGAACTTCTTTATCCAGCGCTTGAGGATTTTCAAGTAGATCTAAGTAGTGGTAAAGGTAGCTCAAGCAGGGTGATGCGCCTGGGTATTAATAAATTTATTATGGTAGGAGCCACTACTAAACTGGGTTTAATTAGTGCACCACTACGAGATCGTTTCGTGCACATTCATCGCATGGAATTATATAGCAACGAAGAACTCTCTGCTCTTGTTCAGCGCAACTCGCGTATCTTGGGTGTGACCACTGAAATCGAAGCTGGTCTTGCTATCGCTATGCGCGCTCGCGGTACTCCGCGCATAGTGAATCGACTACTCAGGTTAGTGCGCGATTATGCTCAGCATAAAGGCACTAATATCATTAGTACTGAACTCGCTCATCAAGCACTCGATGCTTACAAAATAGATCGCAATGGTTTAGATCAAATGGACAGACGTATATTAAGTACTATGCAAGATCGCTATGGTGCTAATCCTGTTGGTCTTAATGCTATTGCCGCTATTATCGGTGAGGATAGAGAGACTGTTGAAGATTACTACGAACCCTTCCTCTTGCAGCAAGGATTAATTGCTCGCACGCCTAGGGGGAGGGTGATAACTGAGCAAGGCTTAGCTTATCTGAGTTCTAGCGAAGTCTGATTCTATGCACTCGTGTTGAAAGCGCATAATCGACACCAACGTGTCGATTATGCTATGCGCAAAAACGTGATAATAATCACGTTTTTGCTATAATAGTCTTTAATGTCTTCTTTTCAACAAAGACTCCTAATAAGCGGTTTTATCGGCGCTCTTATGTTTATCTTCACTGCTCTTATCCCAAGTACAGCTTGGTTGGGCCTTGAGAAACCTATTTTGGCGAGCCGTAATTTCTTTAATGTCTTCAAATTTTTTAGTCCTAATAAATCCGTCTTGGTTCTTAACCTCGATCAGCGCACTACGCGCATTATGAATCAAGATTTAAGCGACTCAGCTAACTACGATGCTGTCTTTATTAAAGACTTTTTCCAAGGCATAATTCGCAATCTTGATGCTGAAAATGTCAGCTCAATAATGATTGCCATAAATAATATCGGTGGCAATATCACCAGCTCGCTTAATTTACGATCTGGGCTCACTACTTTTGCTCCAGTAGATATAGTTACTGAAGATTTTAAAGTAGAAGACCTCAAAGAAAAAAACGACAAAACATATATCCTCGATAAAAGCGGTACTAGCTACCGCAAACAATCACTAGCTGATTTTCTTAATGGCAAAATTCCTCCTAGTGATTTGCAGGGTAAAGCTATAGTAATTAGCTCTGACTTTGATAAAAAATCTTTTAGTGGTAATAAAATCAATAGCGTAATTAACTACGCTGCTGGCAATTGGCTACCATATATGAAGTTCCATCCTGCTCTAGGTTTCCTTCTACTTACCTGTGCTGGAGTGCTTTTCGCTTCTACGGTACTAAGGGCTAGATTAATTATTCTTGGTGCTATTTCAGCTTTAGTTTTAGCAATTGGACAATTAATGTATTGTTTCGGCAACTACCTTGAAACGGTGCCGGTGATTTTAGCTTTAATCAGTCTTTGTGCTTTATCGATACTTGCTGATAGCGGTTGGCAGTTACCTAGTATGAGCTTGCCTAAGATGCCAGAATTCCAAACCAGCACTCGCATCGCAGACGGTCTAGAAAAAGCTTTGCGTGGAGTACAACAATTACGAAGCAACTGCCAAGATTTAATCGGTTCAGTGAGTTCTAAATTCTCAGAGAGTCAGGGTTTCGATAAACAAATCAGACTACCTAATCTGCCTGCAATGCCTAATATTCAATTGCCGCAAATGCCTAAAATGCAATTAGCAGAAATGCCTCAGCGCAAAACTAGCCCAGCTTTAGTTGATATGCAAGAGTTGCGCAATAAAATATATAAAGAACTGGAATACAGTCTAGATCTGCTTTCTAAAGATTTTCAACAACGCACTGTTGCGCCTCTAGCTCACATCCAGAATCAACTCGATGAGATACTCGACAGGGTAGAGCTTGATGTCACTAACCAAACCAAACTAGAGCTTATTAGATACGATTTCGAAAAAGTAATCAACGAACTAGATACTCTATTGTTCACTATGGTTCCTTTCCAGTTCGAAGCTGGACGTGGTATTCTCGATCCGCTTGAGATTTACGCACGCAAGATTACTGAAATATATCGCGGCAAACCACGGATATATCTAAGTCCTAACGCAGCACATGTAGAACTGAGCAGCGAGGAGAAAGCTAATTTATTCAGAATTATTCAACGCCTAGTAGAAAGTATTATCGAAGAAAATGGTAAACACGCTGGACTTACTCATATTAATATCGACGTGATGCACAGAGGTGATTCGCTCACCATTAAAATGACTTACGATGGTCTACCGCTTAGTGAAGCTCGTCCTAATGCTAAATTACGTGAGATCGCTCGCAGAGCTGATGCTATAGGTTTAAGCTTAGATCTAGGTTTCAATTGGGGCGAAGAGCAGCAAGCGCACCTGGTGAATCGTATTCAGCTTAGTATGCCGGTTGCGGAGCATGAGGCGCTTACGAGCATCTTCCCGGCACGCTAAGGTCGTACCCTCCACATTCCACAAATTAATTAATCTACCAACAACCAAGCTTGCACTGTCATAGCGAGTGCAAAATTTAAATATAATACATACTTTATATGCTTTAACCCCGGTTTTTAGCTATTAAATATATCAAACTATACTTTAATCAGACTTCCGACTATCTTGACTAATTTCTTGGCTTCTCAATTCTTTGTTGATAGCTTTAATCTTCTCGATTTCTGCTCTAAGATCCGGATCATCAATCTGCTGTGGATCTATATTTTCAATAGTACGAAAATCGATTTGTAACTTAAAAATACCAGTACTATAAAGTGCTGTTAATAACGCAGCCCATAATAAAGCCGCCTGCCAGAGAGCAATACTCATATCACGCTCAATAGTTCTCTCGAAAGCGGTGTTCCAGATTGATTGGATAATCAGACTAGGCAAACCAATGAGAGCAACAGCTACTATCAAGAGTAGTAATATGCCAATAAAATTCATCCTTATCATTTTCATTTTATAGTAACCCCGCCTGCAAGAAATCCTTAAGATCAACTATACCGCATGGTCTCGCCTCGGCGTCTAAAACTATTAGGTTAGAAATCCTGTGTTCTTCCATAATCTTAAGTGCCGTTAGAGCCGCTGAACTAGAAGCGATGGTTTTCGGCTCGGTCGCCATGATGTCCTTAGCTTGCTTATCAAAAATTTCTTTACTAAACTTAATCTGAGCACGGCGCAAATCCCCATCTGTAATTACGCCCTTCAGCTTACCTTGATTATCAACCACTGTAGTAAGTCCAAGACGCTTAGCGTTGATCTCCTCTAGCACTTGAAGATGCGGCGCATCAAGCTGCACCGCTGGCACTTGCTGTTCTTTGCGCATTAGCTCAGAAACCATAAGCAGGCTCTTACCAAGCGAACCCAAAGGATGCGAGCGCGCAAAATCTTCTTCACGGAAATTACGTTTACGCATCAGCGCTATGGCGAGTGCGTCACCCATAACTAAAGCTGCTGTCGTACTACTAGTAGGAGCAAGATCAAGCGGACAAGCTTCCTTACTAATCGGTGTCAGTAAAATACAATCTGAAAATTCACCGAGCACGCTATCAGCGTTACCAGTAATAGAAATAAGTGGAACACCAAGACGTTTGATTGGTGAGAGAACTTTGCGCAGCTCATCAGTCTTGCCGCTAAACGATATCGCGATCACCGCATCGTCTTGAGTGAGCATACCAAGATCCCCGTGTCCCATCTCAGCTGGGTGCACGAAGAACGCCGGCGTACCAGTGCTCGCTAAAGTCGCTGCGATCTTCGCTCCGATATGACCAGATTTGCCCATGCCGGTAACTACGACTTTACCTTTGATTTTAACTAACTTATTTACTGTTTCTTCAAAACTCTGACCCAAAGACGCCGCCACAAATTCTAGGGCCTTAATTTCATCAGTAAATACTGAGCGGGCTGTTTCTAGGGATGTGGTCATATTGGCTGGGCTTTGAAGCTTAGACATGCGTATAGGGCTATTATAACATAATATGTTAAGACGGGTAATGTGGCTTTATTTTAGGGGCTCCAGGATCCATCCAACTCACCGGCAAATTCATGCTCTTTCGGATAGTAAGGAATACCTGGCATAACTCCTGTCTGGGTATGAATATCCTGACGTACAGCTTCAATAAACTCTACTTTAAACATCTTAGGAGGCAATATAGGCCTTCTAGACATGACAGCTGCATGTAAAATTTCGAGCATTGCAGCTTTCTGAACATCCTTTGCACCTTTATCTAATAACTCGTCTTTCGTAACAGGCTCCTCACGCTTAACTGCATGATAAAGAAAGAAAAACATATCATCTAGAACTTTACCGTTAGCACCACAATCAAAATTAGGTGCATATCTATTGGAATTTCCACGCTCTAACTTAATTTTTAGTATTTAAGGCTTCGGGTAGGCTCT
>CAZQXM010000045.1:0-4089 GCA_964597205.1 uncultured Gammaproteobacteria bacterium
CTAGTTATAATAGACTCTGGTGCCTTCAATCCCAACAACTATAGAGTCTCGTTATGAAGAACTAAAAAACCAACTTAAGCGTTGGAATAAACTTTACTATCTAGAGAATCAGATTGAAGTAGAAGATCAGGTTTATGACGCGCATATGCAAGAGTTACTTGCTATTGAGTCTGAGTATCCACAACTCATTACAGTGGATAGTCCTTCACAGGCTGTTGGTGCGCCGCTTGAAGAAGATACTCCAGTGAAGGGCTTACAAAAAGTCACCCATGAAGTGCCACTTGCGAGTCTTGCTAATGCTTTTGGTGAAGCGGATATACGTGATTGGGAAGATCGCATCAATAGAATTATAGGAGCAGAGACGCCGCGCACTTATGTTTTTGAACTGAAGATAGATGGACTTAGTATCGCTATTGATTATCGTGATGGGCGTCTGTATCGTGCTGCAACTCGTGGTGACGGGCGCATAGGTGAGGATGTTACGCCTAATATTTCTACTATTAAATCTTTGTCGCAACAAGTGTCACTTGTTGAGCCATTTTCATTACGCGGCGAAGTTTATATGTCTAAATCTGCTTTTGAGCAGGTGAATAAAGAGCAAGCTGCTAGTGGCGATAAACTCTATGCTAATCCGCGCAATACGGCGTCAGGCTCCCTTAGGCAGCTGGACTCAACGATTACAGCTAAGCGGAATTTGAGTGTGTTTCTTTATGGTGTCATCCTGAGTGAAGCGAAGGATCTCCAGACTTTACGTGGTAGTACTGGGGTTCTTCGCTTCGCTCAGAATGACGAGCGGTGTGTTCAGAATGACGAGCGGTGTGCTCAGAATGACGTGACGACTCATTACCAAGGTCTCGAACTAATAGCGAAACTAGGTTTGCCAACTAACTACCAGCATAATAAACTCTGCAAAAATATAGAAGAAGTTATTTCACTTTATCATCACTGGCAAGAACATAAAGATGATCTTGATTATGTAATCGATGGTGCGGTTGTGAAGATTAATGAATTGGATTTGCAGCGCACACTGGGATCTACCGCTAAAGCACCGCGCTGGGCGATAGCACTTAAATTCACAGCTGAAATTGCTGAGACTCAAGTGCTATCTGTAGAGTATGAAGTTGGGCGCACGGGTGCAATAACACCAGTCGCAAACCTAATGCCAGTGCAGCTCGCAGGCACCACTGTGAAGCGCGCGACACTGCATAACTTCGATCAAATAGCTAAGCTTGGCGTGCAAGTGGGTGACTATGTCCAAGTGCGCAAGGCAGGTGAGATTATCCCAGAAATTATAGAAGTTAATCTCAGCAAAAGACCTGCTAGTGCAACAGCGATACTAAGTCCAGAGAAATGCCCAGCTTGCGGATCTGACACCGAGAAAGAAGATGCCTTTCTTAGATGTACTAACGTTGCTAGTTGTCCAGCGCAGGTACAGCGCAGATTAGAGCATTGGTGTTCTAAGAACGCTATGAATATAGATGGTGTTGGTCCAGCTTTAGTTGAGCAATTGCTCGATAAAGGTCTTATACGTGGTCCTCTAGATCTCTACAAACTCACTAAGGATCAGCTTCTTAGCCTTGAAAGGATGGGTGAGCTTTCTGCGAATAATGCTATTAATTCTATAGCTGAGAGCCGTTCTCGTAGTTTTGCTAGGTTCTTGTTCGCGCTGGGTATTCGTCATGTAGGTGCGACTGTCGCTGAGCTTATAGCTAGTTACTATCCAGATTTAGAATCTTTGCGCAGTGAGTGTGTTAATAAGCAAGGCGCTGGATTATTAGAGATAGATGGTCTAGGTCCTAGGATAATAGAATCGCTAACTAATTATTTCAATAGTGCTATGGCTCAGCAATTATTAGCAGAAGTGGCTTTACTAGATATACAGAGCGGTAGCGTTAAAAGCCTCGGCGATAAACTCGCTGGTTTGAGTTTCGTGATTACTGGCACTCTTAGTCATAGTCGCGATCACTATGAAGAGTTAATTAAAGCTAATGGCGGCAAGGTCAGCAGTTCAGTCTCTAAAAAAACCTCATATCTACTCTGCGGTGATAGCCCGGGATCTAAATACGATAAGGCGCAGGAATTAGGCGTGAAAGTTATTGGTGATGTGGAGTTTGCGGCTCTGCTTGCTTGATATAGATTGCTTCGCTTCGCTCACAATGACATAATGTTATAGGGTGCTAATAAGACTACTATTAGTTATATTTTTTATTCTTCCAGCAAGTGCGAAGTTGGTTTCTGTATCTTTAATTGAAGGGGCTCCCCAGTTAGTACTAAGTGCCAAAGCAGATTATTCACTAGTGCAAGCTGGCAAAACTCTTTACACTTTTGAATCTGGCTCTGAAACTTTAATTAAAGCTAACAGCGTTACTAATAAAAACAAAAGTTATTTTATTAGTGGGGAGTATTCGTTTGAGTCAGATGATTTGTTTATAGTACAAGGACATAAGTTCAGGGGCTCTATGATAGTTCGCGAGGGATTACAACTAGTTAATAGGCTTGAACTAGAAGACTACTTGAAATCTGTTGTTAGCAGCGAAATGCCCAGTCGCTGGCCCTTAGAGGCTTTGAAGGCACAGGCTGTTTGTGCTCGCACTTATACGCTTAACACTCTTAAGCATAAAGATACTTTGCAGCCTGGTGTCGCTGATCAAATGTATTTAGGTTACGATCGCGAAGATGATAAGGGTCGTAAAGCTGTCTCTGAGACTAATGGTGAAGTGATGCTTGATAGTCTCGGTAACTATGTAGATGCTTATTATAGTAGTAGTGGTGGTAACTACACAGCAAGTCTTAGCGATACCTGGGGTTTGTCACCGCGACCTTATTTGCTGCCAGTGAATGATTATGCTCAAGGATCTAGTTATCAATCTTGGACTCGTGAGTTCAGTATTAGCGATCTGCAATCTAAATTAGCAGATCTTAAACTTGCTGAAATTCGAGCTATTACAGTGTTTCAGAGATCAATAGAGGGAAGAGCCATGCGAGTGCAGCTATCAGGTAAACAGAGTCATGAATCTAAAATACAAGAAGATTCTAAGCCAGAATGGCGCCAAGACGAGAATAGAGATATTTTTGATGCTATTAATCCTCAAGTGCGTGCAGAGACTAAAGAACAATTAGCTACTAGATATTTAAGCGGCGAAGAACTGAGACATAAACTAGGTCTGCCAAGTACGAATTTCCAATTAACTAAGCAGGGTGATAAATATAGCTTCTCAGGTACTGGCTTCGGGCATGGTATCGGTATGACTCAATATGGGGCAAAAAATATGGCTGAAGATGGGGCTGGATATAGAGAGATCTTAAATCACTATTATCCGAACATTAAATTGTATCCATAAATGGATTGCTTCGTCGCTAAGCCTGTAGTGAGCGTAGCGAATCTACTCCTCGCAATGACAGCTAGCCCATATAATGGATTAAGGTGGAGTACTCAACAACAGCTCTAGTCCTCAAAACCATTAAGCTCGGCGAAGCTGATCGTATAGTTGTGCTTTATAGTCCAGAATTAGGTCCTTTGCGCGCTGTTGCTAAAAGCGCTGCTAAGGCTAGCAGTGGCTACGCAGCTAAGACTCAGGTTTTTAATTACTGTGATTTACAGCTAGCTAAGGGTCGTCAATTAGATGTGTTGCTGCAAGCTAAGCTAATTGATGATTTTCGTGCGCTAAGAACTGATTATGATCTTATGACTCTAGCCTATTTTATGCTTGAAGTGCTCGATCATATCGCAGTTTTGAATGATAGTTATAAGCAACCCTTCGAAATAGTTTATTCGCACTTGCGCGCGTTAGATCAGCAAGCCAAATCTGGTCAGAAACCTAATCAGTATTTAGCTTTGATGAGTATTAGTTTTCTTTGGTCTATTATTGATTATCTCGGTTATAGACCCGATCTGCATACTTGTTCGCTCACTCAGCGCGAGCGCCGTGGCTCTGAGCTGCCGAGTTATTTCGATTTTGAGAATGGTTCTGTTACCGGTGCTAAAGCTTACCAGCTCTATCTAGAGCGCAACCCTTATCAAGACCATATTCGTGCCATGACTGCTGGTACTTATAAAATGCTTAGAATACTTGAGGATAATTCTGATTT
>CAZQXM010000045.1:4189-5370 GCA_964597205.1 uncultured Gammaproteobacteria bacterium
ATAGAGTTGAAATCACAACGCTCACAGACTTTTCTATCCGTAGTTTTATCGAATTGCTGCGCTTTAAGCCCAGCGCACATATCATCAATATTTTTTTCTAGCGTTAAAAGATCCTCATCGCTAACATAAATACTTTCTTTAGAGAAATTCCCCTTGGCATCTGCTTGCACGAAATCTATCTCGCCGCACAGCATCTCAGCTTTAAACAATCCAGCTTTGCGCGCCAGGTCAATTAAGAGTTTATAGAAAACTATCTGTCTATGGTAGTCACCACCAGGGTTTAAAGATTTAGCCTTAGTGCTAGGGTTGCCGGTTTTATAGTCCACGACTATAGCCTTATTATCCACAATCTCGATTTTATCGAGCTTACCATCTAACTCTATATTTTTATAGCTAAGACCCTTATGTCCAAAATTATGCTCAAGTAATAAAGTTACTGATGGATCATAGAGTTTGGTTTGGTATTGATTGAAATATTTAGTTAGAGTATCCTTGCCGAAGACTAGAGCGTCAGTATAATCCTGGCTGCTCATATTTTCGTCTTTTAGGCGTTCCTCGAAGCGTTTAAGGAGGAACTCTAAACCAGCATCTTTATTCGAACGAAGCTGAAAACACGGGAGCTCGCTCCCGTGTTGAGGCGAGAGAGAAGACCAGCCGCGCCGGTCAGGCGCGGCGTCATTATTAGATTTAATAGCAGTACCTAGATCGAATAAAGCATTATGCACAGCACTACCGAAACAAGCATGTTTGGTTTTAGCAGCAGGTACGCGCAGTAAATTCTGGTAGAAAAATAATCTAGGGCATCTTAGATAGTTATTCAAATGAGTAACAGAGAGTTTGTAGCCACTAAGCAGACCTTCAATAAAATCATGCTCCAAGGATAATATATTATCCGTATTATCCACGTAGGCGAACTGAGCTGCGAGCATCTCAAGTTCAGTTTCTGATTGTATTTCAGGCTCTAGGATTTCGCAGTATTGTTTATCTAGTTCAGTAATAAACATAGAAGGCTGAACACCAGAGCCTTTATCGTTCTTCAAGTGATAACTGATATTAGCTTCGAGCCGTGCGCGGGTTAGGGCGACATAGAATAGTCTGCGCTCTTCTTCGTCGCTATCGATTTTCAGTTTGGCTTTACCAGCAATTGCTGCTGGTAGTTTTATTATTGACCTACTACTCTT